>JAUMOL010000021.1 GCA_031295385.1 Collinsella sp.
GCCCGCGGCGGCGGCTGGTCGATCACGAGCGCGGCGAGCGGCATGGCGCTCGACTGCAAGTGGTGCGACACGAGCGAGGGCGCCGAGGTGTGGCTCTACCCCGCAAACGGCTCGGCCGCCCAGTCCTGGGCGCTGGCCGCAGACAAAATGCATTAAAGAAAAGACGTTTGTAGCTTTATTGATCAGCAAACGCTTGGTACTGGCAAAATTATTTCGCAAATTGGTTTAGCCGTCCTCAAACGACCTCTCCCGCTAGGTCTCGATGGACGCTAAGACCCTCTCGTTGAAGTTGAAGACGGTGCCGGAGGACATCGGCGCCCCCAGAGAAGCCCGGATACGTCCTCAATCCTGCTGGTCAAGGCACCCGCGAAGCGCATCTCGACGACGGCCTCCTAGACCGAGGTCTTGCGCCTGCGGTAGCGCTCGATGACGGCCATCTGGAAGGCGACGCGTAGTTTCGGCGCGCTGAACTCGACTCTCCGACACCGCTGACGAGCCTTCTCGCGTAGTGGCCGCTGCAGCAGGACCGCCGACACGCCATTCTCTCGTACTATTCAGCCTCGACGAGCTCGGAAGCCTCCTCGTCGATCAGCACCCTGAACGTCTCATCGAAGGTCTTCCTCACCAGATTCGTTATGTCCTTGCGCAGCGATTCCTCGTCGGCTGTTACGATGTTCGCAAACACGGCCCGAACCCCATTCGTCAATGATTTGTTGCCTAGCCGCTAGAATTCATATGACGGGGCACGGGCCGTGTTCAGCTATGCGGTTGTAAATTTGCGAAAGAAGTTATGCGTCACCGACAGCATGGATACGGTCTAGGATATCAATAGAGTCCGGATCTTGGAAACAGAGTCAAGGAAGGCCATTACACCAACTTTCGCGACGCCACCGTCGGTCCGCCTCAATCGCAGCAAATGGTACACGAGCGTGTTCCACCACGTCGTCCAGAAATTCGGATTTGCAACAAATCAAGGTCAATGATTGGTGCAGATAACTAATATTTAATTAATGCTTGTGCAAAACGCTGCGAACAAGACCTTTCTCGTAGTCGTTCATGGAGAAACGCCAGAGGATGGACACATAACCGACAACCCAAAACACGCCAGCAGCAATAAAGGCGAACCAAGAAGCATGGGGTATCGGGGCCAACCAATACACACAAGCAAACACGGCCACAAGCAAAGATACGGGAATCGCAATCGGAAGCATTTGTCGCCAGAAATTCGTAATATCAAGACCGACCTTGACCTTGTAAAACCAGTTCATGATAAACCCATTACCAATGAGCATTGCAATGGCCGTAGAAAGTGCTGCACCAGCAAGACCAACCGCATTAAGCATAACAACAGTCAAAACAACGTTTAGCAATGCGATAACAAGATACATGGCCCCGCGAAAATAGTATTTATCAATAACCTGGAGAATGGTAAGGCCGAGATTCTGAATCAAATCAATTGTAAATGGCACCATCACAATAATTGCTACAAGATATGAGTCAAAACAATTATCGCCCGCCCAAAGTGCCATAAAGTCAGGCCCCAAAAAGGTAAAAGCGCCCAAAACTAATAGGCAAATCATAAGAGAGATGCGCCCGACCTTTATAAATAGAGCACTAATGGCAGCCATATCATGATTTCCGTGATAAAGCTGCGAAACACGTGGAAGAAACACTGAGGAGACTGCAATACCGATATTCATATATGCTTGGTAAATCTGAGCACCAATGGAATAGACCGCAACAGAATCGGCCCCGAATAGATATCCAACAATGAGCTGATCCGTCTTCCAGAAAATCAAGTCGGCTAACGTTACTAGAATTATCGCAACGCTAAATCCTAATATGCCATGAGCCAATACGCGGTCCCAGCCATGAAAGGTATACCGAATATGTAAAATATGCCTTGCGTACACGCGTTGAACAGAGGCACAGACAATATTCGTAAGCAAAGCGACTATTGACACGACGATAGCGGATGGGACCAGTTGTGCTACCGCGACAACTATTACTGCCTGGACAACAAGAGAAACAAGCTGCGTACCCTTGAGAAAAACAAATCTCTCATTGGCCGTAATGGCAGCAATGGTTATTGCGTTATTCATCACAACAATGCAATTAACACCAAGTACGAGAAGCATCGCGGAACCTTCATCAACCAACGCCTGTGAAAATGAAGTGCTATAAATCGTACGAAAGGCCATCGAAACAATAAGAATCACAGCAACAGTAACAACAGAAAGTGCCCAATACATCCGCTTTGCAATCGCCAGGGTGTTCTCCATCTTAGTTTGATCGTCCTCAGCTTTGTACATGCAGTAATATCTACCCACGCCTGAAGCGAGAATCCCGTTAATGGAGACAATGTAGGCCATTATTGAGCCAATCAGCTGATATAAACCGTATTCCTCCCGACCAATACTGGAGAGAAGCAGCGGAACATAGATAATTGACACGATTGAATTGACGAACGTGTACGCATAGCTAACGATAGCGCCCGATTTCACACCGCTTCTTGCAAATAACAACTTAACTAACTCCTCGATCTGTAACTCTGAAGCCTCTTAAAGAAAGGCTTCAAAGCACTTCTCACACGAACAATAGAGATAAAAACGCGTGGATGACGAACGGCAATGGACAGTCTCGCTCTCTTAGAACTCGGAAGAAGGGAAGAATGATCATTCTCTGAGACAAACCGAGCTAAACGTTTATATCTGATTGAATAACCCTCTGTTTTCCCCAATGCAGAAAACGCCATAAGAACGAATGTAACCATGCTTTCGTAAGCAGGCGACAGAAAACCCTTTGTCAACTCATTTTCAAAAATCTCCTTGCTTACGAGGAATGCTCCAAGTGCCTTGTCTGCACTGATATCGTGCACGGCAGAATCGACACGCTCAACTCGATAGTTATAGAGTGGCTCAGTTATACGCGCTGTGTTACCTGCAGCAAGCCAAAATAGTTTATAAAAATAGTCTCGATCTTCAAGAAGCGCAAGGCCTTCTTTAAAGCGTAACCCCTCGCCCAACGTACGAAGAAATACTTGCGAGTGCGCGAACAGATAGTTGTTACATTGCAAAGGACCATCAGACGGACCAGTGCTATCACGTGCGGCTTCAAATCTTCCAATAACCCGTCTATCGGCTCCGATACGGTTAATTGTCAAACAAATAGCCGCAGGCGAACGTTCTGCAATAACGGATGCAATTTTCCCAAGCGCTCCAGGTTCAATCCAGTCATCACTGTCGCAAAACCAAATGTAGCGACCAATCGCAACATCAAAACCTCTGTTACGAGCAACTGAAACTCCGGAATTTTCCTGGTGAATTACCTTCACGCGTTCATCTGCCGTCGCAAACTCATCGCATAAACCAGAAGAGCCATCAGTGGAGCCATCGTCCACAAGAACAAGCTCTAACAAGGTGAAATCCTGCAATAAAATACTGCGTACACACTGTTCGATGTATTCAGCCGTGTTGTATACCGGCACCACAATTGAAATAAGAGGCGCCATCGAATCTCTCCTGTTCACGCAATCGCCTCACCCAATTAAATGTTATTTAAATCGTCCCTTAAAGGAAAAACGGACCCCGCGAATATCAACGACAACGCGAAGAAAAAAACTAGACCGAACGATATCTCGACAAGAGATGCAAGAATAGTGCCGTATATGATCGCAACAAGCCTCGGATTATGGCTACGGAACTTTTTCACGCTAGGGAAAAGACCTATTACCGTAGCAAAAAAAGCAAGCACGCCAAATGCGCCATAGTTGACCATGAGCTCTGCGATTCCATTCTGGGCGTTTCCATAACCAACAAGCGCCATGACCGCCGTGTTTCCGTAACCCCATCCAAAAACAGGCTTTTCGTTGATCAACAATTCGAGGCAATCATAGATTGGAGTTCTACCCGTCATTGTAAGAGACCGCCCCAATACATCCTGGATAAAAAACTGAACGGCCGGAATATTAAGCAGCATACCCGTTCCGAAGTAAATTACATTCGCAGCGACAATCACGATAGTGATAACTAAACCCTCGCTCAATTTGTGCGCAACTCGGTTGGTAAGGAATAAAGTAAGGGCAACAGACAACAACAGGCAAAGAAGTGCAGTCATCGCGCTCGCTTTTACGAGCACAATAGCAGATTCAAAAACAAGAGCCACATAAATTCCCCGGTTATAGCGTAGATAGCCACGCCTAACAGAAAGGAGAGCAGCATAAAGCCCAAGGAGCAACGTATGAATATCGCCAACAGTAAACTTATTACCCATCAGATATTGACTGGATGAGTTATTGAAATGGGTAGCGAATACCGTTAGGTCATTCAGTAAACTAAACGCAAACAAAAGCCAAAAGACGCTGTCAAACAATTGAAATAAACCGTACTTGCGCGCAATGTCATAACATGAAATAAACAGCGAGATGATATTAAGACCTTGCACGCTCGCAAAGACAACATTTTGATAACTACAACCAGCGCAGAGCGAAGAAATCGACATTGCTATTGGAAATGCAAAAAGAGCCACTTTGTGCGGAAAAACACAAATAGCTTTAAAATGCAGCAGCAACAAGATCGCAATAGCAGCGCATCTGATTCCCTGCATAATGGCCGTCGGTACAATATCCACCTTGTAAACAGACAAAATCATGAGCGCGGACGTTACAAAAACATCAACATTGAACGATGTCACAACACCTTTGCGTTCTTTAACTGACAGGCTAGCAGGCATCAGCAATCCTTAATAAACGAGTTATAGTCAAGATACGGTCGCTCGGCTTCCCGCATTAAACGTTTTGTCTTTTCCTCGGTACCCATGAGATTGACCTGAAATGCAAGTTTGCCTTCAAGTTCTTCGTCACCGCAGAAAAGCATAAAGTACTCGGGAATCTCATCCTTGCGCGGGTCACGTCCATAGCGCTCCCGAAAGCAGTGGACGTACATCTTACCCTCAGCTATCTGAGAAGTGAGGCGTTTTTTTCGATAGTGTTCCAAAGAACAAATCCGCCTTGCAGGAACCCCACCCCAGACGGAATCATGATCAACAAGGCCGGAAACCACTGCGTGGGCCCCCACCACCACGTTATCTTCAATAATCGATCCACATAAAATCGTGGCACCCCAGCCAATGAAAACGTTGTCGCCAATAACAACTGGCTTCTGATTCCCTAAAATCTCGCCTGTTTTACCTTTAACAACTGACCAAGAATAATCATGAGTGAGAATAGTGGCCGGCCCCGTAATGTTAACGTGGTTGCCAATTGTAATAAGATGCGGCGCAGTAGCATCAATCACCGTTCTCATCGGATAGTGGATGGTCACATCTTCACCGATAACTGCACCCTTAGAACGCAATTCTCTAATATACGTATCGCTGTAAGCCCTGTAACCACAAACCGACGTTTTAATTGTCCTGGTAAGCCAATGACCTATACCCATCCAGCACACCTCAAATCAAACCGAAACTGTTTAGCCAGAAAATAAGAAAAGCCGCTTTATTCTTTAAGAGAAAAACAAAGAGTCTCTGTCTGAGATGCAATTCACTAGAAGGAAATTCAGATAGAACAGAATGAAACTCGCCATCTCCCAAAATAGATTTAAGCTTGGCAATACACTGAGAGTGCCTCTTTCCCGATAGACTCGGCGTCTCTTGATGAATACACATGCGGACGTAGATAAATAGCGTCTTCTGCAGGCGTGTAATACACTCCTGGGACAATGCTGCCTGTCTAATCATCCGGAGAGCCTCACGATAAAAGTGCATGGACGCCTCAAAGCGATCGGGCCTGTAAGATGTGGTAAGAGAACCTTGGTTTGTACGGTAACAGTACTGAGTAAAATCGCTTACGACCACACGGTCAGCGTGCAGCAGGAAATTAAACTTAAATACAAAATCCTCGGAAATCATATTGCGTTCGGAGGGGAAACGCAGTGCCTTTTCTCTTATGCAGTCTGCCCGAAACAGGGAACTCCATGCGGACATCGGTATAGAGTCACTTGCGGCAGGAGCGCTGCCGCATAGACGTGGAATCAATTCATCTCTGACTTTTTCACCATTATAGAAAGCATTTTCCATTTGAAAGACAAATTGAGTCTTACCGGTACAGTCTTTCTTTGTGTGCCCACCAATGACGCAGTCAACATCATCCCCCTGAATAGCGGCAAGAAGCCATTCCACAGCATTAGCTTCAAGCCAATCATCCGAATCGATAAACATGACATAATCGGATAGCTCAGATAAGTTATCCAGTCCAGTGTTACGTGCATAACCAAGGCCAGCATTTTCTTTGTGCACTGAATGGACTTGAGCATTAGCAGCAGCAAGCTCATCACAAAGCAAAGAACAACCATCGGTTGAGCCATCATCGACAAGAATAATTTCGAAGAAAGGATAAGTTTGGGCGAGAAGGGAGTCGACGCATTGTCGCAAATACAACTTTACGTTATAAACGGGAACAATGGCTGAAATTTTGATATCAAGATTATTAGACACGGTTCCCATCACTTTCAGCTTTTTTCCCATCAATAACGCACCGGTTTTCATCAGAAAGGCGTTTGATTAGTCGCGCAGGGGTACCAACGTAGACGCCCGGCTCCAACAAGGAATCAGTAACTACAGACGCCCCCCCAATAAGAATATTGTCCGCAATCTCTACACCACGGGTAACAAGAGAATTCGCAGCAATCCAGCAGCGCTCGCCAAGGTGAATAGGCGAAGACTTCAAATCACCGTGAACGCCATCCTCGTCAAACACGTGGTCATGGTCATAAACGCATACATTTGGGCCAAGCATGGTATGGGATCCGATTTCGATGTTCTCAGCTGCAACAATGCGGCAATTAGTGTTTAAGTAAGCATAGCTACCAATATGCAAAGACGCACCATCGTCCGCTTGAAGACGCGAGTAGTCATCAATGTAAGCACCAGCGCCAAAATGAATTTGCCCATTAGGTTTAACCATAAGCCGCACGCCACGACCAAGATAAACTGGCTTAGATCCACGATCTATTCTAAGCCTACCGCCTAGTCGAACTTTCGCTACCAGCACGCGTAAAGCGCTAGCCCCCCATTTCACTGGATTCATTACTTATTCCTCTCCACGCCCTTTAAATAAAGACGCTTGAGCATCTTTGCGTTTTCATTCACGTCATAGCCAGACGCTCGAAGAGCTTCCGAAGCCCGTGTCGAATCGTTAGCACGATCAGAGTAGGACAGTTTACGTTCAACTACAGCAGCCCAATCATCAGGAGACTTCTTGAGCGATATGCGATCAACTAATGGTGTCACGGCGCACTCATCAGTAATGGTATCGGAGATCACACAGGGAAGGCCGTTGTACTGCCATTCAACTACGACATTTGGAAAGCCCTCGTACAACGAAGGAAACACCATGCAGTCCATACCATTAAGCAGTTCGGAGACATCAGTACGGCGTCCAAGAAACAAGACTTTGTCCTGCAAGCCAAGATCTGCGACCCGTTTCTGTACTTCACTCATTAGTCCGCCATCATCACCGATTAAAAACAGACGAGCCTCGCGGTTGCTTATAAGAAACGACTTAAATACGTTAAGTAAAAACGAATGATTCTTTTGTTCGTTAATTCGTCCCACATGACCGATAGCAATGGTGTCATCGTTAATACCAAGCATCTCGCGCACCCTTTGACGCTTGACAGAATCAAATCGGAATGAAACGGGGTCCTTACCGTTGGGGATAACGCTGAACCGTTTTTTAGCGAAAAGCCAACTGCCGGCATCCATCCCACAGGCAATTAAGTCAGTTGCAGCGTTGTAGAGTAAGGGCCTTAAAATCCTATCAGCCACGCGATGGGAACATACCGTATTATGAGAATGCGCAATTCGCATCCCCGTTCCAGCACGCTTCGCGAGCGAAAGCTCCATCCCCAAGAGAGAGCTGCTCCCACACGCATGAACCACGTCAAATCCCTGCTCAAGCAATTCATCAAAAGAATGTAGATACTCTCTCAGATGGGTTTTTCTGTTTGGAAGCCGAATAACCGTGAAGCCAGCACATTCGACCCTTTCGACTGCATCCCCAGGCGAGTCTTCCCATGCAACGGCTGTTAAATCAAGACCGGCCTTATCCATGGCTCCGAACGTCTGTATAGCCCATGATGTAATTCCATCGTTCTTGATTCCTCCCGTACAGACGAGAAGCACCTTAACTGCACTCATCCCTGAGTCTCCACTTCCACATTATGCAGCTTACGCCGTTGAAGCATCGCCCATGGAATTGCCCTCGGGAATACCTTCATAACAAGTGCTCGCACCTTGTCCTGACAAGAAACAGGGGCTTTAAAGGCGAACAGCGCCTCCGATTTGACAATTTTTCTAGTCCGCTCATAAAGTTCGGGACAGCTCTTCTCAGAATGAGAAAGAACTATAAGGTCATAGGCATCTGAGTTTGTACGCCACCATGCGTAACGCCACGCCACCAGAATATCTGGCGACTCCTCGAGAAGATTCTCACGAATACGCTCAATGGCATAGATACCATTTTCCCATTTGACGGGATTAAACTTCGTGGTGACGCTGTTCGGATTGTCCTTACGATAGAAGTAGATCTTCCTACGGCAAACGGCTACTTTATCAGCGCGTCCAAAAGCAAGGCAATTAAAATTAAACCCTTCACCAACGGCAAGATCCTCAAAGAATTTAATCCCATTCTCTTCAAGGAAAACCTTACGGAATAGCTTACTATAGCAACCTATCGGCAGTTTATAGCAAAGAATCCGGCGGACAGCCTCTTGTCCAGTGATGACCTCAATCTTGTCATTAACAACCTGGTCCTTATCATAGTCGCACATAAACTCGGTCGTACTCACAACTTCAGCGCCTTTTTCAAGTGCCAAATTGAGCATACATTCAACATAGTCGGGAAAGACGCGATCGTCACCGTCAACGAAACAAATCCACTCTCCGCAAGATTCCTTAATGCCCCTGTTGCGAGCAGCGCTAACGCCAGCATTTTCAAAATGAAAAACACGCACACGTTCGTCTAAAGCAGTGAATGCGTCGCATATCGCACCTGAGCCATCAGTGGAGCCATCGTCGACAAGAATGATATCCAGATTTTTATAAGACTGAGCAAGGATAGATTCAACGCACTGTGAAACGTAGTTAGCAACGTTGTAAACAGGGACAATGACCGTAACTTTTATATCTTTTGCTACAACAGCACTCAAACTAGGCTACCTTTCGTCCAACATCTTGATAACTCGAGCAGGAACCCCCCCCCGCGAGGCAATTCGCAGGGACATCTTTTGCGACAACTGCACCAGCAGCGATAATAGATCCGTTGCCAATATTCACACCGGGCAAAATCGTGGAACGCGTTCCAATCCAGCAGCCCTTCCCAACATGAATATCGCGGTTATATGTCTCCCCAGCACGCCGCTCGGCAAGACCTAAGCTATGAGTCGAGCAGCAGAACATAACCTCAGGAGCAACCTTGGTCTGTTCGCCAATAGTCACTTTGCACGGAAACCGAACGCTTCCATAAAAGCTGCAACCGTTTCCAATAAAGGCGTTCGGTCCAACCTCGAGCTCTTTCACCTGAAATAGAACATTGCTGCGAATTAAAACGGTAGGATGAATATCTAAACCGGTAGCTCTAAGGATATCGACACGAAACGGGAGCGCTACATGCCAGCCCTGTACAGTTCGAGCCAGCCTGATTGCGAGAGATTTTAACTTCACGCTATCGCCCCTCAACTGCAGTCGCGATCTGCTCACAAAGATAGCTGTAAGTCTTTTTCCGCTCTTGCTCGATGCGATCATCTACGGAGCTCCAATCGACACGAGCGCTCAACTTCTGAGGGAGCTGTTCAAGCGATGCAACGTGGTCCAGCAGTCCGAGACGATCGAGCAAATCATTCAGCTTCTGCGAGTTACCATAGCCCGAGCTACGTACGAACGTTGCAAAAGGCGTATGGGCGATCGTCGAGAAAATGGTGCCATGGAACGTGTCGGTTACCACGGCATCCGCATGCTTGAAGTAGGCGAGCACCTCAAAGGGCGAGCAATCCACGAAGCGATCACAGACGCCCTGCACCCCACCGATATTGAGCACCTTGAGACCGCGCTGATCGGCATAGGCACGCACGGCGGCGCACTCCTCGGCCGTGAGACGGCCCGAGTAGCCGTATGCGATCATATAGCGGTCCTCTTCGACCTCGGCGGGAATCAACCTGCACTCGCCAAAATAGTCGTAGGCGAGCACCGGGTCCAAGTTGAAGGCCGGTGTTTCCCCCGTAAGCGACTCGACAATGGCGCCCGTGTTGGCATCGCGAGCGGAGACGGCGTCGAGACGCTTGAGGTAGCCCGCGACCTCTTCGCGCTTGCCGTAACGGTCAAGCTTATCGAGCGTGGTGTTGCCGAAGGAAGCGGCGTAGGTCACCTTGCGTCCGGCGCGCGACCCGGTGCCGAAAAGCGCGGGCGTGAAGCCGACATTAGCGTTATCCTGCACGCAGTTGAACACCTCGTCGCTGCCGATGACCAAGAGGTCGATGTCGGGATCAAGGTTGGGCTCCTCAGTGACGCCGAGCATCGGGTAGAAGCGCTGGGCGTAGGTGCGCTTGTAGCGGATGAAGGCGAGCTTGTCCCTGAGCGGAGCGTCGTAGCGGAATACCTCGAGGGCCTTCTCCGCCTTGCGAGCGACACCCTTCTTCGATGACGGGGACGTGACCAGGCACTTGCCAGGCTCATAGTCAACGAACTGCACATCGCAGCCAAGGGACTCCAGGATAGACTTCAGGCCGAAAGCCTGCAGGAAGGACCCGTAGTTGTAGATCCTCTGCATACTGAGTATGCCGGCGCGGGGTTTAGTCATGCGGTTAAATTCCTTCTATCAGTCTCTCGAGCTCTCGGCAGAACTCGGCGTTGTGGCTCTTAAAAGTGACGCCGCGCGAGAGCTCGCGGGCGCGCTCGATGGCGGCGGAAAGGTCCATCACGTCGTAGACGGGCACGATTCCGCCTTGGCGCTCCGCGACGATGCGCACGAAGTCGGCCTGATGGTTGTTCACATGCTCGTCAAGGTCGCCCCTGCGGGGCACAACGACGGGTACCTTGCCTGCAGCCATGGCCTCGATGAAACTTGAGGGGCCGCCGTGCGTGATCACCACATCGGCACCCTCCATGTAGCTCTTCATCTGTCGAAACGGCACGAACTGCGAGTGGGCGCAGTGGACGGGCTCGTACGTCGAGTAACCCGTCTGGATAAAGACGGGCTCAACGAGCGTCCCGTCCGCCTTGAGATCGTCAACCGCCTTGACCAGGCGGTCGAACTGCTGCTCGTGGGTGCCCACGGTCACGAATACCATGCGCGTCCCTCCCTAGAAGATAGAGCCGAGGTCAACGGCGTTCTTGTAGACATCGAGCTGTTCTGGCCACTGCACTACGAATAGGTCGGCCACGCCGTTGAGCATGCGACCAGTCATCGTGGGCTTGTCCACGCGATCGAAGACCTCCACGTAGACGCATTTGGACCCGAACAACTTTCCGATCAGGAAGAACGGCACCGCAACCGCGGCACCGGAGCTGATGATCAGATCGGGACGCTCCTTGCGGAGCACCTTCCAGGCGAGAACCGTGTTCTTCAGCAGGTTCGGGATGTTGCGGTTCGTCGGATAGTGGCAATGGTAGACGCGCTCCCCTTCCAGAAGAGAATTCGCGTCCTCCTTGTCGAAGGTCACCCAGAACCTATCGGCAGCTTGTGACCAAAATGGCCTCAAGAGCCACATATGAGTCAGATGTCCTCCACTTGAACTCGGGATACACACTTTGGCTTTTGAAAGATCCATCTAGCACGCACCCTTTCCCGTGATCACTTCGATGATGGTGAGGGCGATAATTCTCAAATCGGTGAGGAGCCCGCGTCGCGCAATGTATTCCAGGTCGCGACGAACCATCCCGTCGAATCCGGTCGAGTTGCGCTCCGTAACCTGCCACCAGCCGGTAATTCCCGGCTTCACGGCCAAGCGCTGCAGGTCGTACTCGGTGTACTCTGCAACCTCGTTGGGCAGCGGCGGGCGCGGGCCCACGACGGACATCTGGCCCAGGAACACGTTCAGGAACTGCGGGAACTCGTCGATGGAGTGCTTGCGGATGAACTTCCCGATCTTGGTGACGCGGGGGTCCTCCTTCATCTTGAACATGGCGCCGGCGATCTCGTTCTGCTCCTTGAGCTCGGCGAGGCGCTCGTCGGCGTCCTTGTACATGGAGCGGAACTTCCACATGCGGAAGGTGGACAGGCTGCCATCGCGGTGGGTCTGGCCCACGCGGATCTGGCTGTAGAAGGGGTTGCCCTCGCTCTCAAGGCGGATGGCCGCGGCCAACACCAGACCGGGGATCGCGATGAGGACGAGCACAACACCGCTGAAAACGATATCAAACGTGCGCTTTATGGCCCGGTAGGCCAGGCGCGAGTTGTCCCAGTCCATGATGGATTGCATGGCCCTGTAGCTGGCGGCGCCCTCACGCCGGTCCATGGCCTGAGCAATCAGCGCCGCCCCCGCGGGCGCATTGCTCTCTGTTACTTCTTTAGCAGCCACAGTCAAACTTACGTCCCCGTTCCCCAGGGATCCCCTAATCGGTAAATTCAAAATGCGAACGAATAGCTGGTGCAACGTCTCCCTTGCGTCTTGCTGGGAACATCGAGCGGCAGCAACTCACTAAAAGCGGAGTCGCCTTCGCCCACGTCTACCAGGCACCAGCGCTTATGACGGTCGATCTTTTTAACGCGGGCCTCTTGCCCCACCAAGGGACCCTGCTCTATGTGCAACACGCCATCTTCTATGCGCGCAACGCTGTTGCGCACCACGCCGTCGTCGTCCAGCACGCTGCGGTACCAGTCCTGCGCGTCGTCCGGCATGGGCATATACGCCCGCTCCCTACTGCCGGCGATGCGACAGCCAAAGCTCAACTGGGCCAAAGCCCTATCGAGCGCGGCGGCATCGTGCGTGGCGACGAAGAAATATTCCTTGTACATGGGTTTGGTTTGGAGCGACCAGGCGCCATCCCACTTAAACCAGAACTCCTTTTGCATCACAAAAGCGTCCTGCATAAGGTTGTGCGGGATAATGCGGCGAACCTTTTCGCAGGTCTCGCGCTCTTTTCCATTAGGGGTGTGAACCAGATACCAGCGGACGCGGCCGTGCTGGCTGTTGGTGGTGACGCCGTTAAATGCGCCTGGCAGCTGCTCTTGGCGCCGTGCCGTCTGTTCCATGTTCTCGCCCCCTCTTTTGGCTTTGCGATGCACGCAAATGCAGGGAAGTTTAGAACAGGCTTCTCGCTCGCAGCTAGGCGCAGTCGCAAAAGTACAGGTTTTTGTATCTTTCGACATAGACCACTATATAAGCAATTAATCAGCGATTGCCCAGATTACGCAAAATGTACTGCCGGTAGATGCATCTCCATACCCTCTACAAAAACCTGTACCTTTTTGTGCAACAAAAAAAGGCGACCGCCCTTTATGGACGGTCGCCTTTGTTAATTGTTGTAAAGCTTGCCTTAGGCGCGGGTCTTGATTTCCTCGAGCACCTTGGCCACAAACTCGTCAACGCTCATCTGAACGGTCTCGTTGGAGCGATCGCGGACGGAGATGTTGCCGGCCTCGACCTCCTTCTCGCCCAGGATGAGCATGTAGGGCACACGGTCGATGCTGCGTGCCTCGCGGATCTTGTAGCCGATCTTCTCGTCGCGGTCGTCGCAAACCACGCGAATGCCGGCCTCCTCCAGCTTGGCGCACACCTCGTGGGCGTAGTCACGGCTCTTCTCGGAGACGGGAAGCGCCTTGACCTGCACGGGAGCGAGCCAAGTGGGGAACTTGCCCGCAAAGTGCTCAATCAGAATGCCGATGAAGCGCTCGATGGAGCCAAAGCATACGCGGTGCAGCATAATGGGGCGCTTCTTGGTGCCGTCGGCGTCCACGTACTCCAGGTCAAAGTTGAGCGGCATCTGGAAGTCGAGCTGAACGGTGCCGCACTGCCAGGTACGGCCGAGCGAGTCCTCCAGGTGGAAATCGATCTTGGGGCCGTAGAAGGCGCCGTCGCCCTCGTTGACCTCGTAGTCCATGTGCAGCTGCTCAAGAGCAGTGCGCAGGCCCTCCTCGGCGCGTGCCCAGTCCTCATCGGAGCCCATGGAGTCCTCGGGGCGGGTGGAAAGCTCAACGTGGTACTTAAAACCAAACTTCTGGTACACGGAGTCGATGAGGTTGACCACGCCCACGATCTCGTCGGTCAGCTGGTCGGGACGCACAAACAGGTGGGCGTCGTCCTGGTTAAAGCAGCGCACGCGGAACAGGCCGTGCAGGGCGCCACGCAGCTCGTGGCGGTGCACCAGGCCAATCTCGCCGGCGCGAATGGGCAGCTCGCGGTAGGAGTGCGGCTTGGAGGCGTACACCAGCACGCCGCCCGGGCAGTTCATGGGCTTAATGCAGTACTCTTCGTCGTCAATAACGGTGGAGTACATGTTGTCCTTGTAGTGGTCCCAGTGGCCCGAGGTCTTCCACAGCTGCTTGTTCATGATGAGCGGCGTGGAGATCTCCACGTAGCCGGCCTTGTGGTGAATCTCGCGCCAGTAATCCAGCAGCGTGTTCTTAAGGATCATGCCGTTGGGCAGGAAGAACGGGAAGCCGGGGGCCTCGTCGCGCATCATAAAGAGGTCCATCTCACGGCCGATCTTGCGGTGGTCGCGTTTCTTAGCCTCCTCCAGCATGTGCATGTGCTCGTCGAGCTCTTCCTTAGTGGCAAAGGCAACGCCGTTGATGCGGGTGAGCATCTTGTTGTCCTTGTCGCCCTTCCAGTAGGCGCCCGAGACGCCGGTGAGCTTAAAGGCCTTGAGGGCCTTGGTGTAGCAGATGTGGGGGCCGACGCACATGTCGATGTAGTCGCCCTGCTGGTAGAAGGTGATGCGGGCGTCGTCGTCCAAGTCGCCAATATGCTCGACCTTGTACTTCTCGCCACGCTCCTCCATAAGGGCGATGGCCTCGGCGCGGGGCTTCTCGTACACGGAGAACTTGAGGTTCTCCTTGACGATCTTTTTCATCTCAGCCTCGATCGCGGGGAAGTCGTCCTCGCTGATCTTGACGCCCTCGGGCAGGTCGACGTCGTAGTAGAAGCCATTGTCGGTCGCGGGGCCGTAGGCAAAGTCGGCCTCGGGGTACAGGCGCTTGATGGCCTGCGCCATGATGTGCGCGGCGGAGTGACGGATGACGTGCGTGACCTCGTCCTGCGGGAGCTCGGCCACCGAACCGTCATTGTAGAGTGCCTTCATGGGTATGTTTTCTCCTCTCGGATGCCTAATGCAAGTGCGTGCGATGCGCTCGGCGTTTTAACTTGCATCATTATAGGCAGGTTGCCTTGGTATACAAGCGCCCGCCGCACCTTAATGGCACGGCGGGCGATTTTCTACGCATGCTTCATCGCGTGGGGCGGGGTGCGCATGGCTTGAGGCGTGCCCGTGGCTTGCGGCCGGCCCGGCGATGGATGCGTTACTGGATGCGAGTTCGGCAGTAGGGACAGACCTTCCAGTGCGCATCGAGCGGGCGATGGCAGCTGGGGCAGACATTGCGAACCTGGGTATCGCACACCGGGCAGACCACAAAGTCTTTCTCGATGGGCGCGCCGCACTGCGGGCAGGTGCCGTACTGGGCAAGCTGGCGCTCGCGCAGGGCCATGTCCAGCTCCTGCTCCTCGCGGTCGGACGCGTAGGAGTGCGGGCGCAGGACCAGGTAGGCAATGAGGCCCACAAACGGGATGAGGGCGATGATGCCCCATGCCACGTAGGCGCTGGCGCCGCGGCGGCGAGCGTCGATAAACACATAGACGACCGACAGCACATACAGGGCGATGATAAAGCCAACGAAGGCATAGACGACGCCCATAAGCTGCGGCGACATGAGCTCGGAGATGTACTTGGACATTACGGGTACCTTTCGGAATATTAACAGTCCGGTCAAGTTTACCACGGGGTTTGTTTATATGGGACTACAGCTAGGGGCGGGGCCGGCGCGGACACAAACATCTCAATCTGTAACAGGTGGGAGCGGAATCCGGGTCTAGATGTTGCAGATCGAGACGAACGGAGGACCCTCCAGACTAACGTCTTGATCTGTAACATCTACAACCCAAATCATCAGCTAACTGTTACAGATTGAGACAAATGAAAACGTCCTGGCCGAATGTCTCAATCTGTAACAGCTACTCTGCAAAACCAGCCCCAGATGTTATAGATCGAGACAAATCTCCGACACGAGGGACGGCAGACGAGGTTGTCGACGTTGCCGGGTCTCCCCTCGCCTGCCGTTGGCGGGTGTTGCGGGGCTGTTCGCCGCATTGCCGCCGCGCTGGGGGTGTCTAAACCGTAGGATAGTCTTATTGACGGCCTGTCAACTCGTCTGGGAGGCACTGTGACAGAAACGTTTGATATCGCGATTGTCGGCGCCGGCATCACCGGATGCGCCATCGCGCGGCAGCTCGCGCGATTTGACCTGTCCATTTGCGTGGTCGAGGCGGCTAACGATATCGCGCTGGGCGCATCGAAGGCCAACGGCGGCCTGGTGCACGCCGGCTACGATCCGGCACCGGGAACCGTAAAGGCGCAGGTCAACGCCCGTGGTTGCGAGTTGTACGGTACGTGGGCGCAGGAGCTGAGCTTTCTGTTCTGCCGCACCGGGTCGATGGTGTTGGGCTTTAACGACGAGGACCGTGCGCAACTGGAGCAGCTGCGTAGCAATGGCCTTGCCAACGGCGTGCCCGAGCTGTCGATCGTCGGACCCGACCGCATCCATGAACTTGAGCCGCGCGCCAGTGCCGATGCGACGAGCGCGTTGTGGTGCCCCTCGACTGGGTTTGTCGACCCGTTTGAGGTTGCCATCGCCGCGTTGGAGAACGCCGTGGCCAACGGGGTGACGTTTATGCGGTCCGCGTCGGTGGAAGCAATTGAAGTCGCGGGCTCGGGCGACGACGCGCACTTTACGCTGGCGACCCCCGCTGGCAACGTGCGCTGCCGCTACCTGATCAACGCCGCGGGCAACGGCGCCGCCGACATCTCGCATATGGCGGGCGCCGAGGAGTTCCAGATGGTCTGGCGCCAGGGCAACATCGTGGTGCTTGACAAAGAGCCGCGCACGCTCATGCCGCTCTACCCCGTGCCGACGCCGATATCGAAGGGCGTTATCGTCACGGGCACCGTGCACGGCAACACCGTGATCACCGCCACGGCTGCCGTGCGCGAGCCGGGCGACACGCAGACCTATGCGAGCGATGTGAACGCGCTGCTGACCGGCGCGCGCAAGCTAGTGCCCGATCTGGATACGCGCCGCGTGGTGCGCGCATTTGCCGGCGGGCGTCCGGTCATTCAGGGAACGAAC
This sequence comes from Collinsella sp., assembly GCA_031295385.1. Taxonomy (GTDB): domain Bacteria; phylum Actinomycetota; class Coriobacteriia; order Coriobacteriales; family Coriobacteriaceae; genus Collinsella. The sequence goes on from JAUMOL010000021.1 coordinate 17,393, forward strand.
GACTTCTTTATTGGACAGTCGGCCGTGGTGCCGGGACTTTTCCAGGCGGCAGGCATTCAGTCGCCGGGCGTGGCAAGCGCGCCGGCCATTGCCGAGCGCATGGAGCAGGTACTGCGCGACGCTGGCGTGGCCCTGCGCGAACGTGCCGATTGGGACCCGATCCGCCATGCGCCGGACGACTTTGACCGCGCGCCGCTTGCGCGCAAGGAGGAGCTCATCGAGTCCGACCCCGCGTGGGGACAGATTGTCTGCCGCTGCGAGACGGTGCCCGAGGCCGAGATCGTGGCCGCGATTCGACGCCGCCCGGGCGCGGTTTCGGTCGAGGGCGTCAAGCGCCGCTGTCGTGCCGGCATGGGCCGGTGCCAAAGTGGTTTTTGCCAGAGCCGCGTGGTTGCGATCCTTGCCCGCGAGTTGGGCTGCGACCCCAGCGAGGTGCTGTTGGAGGATGCCGGATCTTGGTTGGTCGAGGGACTGCTGAAGGGGGTGCGCTAGGATGGCGGAATTCAAATCGAGTGCTACAGACAGCGGTGCCGTTGAGTCAGTACCGACGCAGGCGTTCGACGTGGTCGTTATCGGCGGCGGACCTGCCGGCATGGCGGCCGCGCTGGCCGCGCATAAGGCAGGCGCACGCGTGGCCATCGTGGAGCGCGAGCAACACCTGGGCGGCATCCTGCGCCAGTGCATCCACCCCGGTTTTGGTCTTTCGCACTTTAAGCAGGAGCTCACCGGTCCCGAGTACGCGCAGCGCTTTATCGACCAGGTGCACGCAACCGACATTGTGCTGTTCCTGAACAGCATGGTGATTGGGATTGATTCAGGCGAGTGCGCGTCGGGTGCAGACGAGAACGCAGAAGATGGCGTCACCCATACCGTCACGCTCATGAGCCGTGACGGCATGCTGCAGCTCACCGGATGTGCGGTCGTCCTTGCCATGGGGTGCCGCGAGCGCACGCGCAGTGAGATCAAGATCCCTGGCAGCCGCCCCGCCGGCGTGTTTACGGCCGGCCTGGCGCAGCGATACATCAATATCGAAAACCTCAAGCCCGGCTCGCGCGCCGTCATTTTGGGCTCGGGCGACATCGGGCTGATCATGGCGCGCCGCTGCACGCTCGAGGGGATTTCGGTCGAGGGCGTGTACGAGCTCATGCCGTACGCCAACGGTCTGCGCCGCAACGTCAAGAACTGCCTGGACGACTTTGGCATTCCGCTGCACCTGTCCACCACGGTCACGAGCATGATCGGGCACGACCGCGTGGAAGCCGTCGAGGTGAGCCAGGTCGACGAGCACCTGGCGCCCATTCCGGGAACCGAGCGCATTGTTCCGTGCGACACGCTGCTGCTTTCGGTGGGCTTGATTCCCGAGAACGAGCTTTCGGTGGGCGCGGGCGTTGAACTTGACCCGCGCACGCGCGGCGCCGTGGTTGACCAGAGCCTGCAAACGGGCGTGCCGGGCATCTTTGCCTGCGGCAACGTGCTGCACGTGCACGACCTGGCCGACAACGTAACAACCGAGTCCGAGCGCGCCGGCGCAGCCGCGGCGGCGTACGCGCTGGGGACCGGCGCGGGCGCCGTTCCGGACTGCGAACTCACCGTCTCCCCTGCCGGCGTTGCGGGATACGCGCAGCCGGGACGCATTACGACCGTGGCACTCACCAAGCTCAACTTCCGCGTGCGCCGGCCAGTCAATGCCGCCTGCGTGAGGATCTTGGCCGACGGCGAGGAACTGTTCGTCGGCAAGGTCCGCGCGTTTAAGCCGAGCGTTATGGAAAGCTTCCCGCTACCGGCAAAGGTGATTCAGCATGCGCTCGACCTAGGTGCTAGCGAGATTATCCTATCTGTCGATCCCGTTGAGGAGGCGTAGAGCCATGAGCACGAACGCGATCGAGACGCTCAAATTCAACTGCACGACCTGCCCATCCGAATGCCTTCTGACCGTAGAGGTGGAGCGCGACGCCAATGGCGCCGTGGTGGAAGTGCGCTCCGTAACCGGCAACAACTGCCCGCGCGGCGATAAATTCGCACATCAGGAGCTCACCTGTCCCATGCGCGTGCTCACGACGACCGTGGCCGTCTCCGGCGGCGACGAAGCACTGCTCCCCGTGCGCACGGCCGAAGCCATCCCGCTGGCGCTCCACGCCCAAGCCATGGACCTCATCCGCGGCCTAGTCGTCAACGCCCCCATCCGCATGGGCAACGTCGTGCTGAAGGACCTCCTCAACACCAACATCGACCTAATCGCCAGCATGGATATCGACCGAGCCCAAGTAGCTAATTAGGGACGGGGCACTTTTAGCTACTCCACCATCCGCCCGGTCCTCCTCCGCAGTTGCGGTGAAATACGGACTGTTTTATGGCTTCAGGCCGCTAAACAGTCCGTATTTCACCGCAACTTATGAGGGCCGCATGGGATGCAAAGGAGCGTCCCAAGGTGCCGGCATAAAAGGAACGTCCCTATGTGCCGGGCTTGGGATACCATGGTGGCACCCTAGCGAAAGGACGATGTATGGCACATGTCGATGATCAGCGTGTGGCGCGCGTGCTCGATGCACTCGAGGCTCAGCACCCCGGCGCGCAGCTACTCGTAAACGACCCGTGGTCGATCTACTACCTGACCGGTTTTTATGCCGATATGTTCGAGCGTTTTTGCGGCGTGCTGCTCGCACGCGATAGCGAGCCTGTGGTCTTGGTCAACGCGCTGCATCAGCTGCCCGAGCACGACAATGCCCACGTGGCCTATCACACCGATACTGACGTCGTGGCCGACGCCATCGTTCGTGAGGTCGATCCGAACAAACCACTCGGCATCGACACCGTCATGCGTTCCGGCTTTTTGATGCCCCTCATGGAGCGTCACGCCGCGAGCGAGTTCTTCCTAGGCGACTTTGCCGTCACCGCCGCACGCACCTACAAAGACGCTACCGAGCAGGAGCTTATGCGCGTGTCCTCGGCAGCCAACGACGCCGTGATGGCCGACGCGATCAAGCTCGTCCACGAAGGTGTAACGGAGCGCGAAATTGCCGATCAGATGCTCGGTCTGTACCGCAAGAACGGCTGCGAGGGCTTTAGCTTTCCACCCATCGTGAGCTTTGGCGCCAACGCCGGCGACCCGCACCACGAGCCCGACGATACGGTACTCAAGCGCGGCGACGTGGTGCTGTTCGACATTGGCGGGCGCCATCGCAACTACTGCTCGGACATGACACGCACGTTCTTTTGGGGCGAGCCGGACGATGAGACCGCACGCATCTACGACATCGTTCGCCGCGCCAACGAGGCCGCCGAGGCGCTCATCGCACCGGGCGTTCGCATGTGCGACCTGGACCGTGCCGCGCGCGACGTGATTGAGGACGCAGGCTATGGGCAGTACTTTACGCATCGCCTGGGACACTCGATCGGCTTGCAGGACCACGAGCCAGGCGACGTTTCACTCGTCAACGAGCAAGTCGTAGAGCCGGGCATGACGTTCTCCATCGAGCCGGGCATCTACCTCCCCGGCCGCACCGGCGTCCGCATCGAGGACTTGGCCCTAGTTACCGAGTCCGGCGTCGAGATTCTCAACGCATACCCCCACGATCTGGTCCGCCTAGACTAGGCAATGCGGCAAAGGGGCGGCCCCTTTGCCGCATCCCACCAAAACCGCGCCACAAAAACGGCCTATCTACTACGTTTAACCCGCATGGGTCGACCATGCGGGTCTTTTTTAGAACCAGCAAGCCATCTACCTGCGGTTTTAATATCGCGATGTTCCGTGTGCTCGAGGGTAGTCGGTAAAACGTAGTAGATAGGCCCATTTCGTGGCAAGCGAGTCAACTCGGGGCACAGGGCAGCCAAAAGCCCCGTCCCAAATTGGCTGCTTTTGAGTTGCGGTGATATACGGACTGTTTAAGGCTTCTAGCCCATAAAACAGTCCCCATTTCACCGCAACTGATGAGGGGATGGATTAGCGGAGCAGGCCGGCTACTTCGCCGGCTAGGGTGATGGTGCCGGCTGCTACGAAGGGCTCACTCGCGGCATCGAAGGCAGCGAGTGCCTCGGACACGCTCGGGTATACGCCCGCGAGCTTATCGGCGTCCACAAGGGCGGCGAGCTCCTCTGCCGGCAGGGCGCGATCGGAATCGGTCTGCGTCACGACCACGCGGGGGAACGCCGGAACCAGAACGTCAACGATGCCCGCCACGTCCTTGTCGGCCAGCGCAGCGCACAGTAGCGTGGGTCGATTCTCTACGCACGGATCGATCTCGTCCAGCGCGCTTACAAAGTTCTCGCAGCTCTGGGGGTTATGACAGGCGTCAATCAGCTTGAGCGGATCAGTTCCCAGCACATCAAAGCGACCCGGCGTGGGACAGCCCATAAGCGACGCATCGAGCTTGTCATGGTCGAGCTCGCGACCCAGATACCCCTCGCAAAGCATAATCGCGCACGCGACATTCTGCGGCTGATAGGCTGGCTTGACCATGCACGACGTATAGATCGCACGCGGCGTGGTGCAGCTAAACTCAACCGTGTCGCCCACATGCGCCGGAACCTTAGTCGTGGCATGACTCACCACGAGCGGCACGACGCCGCACTCGCGACAACGGGCATCCATCACGCGCTGAACGCTCGCCTCATGCGTGCCCTCGCCCAAAACAACCAGGCGCCCAGGCTTAATAACCGCAGCCTTCTCCCCTGCAATGGCCTCGAGCGTGTCGCCCAAAATACGTGTGTGATCGAGCCCAATGCCCGTAATGGCAACGGCAACGGGATCGGTCGCACTCGTGGCGTCCCAACGACCGCCCATGCCAACCTCGAGCACGGCAACGTCCACCGCAGCATCGGCAAACACAACCAGTGCGGCAGCCGTCAGCAGGTCAAACGGCGTGATGGTATAGGCGCGCTCCCCTGCCGACACACGGTGCGCATTCACGCGACGCCCCGCCTCGACAGCGGCAGAAACGCCACGGGCAAACGCCTCATCGCTCACGACGCGTCCGTCGACCTCCATGCGCTCGGGATAGTGCACAAGCTGCGGAGACGTATACAGCGCCGTCTTGAGCCCCTCGCCACGCAAGATAGCAGCCGAAAAACGCGTGGTCGATGTCTTGCCATTGGTACCGGCAACCTGAATGCAATCGAAATACTCATCCGGACGTCCCAGCTCATCGAGCATATCGACAACCGTCTCGAGCAGAGGACCAGCATCCCCAGAAATCCGCCCCGTATCAGCAGCCAGCCCAACAGCCTCATCAAACGAAAGCAACTCAAACGAGAAAGGAACGACATACGACCCAGAACGCTTAGCCATAACCCAAAGTCCCCTCAACATAAAAAGAGGCCCGAATCGACAACGAGCCCCTCCCATTCAAAATATCAGCCAAACACCGCTTTGCAGCGACCTCAAGGCCACAACCCAGTGGCACCAACTAACCAGTTGCAAACGACCACGTAACCGCACTAGGAGCTGCCCGATGCTTTGCTCGCCGCAAGTTCCGCACGCAAAGGACAGCACTTAATGTGCTGTCCGTCTTGCGCAGGACTGTCCGCAGCGGAGAGCAAAGCATCGGGACGCGTCCCCAAGTTAGACCTACGAGAAGTCAGCAACCTGCGAGGTCAGCGCCGCCAGGATCTCCTTGAGCTCAGCTGCACGGTCCCTCTTCTTCTGGACCACGGCAGGCGCGGCCTTGGCCACAAAGCCCTCGTTGGCCAGCGTCTTCTCGCAGCCGGCGAGCTCCTTCTGGGCCGCGGCAATCTCCTTCTCCAGGCGCGCCTTCTCGGCCGAAAGATCAACCTTGCCCTCGAGCACCACAAAGACCTCGACGCCGCCATCAACCACGGCGATGCTCGCAGCCGGCTTCTCGACGTCGGTACCCATGACCAGCGAAGCGGTGTTAGCCAGCGGCTCAATGGTCGAGCGCAGGCTCTCGAGCTTCTCGATATCCTCGGCACCGGCGCGCACGACCACGTCGAGCTCGGCCTTGGGGCTCAAGCGATAACGCGAACGCGTGGCGCGGGCGGCGGAAACGACGGCGCGGCACAGCTCAAACGCGCGCTCGGCGTCCTCGTCGACATACTTGGCATAGTTGGCGGGCTCAGGCCACTTGGCGATCATGAGCGCCTCGGCGCGGTCAACGTTGCCCTCGGCGTCCAGATCGAGCACGCTCGCCGGCATGTTGTCCCAGATCTCCTCGGTGACAAACGGCATAAGCGGGTGCATCAGGCGAATGGAGGTGTCGAGCACAAAGATCAGGTTGCGCTGCGCCTGCAGACGGCCCTCGCCCTTCAGGCGGGCCTTGGTGACCTCGACGTACCAGTCGCAAACCTCGTTCCAGAAGAACTGCTGCACGCCGCGGGCCATATCGCCAAAGGTGTAGTTCTCAATACCCTCGGTGACCATCTTCACGGCCTTGGCCAGGCGGCTGAACATCCAGGCGTCGGCCGGCGTCTCAACGACGGGCTCGCCGGGCGTGTAGCCCTCCATGTTCATAAGCAGGAAGCGGCTGGCGTTCCAAATCTTGGTCACAAACGACTTGGCCTGGTCGGTACGCGGGCTGTCGATGAGCTTCTTAGTCTTCTTGTCGATGTTCGCGTCGAACTTGACGTCCTGGTTGTTGGTGCACAGCGTCAGCAGGTTGTAACGCATGGCGTCGGCGCCGTACATACCGATGAGGTCCATGGGGTCAACGCCGTTGCCCTTGGACTTGGACATGCGGCTGCCGTCCTTGGCCAGAATCGTCGGGTAGATGACGACGTCCTTAAACGGCACCTCGTCCAGGAAGTACAGCGAGCTCATGACCATGCGGGCAACCCACAGCGCGATGATGTCGCGCGCGGTGACGAGCGCCGTCGTGGGGTGATGCCCCTCGAGCAGCTCCGGCTTTTGCGGCCAGCCCTGCGTGGCGAAGGTCCACAGCTGCGAGCTGAACCAGGTGTCCAGCACGTTCTCGTCCTGATGCACATGATGGCCGCCGCACTTGGGGCACACATCGGTGTCCTCGGTAAGAGCGTCCTCCCAGCCGCAGTCCTCGCAGTAGAACACGGGGATGCGGTGGCCCCACCACAGCTGGCGGCTAATGCACCAGTCCTTAAGGTTCTCCATCCAGGTGGTGTAGGTCTGCGTCCAGCGCGCGGGGTGGAAGGTAACCTTACCGGAGTTAACGGCGTCAAGCGCCGGCCCCTTGAGCTTGTCAACGGCCACGAACCACTGCTCGGACAGCCACGGCTCAAGCGCGGCGTCGCAGCGGTAGCAGTGCATGACGGAGTGATCAAGGTCCTCGACGTGATCGAGCAGGTCGTGCTCCTCGAACCACTTGATGACGGCCTCGCGGCACTCGTCGCGGTTCATGCCGGTGAACTCGCCGTAGCCCTCGACGACCACCGCGTGCTCGTCGAAGATATTGATCTGCGGCAGGTCGTGGGCCTGACCCATGGCGTAGTCGTTGGGGTCGTGAGCAGGCGTTACCTTGACGAAGCCGGAGCCAAAGTTGGCGTCGACATGCCAATCCTCAAAGATGGGGATCTCACGGTCGACGATGGGAAGCTTGACGGTCTTGCCCACGAAGGCGGCCTTCTCAGGGTCCTTCGGGGAAACGGCGACGCCCGTGTCACCGAGCATGGTCTCGGGGCGCGTGGTGGCGACGACGATATAGTCCTGGCCGTTGACCGGCTCGGTCAGCGGGTAGCGCAGGTGCCACAGATGGCCCTTCTCGTCCTTGTACTCGGCCTCGTCGTCCGAGATAGCGGTAGTGCAGTTGGGGCACCAGTTGACGATGCGCTTGCCGCGATAGATCAGACCGTCGTGGTACCAGTCGCAGAAGACCTTGCGCACGGCCTGGGCATAGTCCTCGTCCATGGTAAAGCGCTCGTTATCGAAGTCGACGGAGCAGCCCATGCGCTTGATCTGCTCGACGATGATACCGCCGTACTCGTGGGTCCAGTCCCAGCAGGCGTCGACAAACTTGTCGCGACCAATCTCCAGGCGGCTGATGCCCTCGCTCTTGAGCTTCTTGTCGACCTTGGTCTGCGTGGCGATACCGGCGTGGTCGGTGCCCAGCACCCAGCGCGTGGACTTGCCGCGCATGCGGGCCATACGGACAATGGCATCCTGGATGGAGTCATCGGTGGCGTGGCCCATGTGGAGCTTGCCAGTCACGTTGGGAGGCGGAATGGTGACGGTGCAGTCGCCCACGCCCTCATGGCGCTTGTAGTAGCCGCCGTCGAGCCACTTCTGCAGGATCGCCGGCTCGTTGGTCGACGGATCGTAGTTCTTGGGCATTTCTTCCATATATCTCTCCCGTCCCGCCGGGGAGGAATGTAGGCCCGATTTTCGCTCGGTCAGGTCCTGGGCTCGCTCGAAGACCACATTAAGTGGTCTTCGGCTCGTGCGGAATCTACGAAAATCGGGCCTACATTCCTCCCCTTAGGTATCGATTACTTCAGTCTGATATGACTTCGCTGAGGCTTAAACAACCACACAGAATAACACAGGTAGTTGGGGTTATTGCGTATATATAAAATAGCCTCCGGCCGCGGGTGGTCGGAGGCTATTTGCAAACAGGTTTTAGGCAGGTCTAGCCGTAGATGCGTTGGGGCTGCTCTTCGCCCTTTACGGAGGCTTCGGTCACGATGACCTTGGCGACGCCCTCCTCGCTGGGAAGGTCGAACATCGTCTGCTGCAGCACGTCCTCGCAGATGGAACGCAGGCCGCGGGCGCCGGTCTTGCGGGCAAGCGCCATGCGGGCGATCTCGTGCAGGGCGGCGTCCTCAAACTCAAGCTCAACGTCCTCGAGCTGGAACATCTTACGGTATTGACGCACCACGGCGTTCTTGGGCTCGATCAGGATCGACACCAGGTCGTCCTCGTCGAGCGCCTGCGTCTGGGTGACAACGGGCGTACGGCCCACAAACTCGGGAATCATGCCAAAGGCGTTGAGGTCCTGCGGGAGCACCTGACGCAGCAGGTCGTTCTCGTCGACCGAGGTGGGGCCGGCGATCTCAGAGTTAAAGCCCACGCCCTTGTTGCCCACGCGATCGGCAATAATCTTGTCCAAACCCACAAAGGCACCGCCGCAGATAAACAGGATGTTCGTCGTGTCGATCTGGAGCAGATCCTGCTGGGGATGCTTGCGGCCGCCGGTGGGCGGAACGCTTGCCACCGTGCCCTCAAGAATCTTAAGCAGCGCCTGCTGAACGCCCTCGCCCGAAACATCGCGGGTAATGGAGAGGTTCTCGGCCTTGCGGGCGATCTTGTCAATCTCGTCCACGTAGATAATGCCCACCTGAGCGCGCTCGATGTCGCCATCGGCGGCGTTGATGAGCTTGAGCAGGATGTTCTCCACGTCCTCACCCACGTAGCCGGCCTCGGTAAGCGCAGTGGCATCGGCGATGGCAAACGGCACCTCGAGGATGCGCGCGAGCGTCTGGGCCAGCAGGGTCTTACCGGTACCGGTGGGGCCAAGCAGCAAAATGTTGGACTTGGCAAGTTCCACCTCGTCCATGTCATCGTCAAACTGGGCGCCCATGCCCGATGCCTCGTCAAGGGCGGACACCGCAGCACCGCCCTCGATCACGCGACGGTAGTGGTTGTACACGGCCACCGACATGGCGCGCTTGGCGTCCTCCTGCCCCATAACATAGGCCGAAAGCTCGTCATAGATCTCGTGCGGCGTCGGCACGTGCGTGATGACCTGACGGTCGTCCTCAAGCTCAAAGCCCTCGGTCTCGGGGTCAACGGCGGGCTGGGACGGAGCCTGGCCGTGGTCGTTGAGGAAACCCGGGAGATTGCCGTTGCGGGCGGCGTCCATAAAGTCCGAAGCCAGCGACTCCTCCAGGATCTCGGAGCAGGCGGCAACGCACTCGTCACAGATAAAAATGTTGGTCGGGCCCTTTACGAGACGACGGACCTGGCCCTGCTCTTTTCCGCAGAAGGAGCAGCGGATGGGGTTGCCGTTCTCGTCAAAGTTGTCCTGCATGTTACCGGCCATCCTAGGCGTCCTTCGCGGCAAGGTCGCGCGAGGTGACGATACGGTCGATCAGACCGTAGTCGAGGGCCTCGGCAGCGGTCAGGTAGTTGTCGCGCTCGGTGTCGGCCTGGACCTTCTCGATCGGCTGGCCCGAGGCGTCGGACAGGATCTGGTTGAGCTCGCGGCGGGTCTTCTTGATCTCCTCGGCCACGATCTCGATCTCGGTCTGCTGACCCTGGGCACCGCCGCTGGGCTGGTGAATCATAACCTTGGAGTGCGGCAGGCAGAAGCGCTTGCCCTTGGCGCCGGCCGAAAGCAGTACGGCGGCCATAGACGCGGCCATACCGACGCAGATGGTGGAGACCTGCGGCTTAATGAAGTTCATGGTGTCCAGAATCGCCAGGCCGGAGTAGACCTCGCCACCGGGCGAATTGATGTAGAGCGAGATATCCTTCTCGGCATCCTGGCTCTCAAGATGCAGCAGCTGGGCAACGACCAGGTTGGCGCTGACGGAGTTAATCTCCTCGCCCAAGAAGATGATGCGGTCGTTGAGCAGGCGCGAATAGATATCGTAGCTGCGCTCGCCGCGCGGCGTCTGCTCGATAACGTATGGCACGAGGGCGGAATCGAACTTAGCGATCATACGCATCTCCATTTCTCTCTTGCGGACCAAATTGGTTCTAGATAAACGTACGGTGCCCGCATGCTATGCATTGGCTGGCACCGTACGAAGCAACCGGATAACCGGTGTATAACTTTACCCCATCACGGGCGCACGCATGCGCTCGCGGGCAAGGTGGCGAGAATTACTCGGCGTCCTTGGCGGTCTCGTCGACCTCGGTCACCTTGGCGTTCTCGACCAGGTAGTCGACGGCCTTGGAGCGACGGATGGACTCGCGGACGGCAGGCATGCGGCCATCGGCGATGAACTCGGCCTTGGAAGCCTCGACGTCCTTGACGCCGGCCTTCTCGAACTCGGCGTTGATGTCGTCCTCGGTAACCTCAATCTTGAGCTCGCGGGCGAGGGCGTCCAGAGCCAGGGACTCACGGGCAACGTCGTTGGCCTGCTTGTGCAGGTCGCCGATGAACTGCTCCATGGTCAGGCCGGAAGCGGGCAGCCAGGTGTCCAGCGTCATGCCGCGGGCAGCGAGGTTGGACAGGAAGTTCTGGCCAAGCTCCTCAAAGACGGACTGCTCGTAGTCGGCGTCCATCTCGTCGAGCTGCAGACGCTCGGCGAGGGCGGCGACGCAACGGTTCTCCTTCTCGGCCGGGAGGCGGGAAGCCTTGTCCTGCTCGATCTCGAGCTTGATGGCGTCGCGCATAGCGTCGATGCTGTCGAAGCCAAAGTCGGACTTGACGAGCTCGTCGGTGAGCTCGGGGGTGTTGCGGACCTTGATGCCCTTGACGGTGACCTCGACGGTGTGGGTCTCGGCCTCCTCGCCCTCCTCGACCTCGTCGGTCCAGGTGACGGTCTTGACGTCGTCAACGTTGGCACCGATCAGGGCCTCGTTGAACTCCTTGGGGTTGCTGTCGCTACCGGCGATGAGCATGCGGCCCTCGGCGGCGAAGTTGTCGGCGTTCTCGACGGCCTTGAGGTCGACGGTCACATAGTCGTCAGCCTCGACGGCGCGACCCTCGACGTCCTCGAAGGTGGCACGGTAGTTGAGGAGCATCTCGACCTGGTTGTTGATCTCGGACTCGGTGACCTCCGCGGGGGGCATCTCGATCTCGACAGCGTCGAAGGAGGAGAGCTCGGCAGCAGGACGCAGGGAGAACTCGACGGTGTAGGTGTAGTCCTCGTGATCCTTGGCGAGGTCGAGCTCCTTGTAGTCACCGTTCTTGGTGGGGACGATATCCAGCTCGTTGAGGACGGCGGGCTCGTTGGCGGCGATCAGGTCGTTGGTGGCCTGAGCGAGGGTAGCCTCGGCGCCAAGAGCGGAGTCGATGACCGGACGAGGGGCCTTACCGGCGCGGAAGCCCGGGAAGCGGTACTTCTTGGCGGTGTCCTTGTAGGCCTTCTTGATCGCGGCGTCGACGTCGGCGGCCGGGATGGTGACCGTAGCGGTGAGCTTGGCGTCCTTGACGTCAGAAGCGGTGATGTTCAACACGTTCCTCCTCATACTGCCCAGCTTATCTGAGGTGCTGGTACCTTTATGCAACAAAGAGTCGCGACGGCCGAAGCCGACGCAGGTGCGTTGGTGCGGGCGAAAGGACTCGAACCTTCACGGGAATCCCACCAGAACCTAAATCTGGCGCGTCTACCAATTCCGCCACGCCCGCATGAGCGCACAGACTAGGAATGATAGCAGATACGAACGGCAAGCGCACGCACACCTTTTACAAGCTCACGACCTCACCACGAGTGCAAAAGGCGGGACGAGTTGCCCCGCCCCGCCCATTACGACTTGTTCGCTGACCCGCTACTCCCCCAGCAGGGCCTTCTCAGGCGTGATCGGCAGCGAGCGGACCTGGTGGCCGGTGGCGTGCGCCACGGCCGAGGCAACGGCGGCGAGCGGCGTGTTGATGACGACCTCGCCGATCGACTTGGCGCCAAACGGGCCCGTCGGCTCGTAGCTCGGCTCAAAGGCCACGCGAATGCTGCCGATATCCAGGCGCGTAGGCAGCTTGTAGCTCATAAAGTTGCCGGTGCGCAGGCGGCCGCGGTCATCGTGCTCGACGATCTCGTAGAGCGCGTGACCGATACCCTGGGCAATACCACCCTCGGCCTGGACGCGTGCGAGTGCCTCGTTGATAACGGTGCCGCAGTCCACAGCCGCGGCGTAGTCCACCACGGTCACCTTGCCGGTGGCCTTATCGACCTCGACCTCGGCAATGCCGGCCATAAACGGCGGAGGCGAAACGGGCAGGCAGGCAGAGGCGTGCGAGGTGAGCGCGTCTCCGCCCGCGATGTTCTTGACGCATAGGTTGGCAAAGTCGCGCAGCGTGAGGTAGCGGTTCTGCTCGCGCGCGGCACGCTCGTCGGACAGGCGCACGTACTGGCCATCAAATACCACATCGGCGGCGTCCACGTCCCACATCTGGGCGGCCTTGGCGCACATCTTCTCGCGCAGCTCGGTCGCGGCGTTCTTGGCCGCCAGGCCCGTCACGTACGTGCCGGAGCTCGCGTACGAGCCGGCGTCGAACGGCGACACATCGGTGTCCACGCCGCGCACCACGATCAGCGAGCTCTCCACGCCCAGCTCCTCGGCGGCAATCTGCGCCAGGATCGTGTCGACGCCCATGCCGTTATCGGTGGCGCCGGTGCCAATGGTAATGAATCCGTCCTCTTCAAGGCGCATGTCGATGCCGGCGATATCCACGTTGGAGATGCCCGAGCCCTGCATGGTAAGCGCGCAGCCCAGGGCGCGCACGCGGTCGCCCAGGTCCACGGCCAGCGGCTTGTCGCGCCAGCCGATCATGTCCATCGCGCGCAGCAGGCAGCGGTCGAGCGCGCAGGCGTTGAGCTTCTCGTTGTAGTACTGCAGCATGATCTCGCCCTCGCGCACGATGTTCTTAAGGCGCAGGTCGGCGGGGTCCATGTGCAGCATGTCGGCGAGCTCGTTGACAGCGCTCTCCACGGCAAACTGACCCTGGGTGGCACCGTAGCCACGATACGCGCCGCCGCGGTTGGTATTGGTGTAGACGGCGTCCCAGCTAAAGCGGCTCGCCTTCACGTGGTTGTAGATGGGCAGGCTCTTGTGGCCCGAGAGGCCGATCGTCGTGGTGGCATGCTCGCCATAGGCCCCGGCGTTGGACAGCGTATGCAGATCGATGGCCGTGATGGTGCCGTCGTTCATGGCGCCCAGCTTAACGGTCATCTGCATCTGGTGGCGCGAGTTGCCCGCGGTGATGGTCTCCTCGCGGGTATAGCAGCAGTAGCTCGGACGGCCGGTCTGCTGGGTCACAAACGCAACGAAGATCTCGCAGCAACCCGTCTGCTTGGAGCCAAAGCCGCCGCCGATGCGCGGCTTAATGACCTGCACCTGCGACTGCGGGATGTCGAGCGACTGCGCGACCATGCGGCGCACGTGGAAGGGCACCTGCGTAGAGGTGGTCACCGAAATGCGGCCGAACGCGTCGGTCGTCGCGAAGGCACGGAAGGTTTCCATGGGCGCGGTCTGGGTTGCCTGGCTGGTGTAAGTGCGGGTGAAGACGATGTCGCTCTGGGCGAAGGCCTCGTCAAGGTTGCCAAAGTCGCTGGTACCGCTGCACACCAGGTTGCGCGGAACGTCGCCGCCCTGCGGGAACATAAAGGTCACGTCGCCCTCGGGGTGGACCACGATGTCGTTATCGAGCGCCTGGGTAAAGTCGAGCAGCGGCTCGAGCACCTCGTAGTCGACCTTGATGAGCTTGACCGCCTTGTCGGCGGCCTCCTCGGTCTCGGCGGCGACGATCGCCACCTCTTCGTTTTGGTAGCGCACCAAGTTCTCGAGGATCAGGCGGTCGTAGGGACTCGGCTGCGGATAGCTCTGGCCGGCGATGGTAAAGCGGCGCTTGGGCACGTCCTCGTAGGTGTAGACGCCCACCACGCCGGGCACCTTCAGGGCACGCGACGTATCGATGGAGCGGATCTTGGCGCGGGCATACGGGCTGCGCTTGAGCTTGACGATCAGGGCGCCGGCGGGCACCAAGTCGCCCGTGTAGACGGGACGCCCCTCGAGCAGGGCCTTCGAGTCCTTCTTGGGCTGCTTGTGAGTGATCTGCTTGTAGGAGACACCGTCGCAGCTGGTGTCGTTGACCGGCAGCTCGGGCATCTCAAAGCCCACCTGCACGCCGGACTCGTTGAGGAAGCGCATGATGGCGCGCAGCTGGCTCTCGTAGCCGCTGCAACGGCAGAGGTTGCCGGCAAGCTGGCGCGAGAGCTCCTCGCGCGTGGCGACGAGGCTCGGGTCCTCTTTGGCGGCGCGGGCAAGTGCCAGCACGTTCATGATAAGACCGGGGGCGCAAAAACCGCACTGCTCGGCGCCCTCGGCAGCCATTGCGCGGGCGAGCGCCTCGGACTCGGCCTTGAGGCCCTCAAGCGTGGTAATGGTATGGCCCTCAACACGGGCGGCGGGAACCGAGCAGCTCAGCACCGGGTCGCCGTCGAGCCACACCGTACACAGACCGCAGTTGGTGGTTTCGCAGGCACAGCGTACCGACGCGCAGCCCTGCTCGCGCAGCAGCGCAAAGAGCATGGTGTCGGGGGCAATCTGAACCTTGACCTTGCGACCGTTGAGCGTAAAGGAAAGATCGATGAGTTTGGCAGCCATTAGCGCACCTCGCTAGAATCGACGCCGGGCACGCGGCGGCAGGAATACTCGTCCGTGGCAAACTTAGGAATCTGCACGCCCTCGAGCTCGTGCGCAAGCGCGGCCGAAAGCTCGATGCCGGCGGCGCGACGCACAGCCTGGACGGCAAGCGGGGCCGAGATGCGGCGGCGGTAGTCGGCCGAGCCCCACAGGTTGGTGCCGTAGCTCAGCGAGCGCACGGATGCGGCCAAGGCGCGCAGCTCGTCCTCGGAAGGCTGCTCGCTGGTAAGGCCGCATGCCTCGCCCTGCAGCAGGGTCGCGCGCAGCGGGCGGGCGCCCACGGTGACGTGCCAGGAGTTGTCCCACCAGGCAGCGGTGACATTAAGCGAGGGGAAGTCGGTCGCGGCCTTGCGCACGGCCTCATAGCTCGCGCGATAGTCGTGCTTAACGACCACGACGTGCTCGATCACGTCGCGCACGTAGCCCATGTCCACGAACTCCGCAAGCGGCACGCGGCCGGCGCCCGTCAACTCAACATAGGAATCGAGCGCGAGAAAGGCGGAGAGAACGTCCGAGAAGCCAAAGCGTCCGTAGATGCTGCCACCCACCGTGGCGGTGTTGCGCAGCTGCACGCCCACGATGTCGTGGACGGCGAACTCAAAGACATTGTTGACAAGCGCGTTGAGCCCGGCATGACGCTCGAGCTGGCGCAGGGTGCACATGGCACCGATGCGAAACTCGGTCTCGGTCTCCTCGATCTGATCGAGTCCGCAGGCCGAAAGGTCAATCGCCGTCGCCACGCGACGCGAACCCAGGCGCATCCAGATGCCGCCTCCCACAATCTTGTTGTTGCGGTTCTTCTGTAAGAGCTCATAGGCTTCGGCCGCGTTTCCAACACGGACGTAGGTACCGAACTTGAGCACGTTCTCCCCCATCTCTTCACTTGTCCAGTGTTTCTAAGTGTACCAAACGAGGGCGCACGACCCTCACCACCACAGAAAAAGGCTCCCAGCCGGAATGACTGGGAGCCTTCTGCGATGCTATGTCGAGCGAAGATTTAGCAGACGCCCTGGGCGAGCATGGCGTCGGCGACCTTCAGGAAGCCGGCGATGTTGGCGCCCATGACAAAGTTGCCCTCCTGGCCGTACTCCTTGGCAGTGTCGTCCACGTTGTGGAACACGCCGCGCATGAGCTGCTCGAGCTTGCCGTCGACCTCCTCGAAGGTCCAGGACAGGTGCTCGGCATTCTGGCTCATCTCCAGGCCAGACACGAGCACGCCGCCGGCGTTGGCAGCCTTACCAGGCATAAAGGCAACGCCGTTCTCCTGGAAGTAGGTCGTGGCCTCGATGGTCGTGGGCATGTTCGCGCCCTCGCCGACCACCTTGCAGCCGTTGGCGACGAGCGCCTGGGCGTCCTCGAGCAGCAACGTGTTCTCGCGAGCGCAGGGCAGCGCGATGTCGCAGGGCAGCTGCCACACGCCGCGGCCGTCGCCCTCGTGCCACACGGCGTTGGGCTTCTCGTCAACGTACATGGCGAGCGTAACGCCCTTGTCGTGGCCGGAGCGCTTCTTGTTGTAGACGTGCTCGAGTACGGTGTAGTCGATGCCATCGGGATCCTCGACCCAGCCGTGGGTATC
This sequence comes from Collinsella sp., assembly GCA_031295385.1. Taxonomy (GTDB): domain Bacteria; phylum Actinomycetota; class Coriobacteriia; order Coriobacteriales; family Coriobacteriaceae; genus Collinsella. Next base: position 34,198 of record JAUMOL010000021.1, read on the forward strand.
GGAGCAGGCCAGCACCTTACCGCCGAGCTGGGAGACCTTCTGGACCGCATAGATGGCGACGTTGCCGGAGCCGTGAACGACGACGTTCTTGCCCTCAAAGGAGTCGCCGCGGCTCTTGAGGTACTCGTCCACAAAGTAGGCCAGGCCGTAGCCGGTGGCCTCGGTACGGGCGAGCGAGCCGCCAAAGGAGAGGCCCTTGCCGGTGAGGACGCCGGTCCACTCATTGGTCAGGCGCTTGTACTGACCGAACAGGTAGGCAACCTCGCGGCCGCCAACGCCCAGGTCGCCGGCGGGAACGTCGGTGTTGGGGCCGATGTGGCGATAGAGCTCGGTCATGAAGGACTGGCAGAAGTGCATGATCTCGTTGTTGGACTTACCCTTGGGGTCAAAGTCGGAGCCGCCCTTGCCGCCGCCCATGGGAAGGGTGGTTAGGCTGTTCTTGAGGATCTGCTCCAGGCCCAGGAACTTGAGCATACCCAGGGTGACCGTCGGGTTAAAGCGCAGGCCGCCCTTGTAGGGTCCAATGGCAGAGTTGAACTCGACACGATAACCGCGGTTGACCTGAACCTTGCCCTGGTCGTCGACCCAGGGAACACGGAACATGACGATGCGCTCGGGCTCGACGAGGCGCTCCAGCAGGGCGGCCTCCTCGTACTCGGGGTGGGCGTCGAGCGCCGGCTGGATGGTGCCGAGGATCTCGGTCGCGGCCTGGATGAACTCAGGCTGCTCGGGATAGCGGGCCTTGAGCTCTTCGAGAACTTTCTGCGTGTAGCTCATGCTTCCTCCAATGATGGGAAACGAAAATGTTGGTCGCGGCACCCTATGCGCCGCGAACTTTATCGTGTATGGATAATATCGCACTGTTGCGGCAAAGTTTCGCATAAGCCGACGAGCAGATGTTTCATTTTGATTACGATGCAGGTAGAAGCGTTTTTGAGTGCCTGACGTGCAAAACCCGTGTTTCAAACCTGTTTCGTCCACGTGTTCCAAACCACCACAAAGGTACCTGTCCCCAATGTGGTGGTTTTGGTGGCTAGAGGACGAGCTGATGGTAGTCAGCGGGGGTTACGCGGCCCTCGGTGGCAGCGCGGAAGGCCGCGAGCGCATCGCCCGAGAACGGCATGGCCCAGCACAGCCCGCAGCCGGCGGTAATGGAGCCGGGCAGCGGCATGATGCGCCCGGGCACACCGGCGGCAAGACACAGCTGCTCGCATTCCATCACATCGTAGGTGCTATCGAACGAAACGATGATCTTGCGTTCGTGGTCGAGGGCATCGCCGGACGGGCCTTCGCGGTGTGCCTCACGATACGCCGCGGCGGCCGCTTCCTCTTCCGCAGTATGTCCACAGCCACCGCAGCCGCAGGTACAGGGCTCGGAACCATCGCAAGTGCAAGGCTCTCCCGTGTCGGGGCAAATATCGTGAGACATGGCAACTCCAATCGTCTAGGCGAGTAACTCGGCCGTCGCAAACTCCTCGGGCGTATTGACGTTTTCGAAGCAGAGCGTGGAACCGGCAACCTCGACAATCTGGGGCTCATCCAGATAGCCGGCATGGACCTGGTCGATCAAACAGCGGATGCGTTGGCGGTCCTTGTCGAGCAACTCACGGGCAACCGGCGCGCAAGTCTGGCGGCGCCACACGGCGCAAAGCGGCTCAATCCCCCGCTCCTCGCGCGGCACGCACACGTCGAGCGCCTCGGCCTCAACACGATCGACAAGCGCGCCGATGAGTTCCGGAGAGACAAACGGCATATCGCAGGCGACGATCGCCACGAGCGGCAGCCGAGCCGCAGCCAGCGAGCTCGCGATGCCGCGCATGGCGCCTGCCGACCCTTCAAGGTCCGCTACCACGCGTGGTACAAGACCGCCAAACGCGTGCTCCTCAAGATAGGCAAGTTCGCTGGGACGCGAAGTCGTCACGACCAACTCGCCGGCAACTGGCGCCAGCCGACCCAGCACCCGCTCGATGAGCGGCTCACCGCAAAACGCCATGCGTGCCTTATCGCAGCCCATACGCGACGACAGCCCGCCCGCCTGGACGACGCAAGAAAGATCGGCACGTCTTACGGTAGTCATACGGCAAAACACCTCCATCGGCATGCTCGAAACCCGATGCACGAAGCTAAATACAGCCGCCGAAATAGCGGCGCTACGAAAAGCTCGTGCAAAACAAAACAGCGCCTTTGCGGCACGCAGCAAGACCGCGAGCACAAAAGCGCTGGTAGCGTATGGCGGGAACGTATGTGAATCGAACACATCCAAGACGTTTTGCACGCCTCGCAACGGTTTTGAGGACCGCGGAGCCCACCGGAGCCCATCCGTTCCCAAGTGCGGCGGTATTTTACCAAACCGAGCGGGCCCCATCCCAAAAAGACGAGCAAGAAGTTGCGGTGGAATAGTTCTTGCTTAGGCTGCAAGACCCCAAAAACAGGAACTATTTCACCGCAACTGAGGAGGCGGGAGCGGGTGACCGGCCTAGCGTAGGGACCTCAGGCCACCGGCATCCTTGTCGAGCACCGTAAAGCGCACGGCATCTAGGTGCTCCAAGATGCTGATGGCACGTTTGCGCGACACACCCAGGGCCTCGCGCAGCACGCTCGTGGTCGCAGCGCCACCGGCTGTCTCAATGGCAGCGGCAACAAGCTCGCGCGCATGGGCCTCGGCGGCAGCGGACAGGGCAACGTCGCGCTCGACCTTAACGATCGAGCGGTTGAGCGAAAGCTCGCGCAGGGCACGCGTCATGGTGTCGCGGCCGAGCTGCAGCTGTTCGCCCACCCCGGGAAGCGCCGGTGCATCCAGGCCGGCCTCGTCAAGTAGCGCGACGATCCGCTCGCAAGCCTCTCGCACCACGCGTGCCGCCGCGGCGGCCGAATGCGGATCGAATACCTCGGCGCCCTCGGCGGCGCACACGCCGCGCGAGCAGCCCTCGGCAATCAGAGCCGAGGCAACGCCTTCATCAGCGGCAGGCCACGCAGCATGGGCAACGGCGCCGGGCGTAAAGCCCGTCTCCTTGGGAGCCGCCGCGTGCATGGCTGACAGGGTCGCCGCAAGGGCATCCATCGCTGCGTCGAGCGCGGAAGAATCTGCATACAGCGAGCCATCCGAGCCAGCAAGCTCGCACACAGCACCTCGCGCCACCAACTCGTTCAGCGCGGCATCGACTCCACCGGAAACAAGATCCAGCGCCGCGGCAACGTCGGCAGCCACGACCGGCAACGTCTGCAGCGCCAGCCACGCCTCAACACCAGCGGCGGTATCGCCGGCCTCAAGCGCCACATACAGCGCACGCTCTCCTTCGGCAAGCTCGCGCGAACGACGGCAACGCGAAAGCAGCACACGCCCGCCGCCAATGAGCATGACGGGCGAATACGACAGCACCACAGCATGGTCTCCGGCTCGCAGCGGCAGCGGCTCCTCCAAGCGCACCTGCACGGTACGGGTCTCGCCCACCGCAATGGGGGCCTCACCCTCCAAAAGCATGATGCGGCCGACAACCTCGGCTGTACCCGCCATCACGTGCACACGCGCGCCCGACTCGAGCACGCGCGGCTTGGCACCCTCGCGACCCAGGTAGGTGAACGTCATCATAAAGCGCAACGTCTGACCAAAGCGGTCCGCCACGCCCAGCATCTCGCCACGGTCAAGCGCCGCGACACCGTCACCAACCAGGTTGAGTGCCACGCGTTGCCCAGGCAGCGCGCGCGGCGTATCGCCATGCACCTGAATCCCGCGGACACGGCAGACCGTACGCGACGGCAAAGCCATCAGCTCGTCGCCCACGGCAACTGGCGCATCGTGCAGCGTTCCTGTCACGACGGTGCCGACGCCCTTAATCGTAAAGCAGCGGTCAATCGGCAGGCGAGGCGCGGCATCGCTCCGCTCGGCACGGTCGCGACAGGCATCCCAGCAAACACCCACCTGCTCGTCGAGCACCGCAAGCAGCCCGTCGATCCCCTCGCCCGTCTTGGACGACACGGGCACGATCGGCGCGCCCGCAAACACGGTACCCGACAAAAAGTCATCGACATCGAGCTCGGCAAGCTCGGTCATCTCGGCGTCGGCCAGGTCGCACATCGTCAGCGCGACCACCATATGCGTAACGCCCAACAGCTCCAGCACATGCACGTGCTCGCGGGTCTGCGGCATTACGCCCTCAACGGCAGAGACCACCAGCACGGCAACGTCAATGCCTGTCGCACCCTGCACCATAGCGCGCAGGTAATGCGCGTGGCCCGGCACGTCGACCAGGCCAACGATCTTGCCGCTCGGCAGTGCCAGTTCGCCAAAGCCCAGCTCCACCGTCATGCCCCGGCGACGCTCGACCTCCAGGCGATCGGGATTCTTGCCGGTCAGCGCCTCGATCAGTGCCGACTTACCGTGGTCGACGTGACCCGCCGTGCCAACGATAACGGGACACTCCACCAGCGCTTTAACCTCACTCATCGAGCAATCGCCTTCTCAACGCATGCGGCAAGCGTCGATGCCGCCGTCTCGATATCGCGGTCGCCCACAAGCGTACGGACGTCAAACAAAATGCGATCGTGCGAAGTTCGCGTGACGACCGGCGTGTCGAAGTCCTGGACAAGCGAGCGCTTGAGCGCGTCGACGGACAGGCACCCGTCGACCGGGCAGACGGCCACGCACATGGTGGGCAACTCGACGGTAGGCAGCGAGCCGCCGCCAGGAGTCGACGACTCCTCGACGATTTCCACCTGCACGGCACACGGGCAGCCAGCCTTATCGAGACCCGCCACCATCAGCTCGCGCAGCTTACGCGCGCGACGCTCCAGATGAGCCTGCGGCAGCGTAAGCATGTTGAGCACCGGCACCTCGCGATGGGCCACATCCGCCCCATCCATGTAAATGCGCAGTGTGGCCTCGAGCGCCGCCAGCGCGAGCTTGCCCGGACGCAGGGCACGCATAAGCGGATGCGACCCGCAGGCCTGGACCAGATCGCGACGACCCATGATAATGCCCGCCTGTGCAGCACCGAGCAGCTTATCGCCCGAGCACGACACGATATCGAGCCCCGCCGCGACCGAAGCCGGCGTGGGCTCCTCACCGCCGCGCACCAGGATGTCATCGGGCAAAAGTGCGCCCGACCCTTGATCCTCGTAGAACAGCAGGCCATGCTTGTGGGCCAGGGCGGCAAGCTCCCGAGAGCCCACCTCCTCGTGGAAGCCCTCGATGCGATAGTTGGAAGGATGGACCTTGAGGATCATCGCCGTATCGGGCGTGATGGCGCGCTCGTAGTCGCTCAAATGCGTGCGGTTGGTGGCCCCGACCTCGACGAGCTTGGCACCCGAGGCCTCCATAACATCGGGGATACGGAAGCTGCCGCCGATCTCGACAAGCTCACCGCGGCTGACGATGACCTCCTTGCCCGCGGCATGGGTCGCCAGCACCAACAGCACGGCGGCCGCGTTATTGTTAACGACCAGCGCGTCCTCGGCACCGGTAAGCGAACGGATGAGCTGCGCGGCGTGCTCCTTGCGCGACCCGCGCGAGCAGGTGTCCACGCTGTACTCGAGTGTGCTGTAGCCGCGCGCGACCTCGGCCACGGCCTTGGCGGCCGACTCCGCGAGCGGGGCTCGACCCAGGTTGGTATGGATGACCACGCCTGTCGCGTTGACGGCAGGGCGCAGGCTCGGCAGCGCGGAGCGATGCGCACGCCATTCGATGGCCGAGGCCAGCTCGCGCCTGGAACGCGGGGCGACACCGGCACGAATTGCGGCGCGCTCCTCGTCGAGCTCGGCCGTCACGGCAGCATGGACCACCGTGTCACAGGTCTCCCCCGCCGCCTTCACCACCGGCCACTCGGCAAGCAGCTCGTTGACGGAAGGAATGGCGCGCAGGCGGGCGCGCACCTCATCGGACATGTTCTGGCTATCGCTCATGTGCAGCCTTTCAAAACCAAGGGCAGATCAGTCGGACGTTCATCAAAAACCAGCCGAATCAATCTGCTGAATCAATCAGTCGTTATTATCCACGTGCTCCGTGATCTTTTCCGCGCGAACGGCGTTTTCCTGGGTGAGTGCGGCGCCCGTCAACGGGTCCCAACGCAACGGCGTATGGTCGAGCGGGCCCACGCCCAAGGCTTGAGCGCCACCGGCATCGGCGCCAAACGAACGCCCACCGGGGGCGGCCGACGTAAAGATGCACGCCGGATGCAGATACGGCGTCGTCTCCACTCGCACGCGGTCGCGGCCCATATCGCTCACGAGTTCGACGATCTCGCCGTCGACGATGCCCATGCGCGCAGCAACATCGGCATTCATCTGCACGGCATCCTGGTCCGATCCAGCCTCGGCGGCACCTTGGGCCGCAAGCCTTCGCGAGGTATGCGACTCAAAGGGACGGTTGCCGCTAATGAGGCGAAACATCCCCGGGCCAGGCTCCACCATGGGAGCGATCCAATTGGGTACACGACCCAGGTCGGCTCGTTCCCATACGTCGCTTGCCAGCGCAATTTTGCCGCCATCCAAGGGAATCACCGGCTCACCCGTGCGCGACGGCAGCGCCACGCCCGTATCGGCCCAACCGCGCTTCTTGAGTGCGGCAAGATCAATCCCAAAAGGCGCCACCTGGGCAGCTGCCAGATCGTCAGACGTAAACTGGAAGTACTCGCCCACGCCACACGCCCGCGCCAGACCGGCAAAAATCTCCCGACCGGGACGTGTGTCGTCATGCTGCACAGGCAGCACGGCGTTGCGGTAGAACACGCGCGAATCGTTGGCGCCCACGACCGCGCCTACACCGCGGTCGGCCTCCAGATACGTCACGTCGGGCAGCACGAAGTCCGAAGCACGCGCCGTCTCGGACCAGCGAATATCAATCGTCACGAGCAAGTCGAGCTGCTGCAAAATACTCAACCAAGCCTGTGCATTGCCATAGCCCGCACCGGGGTTACTGGCATAGACGATGAGCCCACGCAAATCGCCGGCAAGAATCGACTGACCGATGGTCGTGCACAGGCCGCGCACCGGATCGACCAGCGGATAGCGCTCGGATCCCAGCTTGGGCCCGCGCGGCACCGGCGGCGTCGCAAAGCGTGCGGGATCGAGGTCGCCTAACACAAGCGGCGTGGGTGGATTGAGCGCGCCGCCCGCATGCCCGATGCAGCCCAGCAGCACATCGACCAAGCAGATGGCGCGCGCGGTCTGGGTGCTATTGGCATACGCGATACCGATGCCGCCATGAAAGCCCGCATCCACCACAGCGGCAGGCGCGGCGGCAGCGAGATCGCGCGCCGTGGCGACAATCTCCGCGGCCGGCACGTCGCACATCGACTCGGCCCACTCGGGCGTCCAAGCACGGGCCGCCTGCGCCAGCTCGTCAAAACCCGTGGTATAGCGGTCCACGAACTCGTGATCGTACAGGTCCTCGGCAATCAAGACGTGGACAATACCCAACAGCAGCGCCAAGTCGCAGCCCGGGCGTACGCGCAGCCAGCGATCGGCAAGCGCGGCCGAGCCGCTGCGCCGGGGGTCGACCACGATGATCTTCGCCCCGCGCCGGCGCGCATCGTTGAGCGCATCGACGGCCCCCATCGTCGACGAATCGACAATGGAACGCCCCAGGTACATGATGCAGTCGGTATGCGCAAGGTCGGAGGCGGGACTATAACCCAGGCTGTGCTCCCAACCGGTAAGTCGGCATACCTCGCAGGCGCCATCGGCACCGTACACGTTGGGCGAACCCAGCGCATGCATAAAGCGATAGGCCCAGTAGCGGTCGTACGAGGGAACGCCGAGCGTCATGCCCAGTGTACGAGGCCCGCACTCGTCAACAATCCCCAAAAGGCGCTCGGCAATCTGCGCGAACGCCTCGTCCCAGGTAATCGCATCAAACCCCGAGCCATCCCGGCGGCGTCGCATGGGGTGCACGATGCGGTCGCGCTCGTCAAACGGCATTGCCAGGCGATGCCGTCCGCGGGCGCACAGGGCACGCGCCGCGCACGGATGTCCCGGCACTGGCAACTCGGCCACCACACGTCCATCCTCAACATGGGCCGCAAAGGCGCAATCGGCATAGCATCCCCCGCATGTCGTCACCACGGAGCGACCGTCATGCATAGCTCTCGATGCCATCTCGATTATTCCTTCCAGCTCAGGGGTTCAAGCCCCGCCGCACCACAGCTCTGCCACCAGCTGCCGCGACGCAAAGCCCGCAGCATCTACCGCAGCAAGACACGAAGAGCCTCCCAAAAGGCAAACGCCCCTCGGGAGGCCCGTACGTCATTCCGGCTTATTACGCCTCGGACTTCTTGGCGTAGATAAACCAGTAGCCGAGTGCGACCAGAACCGCGCCGCCCACGATGTTGCCCAGCGTGGCGGCGGACAGGTTAAACGCAATGCCCGCGGCGTTAAGCGCATCGGCGCCGGCGACGTCAGCACCATAACCGCATGCATGCATCACGGCACCCATGGGCAAAAAGTACATGTTGGCGACGCAGTGCTCAAAACCGCAGGCCACAAAGGCGGCGATGGGCAGCAAAATGCCCACAACCTTATCGACCACGGTCTTGCCAGCGGTACCGATCCACACGGCCAGGCACACAAAGATGTTGCACAGGATGCCGCGGAAGAAGATCGTCACCCAGTCGACCGTCACCTTGCCGGCGGCGACGCTCACCATGGAATTGGCGACCGCCTCGCCGTTGAGCTTGTAAATGCCGGCCATGTACACCAAAAAGACGATGAACAGGGCACCGACAAAGTTACCGACCCATACGACGGCCCAGGCCTTGAGCATCTGGACCAGGGTGATCTTTTTGCTCTTGAGCGCGCAGACCATAAGCGAATTACCGGTAAACAGCTCGGCGCCGCACACCAGCACCAGCACCAGGCCCAGGCAAAAGCACAGACCGCCTACGACGCGCTGGGCGCCCCAGCCCAACGTGCTATCGCTCAAGAACACGGTAAAGAACAGGCCGCCGAAGGCGATAAACGCGCCGGCGAACATTGCCAACAGAAAGGCCTTAGCGATCGGCAGGTTAGCCTTGGTCACGCCGGCGGCCTCGGTCTTGGCCTCGATCGCGGCGGGCGCCAGGCAATCGGGAGTGGGATACTCCACCTTGGAATCTGCCATGTCAATCACTTCTTTCCTAACAAAATGGAACAAGTGCTCCTACTGCTCTTGCCCCAAGCGGACAAAGTGGGAAAAGTCGTTGGCGGCCACGGCGTCGTACACGGCGTCGACGGCCTCAAAGACCTCCGGGGACATGGGGTTATAGAACTCCGTATCGCCCGGCTGAATCCCAACGAAGACGATATCATCACACGATTGCTCAATCTCTTCGATCAGAATCGACAAGGGAAGCGAATGCGTGGTGAACATCGACTTGCGGGCCACGTCACGTTTGTCGAGCAAGCGGATGGCGCCGACGGGCAGCGCCATGTCGGCGGCATCGACCAAAACCAAACGCGGCGGACGCTCGCGCTTGACCTCGATGATGTCATCCTCGGGCGTCTGACCGCCATCGATGGTGTACCAGCCGGCAAGAGGCGCGTCCTCCATCTTTTTGGAGAGCACGGGGCCGGCGGCATCGTCGGCACGCAGCACGCTTCCCGCCGTGAGCACGATACCCGCAAACGGGGCGCCGTTCACACGACCATCCACAACGCGACCCATTACTGCAACCTTCCCGTCAGATACACACCCGACACATCGCGCACGCGCTCAACCAGATCGCGAAACTTCATTAAGAACGCGACCTGCTGGGCATGCAGGCCAAAGTCGTCGTCGAACACCGAGATGCCGGCCTTGGCCGAACCGCGAAAACCGCGCTCGTCGAGCAGCATATCGCAGGCCTCGAGCAGCGACGGCACCGCCGCCTTGTCGAGCTGACACTCGCCAAAGGAGCGGATGGCCTCGAACTTGGTCTTGGCCTCCCCCTCCGGCAGCGCGTCGACGAGCGAATAGAACACGTTCACCGGCACCGAAAGGCGCGGCTCAAAGCAATCGAGCACGCCGGTGTGGTGGCCCACGGCGAGCGTGTAGTACAGCACGTCGCAGGCCTCCTGGGGAACGTCTTCCTCGGTCTCCACAAACTTACGCGTGAGCTCGTAGAAGACCACCTGGTCGGGAGCGTGGCCCAGGCAGGGGTCGGCGACGCCCTCGGCGGCCTCGTCGCTTGCGCGCGAGGCATCGCCAAAAGAGCCGCCGAGCATGCCGGGGCCCGCAAAATAACCAGAACGGTCCGTGAGCTCCATCTAGCGACCTCCGGCCAGCACCAGATCCTGCAGCGCCGAGTACACCTCGACGCGGCGCGGATCGTCCTGCTTATCGATGAGCAGCGCCATGGCACCGCGGATATCGCCCTTGGGCGCGCCCTCGAGCGTATCCATAAACTCGTTGGCCAGATCGCGGCCGTAACGGTAGCCGCTCATGGCGCGAGCCTCGCGCTCGATGGCAACGCGCAGCTTGTACGGCACGCCGGGGTGCAGGATATCGGCCTGCTCGCCGGCGGCCTCCACCGTGGTCTCGGCATGGAGCTTTTGGTCCAGCAGACCGAGCGCCATGGCAAAGCCGTAGACGGTCTGCGCGGGGCTGGGCGGGCAGCCGGGGATGTAGACGTCGACAGGCAGAATCTTGTCCGTGCCGCCCCAGACGCAGTAGTTGTCGTAGAAGATGCCGCCAGTGCAGCCGCACGCGCCGTAGGACACCACAATCTTGGGATCGGGTGCGGCCTCAAAGGCGCGCAGGGCCGGCATGCGCATGGCACGCGTCACGGCGCCGGTGTACAGCAGCACATCGGCGTGACGGGGCGAAGGCACGACCTTGATGCCAAAGCGCTCGACGTCAAAGACGGGCGTGATGGAACCGAAGATCTCGATCTCGCAGCCGTTGCAGCCGCCGCAGTCAACACGGTAGACGTACACCGAGCGCTTGATCTTCTTAAGAAGGGTCGCCTTGGCCTTCTCGATGCTCTCGTCGAGCTCGATCTTGGTCGGGCGGTACTGAAGCCGCTCGGGCAAAAGCGTGGGTTCGGCCATGGTTACTCCTCCTTCGTATCAAAATCCATGATGATGCCCTCGACCGGTGCAGGACCGGCGGGAATCTCGGGCGCATCGGGGTTGAGCTCGCGGTCGATATACTCCGGGTTCACGCCGTGGCCGCCCAGATACTCCATGCCGGGGCCCTGGGGCTCGCCGGACGCAAGCGTCTCGTTGGCAGCCATGCCGGCAGCGTTGCCGGTCTTTACGGCCGAGGCGGCGCGCAGGGCGTCGAGTTCGCGCTTGCACTCCTGGCACATACCGACGGTACGGGCGGCCTGCTCGGCCTCCATGCCGCCGGCCTTTTGCAGCAGGCGCTTGGCGTAGTCGATCTCCTTGTGCGGGGCAAACGGCTTGCCGCAACGCGAGCAGTGCTCGAGCGTGTAGACGCTCTTGCTGGTGAGGTCGTCCTTGCTCATGACGGCCAGCTCAAACTCCTCGGTGAGCTTGATGGCCTCCATGGGGCAGGCTTCCTCGCAGCGGCCGCAAAAGATGCAGCGGCCGTAGTCGATCGACCAGGTAATGGTATCGGCCGCAAGGTCGGTGTCCATGCGAATGGCATCAGCCGGGCACGCCACGCCGCAGGCACCGCAGGCGATGCAGAGCTCAGCATTGTGCTCGGGCTTGCCGCGCATGTCCTTGTTGGTGGGGAACGGCGCAAACGGGTACTTGACCGTCGCGTCGCCGGCCTTGGCGTTAACCTTCCAAAGCTTCAGCATATTAGAGCGCCTCCTCATCGAGCGGAGCGGCCATGGTGCCCTCGCCCGCAAGCGGCGACTTGTCGCGCCAGACGTTCTCGAACTGCTCCTTGTCGAGCACGTGGTCGCGCTTGGCGGCAACATCGGTCACCGTCACGCGGTCGGTGCAGGAGTAGCACGGGTCGAGCGAGCCGACGATCAGCGCCGCGTCGCCCACGGTGTTGCCGCGGAACATGTAGCGCAGGACCGGCCAGTTGCTGTACGTGGCGGCCTTGGCGCGCCAGCGGTAGCACTTCTGGTTGTTGCCGAGCATGGCCCAGTGCACGTCCTCGCCGCGCGGCGCCTCGGTGGCGCCGATGGCGTACTTGTGCGGGGTGTACTCCCAATCCGTGGTGAGGATGGGGCCCGACGGGCAGTTCTCGAGCATGGTCTCGATCATGTCGATCGAATCGTAGACCTCCTGGATGCGAACGGCGGTACGGCCGAAGGCATCGCAGGTGTCGGCCGTGGCGGCGTGCATCTTTTGAACGTCCGGATCGGCGTAGCCGTCGAAGGGATGGTCAAAACGCACGTCGCGGGCATAGCCCGAGCCGCGCATGAGTGGACCGACCGGCGAGAAGTCGCGTGCGATCTTGCGGTCCAAGATGCCGATGCCACTCGTACGCTCAATAAAGTTGGGCGTGGAGAGCAGCATATCGACGAGTTCCTGAACCTCGGAGCGCAGCTGGTGGATGGTCGTGAGCGTGGAGAGCTTCTGCTCGGCCAAAATGTCGCGACGCACGCCGCCGATCACGTTGAGGCCGTAGGTCTTGCGGTGACCGGAGAGCTTCTCGGCCAGATCCATGGACTTCTCGCGGACGCGGAAGAACTGCTGGAAGCCGGAGTCGAAGCCCGTGTAGTGCGACGCCAGGCCAATGTTGAGCAGATGCGAGTGCAGGCGCTCGACCTCGAGCATGATGGCGCGGATGTACTGGGCGCGCGGCGGAACATGAATGCCCTGGGCGCGCTCGACGGCCTCGGCATAGGCCACCGAGTGAGCGCAGCCGCAGATGCCGCAGATGCGGTCGGCGAGGAACGTCACGGCGTCATAGTTCAGGCGCGTCTCGGCGACTTTCTCCATGCCGCGGTGCACGTAGAACAGACGGTAGTCGGCGTCGACGATCGTCTCGCCCTCGACGAACAGGCGGAAGTGGCCAGGCTCGTCGGAGGTAATGTGCAGCGGGCCCATGGGGACGAGCGTGGTCTCCTTGCCCTTGGTGTCGGCCAAGAACTCGTAGTTTTCCATGTCGCTCGCGGGAGCGGGACGGAAGCGGTAGTCCATGGAGTCCTTGCGCAGCGGGTACAGGCCGCTGGGCCAGTCATCGGGCAGCACCAGGCGACGACGATCGGGCAGACCCTCGGGGATCAGGCCGAACATATCGCGCAGCTCGCGCTCGCCCCACACGCAGGCGGGGACGAACGGCGTCACGGACGGGAACGTCATCTTGGCGGGATCGACCTCGGTGCGCACGGTCACCCAGCCGGGGTCCTCCCCCTCCATGGAGATGACGTAGTACACGGCGTAACGGCCGCACAGGCTGCGCTCATCGTTGCCGATGATCACGGGAATCCAGCCGTAGCGCTCGTAGTACAGGTAGTGGACGGCCTCGGGCAGCTTGTCCTGCTTGACGGTAATCGTCAGCTGGTCCTCGCACTGCCACTCGACCTTCTCGATGCAGCCCGGAACGGCGCGGCGCAGGGCCTCGACGTGGCTTTCGCAGCGACGAGCGTAGTCCTTCTTTTCAGGTTCTGCCATGGTGCTAATTCACCTCACTTGTCTTGGTCTGGGAACTGAACACCATGCGGTAGAGAGGGGCCTCGTGGAGCTCTTCGACGCTCTGGTTCAAAACGACGGACGTTGCATCCTCGACGCCGCTCGTGATGGCGACCGGGGTGGCGATACCGAACCACATGACCACGATCGCGAGGGCGATCTCGGGGATGATCATGAGGGCGGGCACCTCGTGGCGCTTCATGCCCTCGGGCGCCTTGCCGAAGATGGACTTGAGCGCGATGCCGGTAAGGGCAAAGTACACGCCGGTGAGGCCAATGGCCACGAGCACGACCACCCAGATGGGACCGGACTGGACGCCGGCCACGAAGGTGAGGAACTCGGAGATGAACAGGGCGAACGGCGGGAAGGCGGCGAGCGCGAGCAGGGCGATGATGGTGAGCGCTGCCGTGACGGGAGCGATCTCGACGACGCCCTTGATCTTGTTCAGGTCGCGGGTGTGGTAGATGTGCTGGATGTTACCGGCCATGCAGAAGGCGAGCGCCTTCGTGAAACCGTGGAAGATACAGTGCAGCAGGCAGGCGGCGATACCGAGCGGACCACCGATACCCAGGCACAGCGCGACCACGCCGACGTTGTCGACGGAGGAGTACGCGAAGCGGCGCTTGATATCGTCCTGCTTAAAGATGCACAGGGCGGCCACCAGGATGGACAGCGTGCCCAGGATGAGCAGGAGCGTACGCGGATAGGTGTCGCCCACCGTGATGATGGACAGGGAGTAGAAGCGGATGATCACCAGCATGGCGCACTTGAGCAGCACGCCCGAGAGCAGCGCGGAGACCGGGCTCGGAGCCTGGGAGTGCGCGTCGGGCAGCCAAGTGTGCATGGGGAACAGGCCGGCCTTGGTGCCAAAGCCGATCACGATAAACGCAAAGGCGAGGCGCACGAGCATCGGGTCGAACTGGTCGGCGTAGGGCATGATGGAGGTGAGGAAGGCTGCCTCATGCGCGTTGGGCATGATATCGGCGGCGTTCGCGTAGATGAGCAGCGTGCCGAACAGGCCGAAGGCCACGCCGGCGGTGCAGACCATCGCGTACTTCCAAGACGCCTCGAGCGCCTGCTTGTTCTTGTAGATGCCCACGAGGAACACGGTCGACAACGTGGTGGCCTCGACCGCCGCCCAGGTGAGGATGATGTTGTTGGACAGGCAGGCGAGCAGCATCGTGAAAACGAACAGGCTAAACAGAGCGTAGTACTGCTTGGTGCGCTCGGCCGGCATGGTCTTCTCCTCGATATCGATCTTGATATAGGAGATGGAGTACACGCCGGTGATGAACCCGATGATGCCTACCAGAAGGACGAAGATCGACGAGAGCGAATCGAGATGGAGCCACAGGCCCAAAGCGTCGATATTCTGCCCGCTCGAGAGCATGGTTCCCGCGGTGACGACCGAAAGGACGAGGGTCGCCGCGACGGAGATGGTGTTGAGCCCCGCAAAGACGCTGTAGGACGTCGTCTTGGGGAGCGCAGCCATAATCAGGGAGAACACGAGGGGACAAGCGAGCAGGGCGACCGTCAGCATTGAAACATCCATGGCCTACCCCTTCAATTCGGTCAGGTCGTGGGAGTCGAGCGACTTGGTGTCGTTCCAGATCCTCACGACGACGGCGGACATGATGATGACGGCGAAAATGGCGTCGGTGGCGATGCCGATCTCGATGATCTCGGGGGCCGTGGGCGCGAGCAGGGCGAGCGTCACGTGGCTACCGTTCTCCATAAGGCAGTACCCGAAGATTTGCTTGAGGATGTTGCGCTGGGAGATGATGCACGTGAGGCCGACGAAGAAGTGCGCGAAGCTGATGGCGAGGGCCGGAGTAGCCACCTCAGCGGTGGGCAGGCTCAGGCGCGTGACCACCGCGAAGCAGATGGCCACCTCCAGACCGGTGAGGATGATGGTCCAGGCCGGCTTGATGGAGGAGGTCAGCGTGCTATCGGCAGGCGAACCCATCTTTTTGTAGGCACGGTTGAGAATGAACGGAACGAGGATCACCTTGGTGACGAAGGCCGACGCGGCCCACATGAGAAGCTCGGTGGCACCGGTGGTGAGGCCCAGGGTGAGCAGCACGCCCACCAGGACAACCGACTGGATCGCGTACCACTTAATGGCGGACGGGATGGTCTTCGAGACGACCACCATGGTGGAGGTCACGATCAGAAGACCGCCCAGGATATTGACTAACGAATAACCCATGTCCTACCTCCTAACCCATCCAACTAGAGGACAGAGGACCGGCGACGACGACCATGATCATGAGGACGACGAACACGAACGCCATGGCGCGCGGAAGGGGCTGGCCGGCGGCCACGGTCTCGCTCGGCTCACCGGGCAGGACCTTACCCATCCAACGCAGGAACCATGCGAAGGTGGCGACGGTCTCGACGACCATGACGCACACGAGGACGAAGATGACCGTGTTGGAAGCACCAACCGCGAAGCCACCGGAAATAATCTGGAACTTGGAGAAGAACGTGCTCATGGGGGGCACGCCGGCGATAGCGGTCGCGGCGACCGCGAAGCCCACGCCCGTGACCGGGTACTTCTTCATGAGGCCCTGGATCTTGGGCAACATACGGGTTCCCAGCGTGAAGCTGAGGGAGCCGGCGATGAGGAAGAACAGGGTCTTGGTGAACGCGTGGTTGAAGATGTGCTCGACGGCGCCGTTGAACGCCATCTGGCTTCCGAACACGGAGAGGCCCAGGCCGAAGAACACGTAGGCGAGCTGCGCGATCGTCGAGAAGGCGAGCAGGCGCTTCATATCCTTCTGGGGCAGGTACATGAGGAAGCCGAAGAGCATGGTCACGACGGCGTCGATGATGGCGACCCAACCGACGATCTCGGGGATATCGCCGGCACTCGCAAGAGCGCGGGCAAACACGCACACGCCGACCTTCACCATGGACGCGCCATGGAGGTAGGCGGAAACGGGCGTGGGGGCCTCCATTGCGGAGGGCAGCCACATGTAGAGCGGGAACTGGGCGGACTTGGCCCAAGCGGCGAACAGGATGAGCAGCAGCACGACGGTCTTCATACCGGAATCGAGCTGGGAGATCGCGCTCAGCGCGAACGTGCCGGTTCCGGCGAACAGGAAGGCCGCGCCGATGTAGAGTCCCAGAGCGCCGATATGGGTGATGATGAGCGCCTTCATACCGGCCTTCTTGGCCGTGGGCGTCATGTAGTAGCTGATGAGGCCCCAGGAGCACACGCCGGTGATCTCGAAGAAAACGAGCTGGCCGACGATGGTGGAGCTGTAGGCGAGACCGGCCATGGCGCCGATGAACGTGGAGAAGTACACGTAGAAGCGGCGACGGGGCGCGTCGGGATGCTCCTTGTTCTTATCGCTCATGTACGGGAACGAATAGATGACGACGAGCAGGCCGATAGCGACGAACGCGGGTGCGAGCAGCGTGCTCATCCGGTCGAATATGAAGCCCATGACCAAGGTCTGGCCCATACTCGCCCAGGTTACATCGACCGCGTTCATGCCGTTTCCGGCAAACGTCGCGGCCAAGCCAACGGAAGCGACCGTGGCGATGCCGCCGGCAAAGGCGCAGATCCATTTAGCGTAGGGACGCGGCAGCATGACGATGAGCAGGGAGCCCAGCATGGGGACGGCGATCGCCACCATGGCAAAGAGGGACAAGCTCGATTCGATTGACATAGTTTCTCCCTTCTCCCTACACGCCTACGACGACGAAGACGAACGCGAGGACCGCGATGCCGACGACGGCCCAGGTCTGGTTACCGAGCACCTTGAAGCGCGAACGGGAAACGGAGTTCTCGAGCACGCCGCAGACAACGAAATCGACCAGGCACTTGACAAGGAAGACGACGGCGCCCACGAGAGCGGTGACGCCGATGGTCGCGGGCTCTCCCCAGGGGATGAAGATGGAGGTGAACCAAGCGACGACCACGACCTGCTTCATGCCCATGGCGAGCTTCATCATGGCCAGGGACGGGCCGGAGAGCTCGGCGAGCGGGCCCTCCTGGAGCTCCTGCTCGGCTTCGGCCTGATCGAACGGAAGCTTGCCGAGCTCCATATAGCAGGCGGCCGCGAAGGCGACGCCGGCGAGGATGACGGCGACGACGCTCGAGACGTTGCCCGTAACGATGTGCTGACCCATGGTCGCAATGTCCGTGGAGCCGCACACGATGGCGACGGTAAACAGCGCGATGAGCATGGACGGCTCGATGAGCACGCTCATGAGGAGCTCGCGGATACCGCCGAAGCCCGCGTAGGCGTTGGAGGAATCCACGCCGGACAGCGCGAAGAAGAAGCGGGACAGCGCGAGCGCGTACATGATGGTGATGGCGTCACCAAAGACGGGCATGGGGCTCTCGAGCGTGAACATGGGCAGGCCCATGGCGAGCATGAACGACACCGCGAGGAACAGCGGCGGCATGATGCGCAGCACGAAGCTCGAGTCGGAACTCACGGACTCGGGACGCGCCATGAGCTTCGCGAGGTCCCGGTAATCCTGAAGGATGGACGGACCGCGGCGATTGTGCATCTTCGCGCGAATCACACGGGCGAGGCCGGAGAAGAAGGGCGCGACCAGCATGACCACGAGGCCCTGCGCTATCGCAAGAACGATGTTCATAATATCCTCTCCCCTCTCTAGACCATGACCACGGCGAGCACGAGGAAGACCACGAGCGCCGCGACGATGTAGCAGATGTATACGGAGTAGTTGCCGCCCTCGATCTTGGAGGCGAGGCCGGCCAGCTTATCGGCACCCTCGCTCGGTGCATCGACCAGGAAGCGGTCGGGCAGGGGCTCAACGCCCTGGGCGACACCGGTGAGCTTCTGGAACACGTGCGCGATGGACCAGCAGATCTTGGTGCATACCTCGCGCAGGGTGTAGAGCGGGCCCATGAAGAGCTCTACGTCTGACGCGAAGCTCGTGGCGACGACGGGCATGTGCTCGTTGGGCTCGTAGCCGCACGCCCAAGGGTCGGTCTTCTTAGCGGGGGCCTTGGTGCCGAGGCAGGACCTCAACACGAACGCGAGGCCGGTGAGGACCACGAGCGCGATGGCGATCGCGGGGGTGGAGGTGGCGGCACCGGAAATCTCGTTCACCAGAGACACGCCCGAGGTGGCTGTGATGGCAGAGCCGGCAAGCACGCTCTGGGCGACGTCGCCCAGAACCGGGGCGATGACGGGAGAGCCGATTCCCAGCACCACGCAGATGGCCGCGAGGAGCATCTGCGAGAACAACATCGGAGCCGGGGACTCCTTGGCGTTCGCGGCCTCCTGGGAACGAGGGCTGCTCGCGAACGAGACGCCGTAGGCCTTCACGAAGCACGTGACGGCCAGGGCACCGGTGATGGCGAGGGCGGCCGCGGAGGCGACGGCGAACACCATGACGACCGGGTCGGAGAGCGTCGAGATGTTGAACAGGGACTGGTAGGTGAACCACTCGGAAACGAAGCCGTTGAGCGGCGGGATAGCCGAGATGGCAAGGGCACCGATGAGGAAGCAGACGGCCGTGACCGGCATACGGCGGAACAGGCCGCCCATCTTCTCCATGTTGCGCGTACCCGTGGCATAGAGCAGGGAGCCCGCGCCGAGGAACAGCTCGCCCTTGAACATGGCGTGGTTGAGCGTGTGGTAGAGGGCGGCCATGAGCGCGATCGTCGCGATGACGTCGTTGCCCAGGGCGTGCGCCGTCATGGACGCGCCGACACCGAGCAAGATGATGCCGATGTTCTCGACGGAGTGGTAGGCCAGCAGGCGCTTAATGTCGTGCTCGTGGAGGGCGTAGACGACGCCCAGGACCGACGAGATGGATCCGAAAACCAGGACCATGAGGCCCCACCAGAGCTGGACGCCCGAACCCGCGAGCAGGTCGAGACCGACCTTGAGGATTCCCAGGATGCCGATCTTGATCATGCCGCCGGACATGAGGGCGGACACGTTGGACGGCGCCTCGGGGTGCGCCTGGGGCAGCCAGGAGTGCAGCGGGATGATACCGGCCTTTGCGCCGAATCCGAAGAACGCGAGGACGAAGCACGCGGAGGAGACGGCGGGTCCAAAGTCATGCGTACGGAAATCACTGAAGCTGAAGGAACCGCCCACGCCGTTGGTCATGAGCAGGAAGCTCGCCATGATAAGGACAAAGCCCACGTGCGCGATGACGAAGTAGAGCCAACCGCCCCTAATGGAGTTCTTGTTCTCCTCGATAACGACAAGGAAGTAGCTCGTAAGGGACATGAGCTCAAAGGCGACCAGGAACCAGAACACGTTGTCGGCGGTGATGACGAGCATCATCGAGGCGACGAAGGTGTTCATGAAGAAACCGGCGCGCCCGACCTTGCCCGGGTACTCATCGAAGTAGGACAGACCGTAGATGAAGCCCGCAAAGGCGAGGATTGAGATGAGGACCACGATCAGGCCCGCAAGGCCGTTGAGCAAGAGCTCGAGACGGGCGAACGGGAAAAAGAAGACCGTGTTGAGGGACGAAACGTCGCCAAGCACGGCCTCGAGGCCCGCGATGAACGACAGCACGGCCGCGACGGCGCCGATAAGGCAGCCGGCGGTCTTGGCGGCGTTATCGGCCTTAATCAGCAGAACCGAGGCGAGCGCACCGATGCACGAGACGGCAAGCGATGCGATAAACAGCGTCATGCTATCCATTGTTTACGCTCCCTTCTGCTTTCTCGGACAGGCCCTGGGCCACAGCGGTAACGTCGACAACCGGACCGTTTTCGATCGAGCGCAGGCGCTTGGCCTCGTCGAGCTCGCGATCGGCCGCGCCGCCCATGACGGTCAGCGCCTTGGTGGGGCACGCCGCCACACAATGCGGGCCGTCCGGATCGAAGGCGCACAGGTCGCACTTCACAGCGCAGGTGTACTGGCCAGGAGCCCACGTAAGCAGGCTGCTCAGGGACTTAGGATACGAAGGCGTCGGGTCGCACATGCCTGCGACACCGGCGATAGACGTGCCATCGGGATGGATGGCTCCGAAGGGGCACGCGATGGCGCACAGCCTGCACCCGATGCACTCCTGCTCCTTGACGTGGATGCGGTCGCCATCGTGCTCGATAGCATTCACCGGGCAAACCTCGGCGCAGGGGGCACCCTCGCAATGGTGGCAGGCAAGGGCGGCCGAAATACCGCCGGTCTTCACGAGCGCCAGGCGCGGCGTATCCTGAAGACCCTGCATCCGGTGGGCGTCGGCACAGGCGGACTGGCATGTTCCGCAGCCGATGCACCTCTCCGGGTTGATGTCGATGAAGCGGTTCATCCCCACTTCCTTTCAAAATAACGGGCCGGGCTCCCGAACGTACGGGACGCCCGGCCCAAAAAGCCAACGAGAACGGGACTACACGATTTGATTCACGTGTGTCTCGTCGTCGAACTTGGCGGCGCCAGGCTCAACGTCCTGGGGAGCGGCGGCGTCCACCAGAGCCTGCTTGAGCTCGGTATACTGACGCTCTACCTCGCCCTCTGCCCAAACCTGGTCGGCAATGGCGTCGACCTGGCAGGCGGAGAACTTGTCCTCGGGCGTGTGCGAGACCGGGTCGACCTTGTGCATGGTCAGCTCGTTGCACTTGCCGATCCACCACTGGTAGGTCATATAGACCGTGCCCTTGTTGATGCGATCGCTTACGTCGGCGCGGCTGTATACCTGGCCGCGGCGGCTGTGAATCGAGACGATGTCGCCGTTCTTGATGCCGCGCGCCTGGGCGTCCGCGGGATTCATGCGGACAAAGCCGGGCTCATCGGCAAGCAGCGCCAGCGTCTTGCAGTTGCCGGTCATCGAGCGGCAGCTGTAGTGGCCGACCTCGCGGACGGTGCACAGGATGAGCGGGTACTCATCGTCGGGAAGCTCGGAGGGCGCCTCCCAGTCGTGCGCCATCAGGTTGGCGCGGCCGTCCTTGGTGGTGAACTTGCCACCAGCGAACATGTCGGGCGTACCGTGGTCGTTCACATCGGTGCTCTTGACGGGCCACTGGGCGTAGCCGCCCTCGGGAGCCATCTTCTCGTAGGTCGCGCCCACAAAGTTGGGGCACAGGCTAATGCACTCGTTCCAGATCTGCTCGGTGTTGTCGTAGTGCATGGGGTAACCCATGCGCGTAGACAGGTCCGCGAAGATCTCCCAGTCGTGACGGCACTCGCCCTTGGGCGGAACAGCCGCGTCAAAGTGCTGGAAGCTACGGTCGGATGCGGTAAAGACACCCTCGTGCTCGCCCCAAGAGGTAGCGGGCAGGATGACGTCGGCGAGCATGGTCGTCTGCGTCATAAAGATGTCCTGGCAAATGAACAGATCCAGCTCGGAGAGCGTCTTGCGCATGCCGGCCGAATCGGGCTCGGTCTGCACCGGGTCCTCGCCGTAGTTGTAGAAGCAGTGCACCTTGCCCTCGTCGACCAGGTGGCCCAGGTCGGTGAGCTTGTAGCCCTCCTCGAGCGGGAGCTTTTCCTCGGGCACGCCCCAAGCCTTGGCAAACTTGGCACGCACAGCCGGGTCGGTGACTTTCTGGTAGCCAGGATACAGGTTGGGCAGCATGCCCATATCGCAGGAGCCCTGGACGTTGTTCTGGCCACGCACGGGCGCGAGGCCGGAGTTGGGTTTGCCGATCTGGCCGGCAACGCAGGCGATGGAGGCGATGGTGTGCACCGTCTTCAGGTTCTGCTTCTGCTGGCATACGCCCATGCCCCAGCCAATGATGGCAGAGGGCTTCGCCGTGGCGTACATCTCGGCAGCTTGGTGGATCAACGCGGGCTCGACACCCGTGATGTCCTGTACGGATTCGGGAGTGTAGTTCTTGATGGTCTCCCACCACTCGTCAAAGCCGTTCGTATGCTCGGCGACGAATTCCTTGTCGTAGAGGCCATCGTTGACCAAGCAGTTGGCAAAGGCGTTGAGGAACGCGACGTTGCAACCGTTCTTGATCGGAAGGTAGAGATCGGCGATACGCGCGGTTTCGATATGGCGCGGGTCGGCGACGATGATCTTGCAACCCTTTTCTTTGGCTCGCACGATACGCCTTGCGACGATGGGGTGCGAATCGGCAGGGTTATAGCCGAAGAGGAAAATGCAGCCCGCATCCTCCATACCGGGGATGGAGCATGACATGCAACCTGAACCAACCGTGTCCATCAGACCGAGGACAGTAGGGCCGTGTCAAGTACGGGCGCAGTTGTCCACGCTGTGGGTGCCGATGCACGCACGCGTAAACTTCTGCATGACGTAGTTCGCCTCATTGCCGCCGCCTCGCGAAGAGCCGGTGGTCATGACAGCGTTAGGACCATATTCGTCAATTATGGCCTGCATCTTAGATGCGGTGAAATCCAGTGCCTCGTCCCAGCTTACGCGCTCAAGATCCGCGCCCTTAGTGCGGCGGATCATCGGGTGCAGTACGCGAGGAGTCAAGATCTTGGTGTCGTTGATGAAGTCGTAGCCGCTCATGCCCTTAAGGCACAGCTCGCTCTGGTTGGTGATGCCGTTGAGCGGTTCGGTACCCACGACCTGGCCGTTTTGGACCAAGAGGTTAAACTGGCAACCGGCGCCGCAGTACGGGCAAATCACTTTATGCTTCTCCATGACACCCTCCTTCCTTTCTCTGCTACCGAATACTCGGTACTTATTTGACAATCATTGGGCCTGTCGCCCCAACGCTTACGCCTCGTTTTCGATGGTGGCGCGGGCACGCTCGGCAGTCAGTTCTGCCAGGCGCTCATCGTCTACCAGGGTGAGACCCTTGGTCGGGCACGCCTCGGCACACGCCGGACCGCCGGGACGGTCCACGCACAGGTCGCACTTAAGCACGAAGCTCTTAGTCTGCGAACCCACGCGGACGTCGCCCATCAAGACGGGGGCCTGCGTGGTCGCCACGCTCACGGCGCCAAAGGGGCATGCCATGACGCAGCTCTTGCAGCCGATGCAGTTGTCCTCGTTGACGCCGATGCGATGGTTCTTTGGATCAAAGAACAAGGCGCCCGTAGGACAGGCCTTCGCGCACGGGGCATCCTCGCAATGATGGCAAGCCACCGGTGCGGAGATCTCGTACGTACGCGTCACGCGCAGGCGCGGCGCGGCGATGTTGCCGGGAATATCGTGTGCCTCGATGCACGCCGCCATACAGGTTTGGCACCCAATGCAGCGTGAGGAATCGGCTACGACTCGTTTATTGCCCATGTTGTTCACTCCCTCCTGAATCCCATGCCGGAGAGACCCTGTCGACGTTGCCCCGGACCGCCCGTGGTCCGGCATCGGCGTATCGAGTGCATGCGGCGAAACAGGCACTTCGATAGAATTCCTCCAACGATATACAGGTTAAATATACGCAGTTGCAGGGGGCAAACTTGAGCATAGGCCCTGCAATACGGGTGTATTGCAGGGGTTTTGGCAGGTTGGAATTATTCTCTAGAAGCTATAAAGGTGAGTGTATTACATGCGTGCATCCAAGGGAGATTTCACGCTCGTTTCTGAAGGATGTAGTACGTTTGTAATATCGTTTACACTCATTTACTCTAGTGCAATAAAGTAGTGGTTGTAAGATTGGCTATTATTAGCCGATGTTGTATTTGACTATTCAAATTGCACGCTCATTAAGGGAGGCCAGTGATGTCATCGACTCAAAAACGAGCCATCCTGCAGGTGCGCATTCGCGAGGAAGACAAGCAGCATGCCGAGCGTCTCTACGACGCCATGGGCACATCGCTCGCCGAGGCTGTCCGTCTATTTGTCGCGCAGAGTATTTTGATGCGCAAGCTCCCCTTTCAGCCGGTCGCCGTGCGCTCCAAGGACGGCACGGCCGCCTATGGACTGCTCAAAGCATATGGGGACCCCAATCGCCGCTCCGAGGAGCGCAATGCCTGGATTGAATACCTAGCCACAGAAAGCGACGAGTCGGTTTTGGGTCCCGAGGAAGTAGATATCCATGAGTAGCACCATCATCGACGAGACCGTCATCCTGCGCTACCTGCTTGACGACGACGAAGTTCTGTCACCGCGCGCCGCCAAGGTCATCGCCACGCGCACCGCTCGCGTCTACCCCGAGATTATCACGCGCGTCGTGGTCACGCTGCGCGACGTCTATAAGGTTCCCCGCGTTGAGATTGCTGCGGCCATGAAAAGGCTGCTCGATGACGTCATGGTCGACGAGCCCACCGTTGTCGCCCTTGCCGTCAAACTCTTTGGCAAGACCCATATGGACTTTTCCGACTGCCTCCTCGCAGCCCGAACCGCCATCTACAACGATGATGTCGTGAGCTTTGGCAAGCCCATCATCCAAGGCATGATCGATTACCGCCGTAAGCGCCAAACCGCTGCCGACGCCCGCGACCGCGCCGCCGAAGCCCGCAGTCACAGCACCGACTCCACCATCGACAAGCTCCGCCACCGCCCCCGCAGTTAAACCTATCCCCTCCTAAGTTGCGGTGGAATACGGACTGTTTTTGCTGGTCAAACCGCAAAACAGTCCGTATTTCACCGCAACTTATTGAAGGTTGACCGCGAACGATTTCGCTATCGGGAGTCGGCGTAGGGTTTTGTTGTCGGAATGCCGTAGCCGTGCATCATGGCACCGAACGATTCCACGTCGTAGGTGTCCGAGAGTTTGAAATGAATGACATTGTGGCCCATGGCGCGAAGGTTCGCGTCGCGCATGAGGGCCGCTCGATACGTTTTTGCCGCCGCCCGCTCTGGATCATTTTGAGCCTCGTCTTCAAACTTGCCTAGCCCATGCAGCTCTGCCAGCGTCCATGAGCCGTCTGGCATCTGCCAGCCATAATCTGCTAGATAATAGCCAGCGTTTCCCGGTCGCGTTATCTCAACTTGAAGCTCGGGCGCGGCAACCCCAGCGAGAATCATCGCTGCTCTCGCCTCAGACTCGCCGCCATTGTCTGACCTGCCGTCCATATACTCAAAAACGTCAAAAGCACGCGCGATGTCATGCAACCCTCGGCAATTTGCCTGCGCGTATGCTCGCAGTTCTTCGCGTTCGACATCGTACTCACGGGCCAAGCCATCGACATAGCCCAGCGCATAGCGAAAGGCGCTCGTTCGAGCGATATCAACAACCGTTCGACACGGATCCGTCAGTGTAAACAGACCTAGCCGCCACACTTCGCCCGCCCGCCAGCGCTTGTATTCAACGAACTCATACGTATCACGCCTTGTAGACCGTGGCAGCAGTACTTGCACTTTATCCAGAAGCGTATACGCCGAGCCGATGCCGTAGAGCAGCGCTGCCGTCGATCCGCAAAACACAGCATCCGGTTCAACGACCGCAATAGCGGATGCCAGCTGAAAGATGCGATCTTCAACCCCAAGATTATTCCAATAGACCGGATCCGCATACACATGGTTGTAAAGACGAAGCATGAGCTCTTCCTGCATAAGCTCGCGCGCACGGCGTTCATCCCAAGGATCAATTGTTATAAGCAGCTGTCCATCTTGATGAATTCCAACGGCCGAGAATAGCATTCTTGCATATGACTGCGGAAAATGTTTGCCTTTATCGAGCATGGCCAACCCCATAACCATCACGGCGGAGAGAATACCATTACGCTATCGCATGCCTCCGTCCGCAGGCCTTGCCAAAAGCTGACCAAAAACTTGACGCCGCAGGTCAGAGCTTCAAAAAATAATTCCACTCTCGGTAGACGGTCGCTACGACCCTCCCAACGGCATCAAAATCCAACCTTACAAATAGTTGCGGTGAAATACGGACTACATGGGCCATAAAAGCCGAAAAACAGTCCGTATTTCACCGCAACTTAGAAGGGGATGTGGGGTCCCGGCATGCATATGAAAACGGCTCTGGCACCAAATAGAGCCAAAGCCGTTTAAACTATCCTATGGAGCGGGCGACGGGAATCGAACCCGCGTCATCAGCTTGGAAGGCTGGGGTTCTACCATTGAACTACGCCCGAAAGATATGGTCGGAACGACAGGATTTGACCCTGCGACATCCTGCCCCCAAAGCAGGCGCGCTACCAAACTGCGCCACGTCCCGAAGGTGTTGAGCAGCTAAGGTCTAAACCTTGCGTGTCCCAAAGCGAAGGAAATTATAGGGGAGACTCCCCGCCTGTGCAAGCATTGATGCCTTAGCTCCTCGAATGTGCGACAAAACCTTGATTATCAACTTCATCCGAACACCTCCCACATTCATCCGCACATGTGCGGATGAATGTGGGAACCCGATACCCTGAGGGCCGGACCGGCCGGCCCCGGGAGATCGGAGGACGGCATGTCCGGAAAGAGGAAGAAGGGTTCCGAGAAGGCGGTCCCGAGGGCCTACGGAAGGCTCACGAGGCACGAGCGGGACACGGTCCAGAGGATGCTGGAGCGCAGGGCGTCGTGCAGGGAGATCGCGAGGGAGCTGGGCAGGTCGCCCTCGACGGTGAGCGCCGAGGTGGCGTCGCACAGGTTCGTGACGGCGCCGAAGGCCAGGCGCGGCGAGCGCGTGGACGCCTCCGCCGACCTGTCGGCGGCC
>JAUMOL010000030.1 GCA_031295385.1 Collinsella sp.
GGCGTGCACGCGGTAGTAGACGTCGTAGTCCTTGGCGAGGGAGCCCGTGAGCCTCAGGCGCACGGCCTCGACGGCGCGGCCCTGGCCGGTGGTGCCGCCCTCGGAGGCCGAGGGGGTGTCCCAGCCCTGCCAGCCGACGCCACTTACATTGGCGTTAATTTGCACAGAGCCATCTTCAACGGGATTCAAGATGCTGACCTTAAGATCCTCCACTGATTTAGACTGCCCCGTTGTGCCAGCCGTAGATCCGTCGCGCTTGCTGCTCATCCAGCCAATATTCGAGACATGCGCCTCATACTGAATATGCATCTTGCTGTCATCTACGTTGAGAAGAGAACCGTTGAAGCAGTAGTTCATGTCACAGCGTCCGTTGACGCCCGGGACATTGCCACTGCTTGAATACTGCCAGAAACTGTAGCTGCCAGCATAATCGCAACGCCAATTATATTGAGCGACCCAATGGTCATAACCGCTCAACGACGGAGAATTCAGGTAGTTGTTAAGCCAGTTAAGGTTCGCATAGATACCCGACTTAAAGCCAACGGCCTCCATACGGTTGCAAAAAGCCTGCGCAATCTGGGTAAGCTTATCCTTGCTGAAATCCGGATCTTGCAAGATATAGCTATCCTCAAGATCATAATAAACGGGAAGCGACGGATGATGGCCGCCGAGCCAAGCAAGTGTCCTGTCGGCCTCTTTATTGGCATCCTCTACAGAACGGGCGTAGGAGTAGTAATACACGCCATAAGGAATGCCGAGGCGTTCACATTCAGCAGCGTTCCTTTCAAAAGAATCGTCAGGTTTTCCGTAAACCGGACCGACCTTGAGAATGGCAAAATCAATCCCCGCGGCCTTAACCTTATTCCAATCAACAGTTCCTTGATGATTGCTGACATCGATGCCGCGCGCAACAGCGCCATTGGGCAAAGGATCGTCAGTTAAAGACTGCGCATCGATGTCGCCATTGTCAGAATCGATAAGCACGCCGTTTTCGAAACGCCAAGAGTTCGGTTCCAAAGAGTCGGCTTCGCAGGAATTCATTTCAGTGGAATCATCGGTTGGGGCTTCACCGTTTGACTCGTCAACACGAGACTCTTCGATGCCAATTCCAGGCTGTTCGCCGGAATCCGAATCTGTTTCCCCATCAGGACGAGCAGCATTTGCATCGTCACCATACCATTCGGTCACACCCCGAGAACCCGAGGCATCGTCCTGCGCCCCCTGAGAACTTACACCTTGAGATTCGTGCTCGATTGATGTTTGCAAGACCGACTGCGAGGCAGCGGCGGCCTGAACCGACAGCGCATACGCGCTGTAAGGCTGAATGATTTGCGACCAGCCCATCAATAGCGTACAAACCAAAGCCGCAGACGCTTTGAGATGTTTCATGTATATCCCCCGAGACATTGACCACATGTAAAGACCGAATAGCTGCTATATTACCACACTTCCATACAGGCATTTAAAGCTTAGAAAAGCAACGTTTACCATACAGTCAAAAAGAGGCGCTCCTGCAACGGAGCGCCTCAACAGACTCTATGCAAAAGGCCTAGCTGCGCCGATTACACGACCTGGAGCATTGACCGAGCGCTCGGTCACACCGATCCCCGGCCACGAATCAATGATTCGACCGTTTCCAATGTAGATTCCAATATGACCCCGGTAGTAGACCACATCTCCCCTCTGCATAGCAGAGGTGCTAACCGGCATAAACGTGTTGTTGCGATACCAGTTCATGGAGTTATAGGTCTGCTCGGGCAACCAACGATGGTTATAGGGGTTATACCAACCCATATCCATGCCAGTCGCATACAAACATTGCAGCACCAAGCCCGAGCAATCAACTGCATCCCCTGGCCAAGAAGACCACGGCTCGATATAACGAGTACCGATATATTCACGAGCACGCTGGACGAATGCGTTGATGCAATCCTGTCGTGAAGCGTTGTAAGGAATTCGAGAAGGCGTGACATACGTAAAGTAACCGGTGCAATATGAAGGAAGCTGTACGCTATTACAACTAACCTTTGGGTATGATCCCGGGGTCTGATACCCCATATAACGATAGGTCTCAAAATACGAATCAGACGTAGAGCCTGGTGCAGAAGCGCCCTTGGGGGCAATCTTTACCTGTAAAGCCTGAACAGGAATGCCAAGCTTCGTGGTACCCGCGGGCGATCCATTTTTGGTCCAGCCAAGCCATCCGTAATTTGACACATGGACGCGATGCCAGACATCAAAGTAATTCGAAACGTCGCCAGTCAAGTTAATCTTCACAGCTTGGATCTGCTGCCCTTGGCCAACAGTTCCCGATGTAGCCCCGTCCGAAACAGCAGACTGCCAACCGATATTGGATACATGAGCAGAATACGAAATGCCACCGCTCATGGAGCTATCGGAAAGCGACAACTGCATGGCCTCCATGGCACGGTTCTGCCCAACCGTTCCGGCAACACCGCCATTGCCAACGGACGCTTGCCAGCCAAGACCGGAGCAATTAGCCTTAGCAGATAGCCCGGGAAGCTGGATCAAAGCAGCATGATCTTGAACGGGAGCCTCGGACGAACACTTGGCAACCAACTTAATTTGAATTGCCTCGGCCTGCTTAGACAGTCCAACGGTGCCAGCTGCGGCGTCATTTTTAGCCCAACCAAGCCAGCCATAATCCGCCGCATGAACACGGTAGTAAGTATCGTATTTTGAAGCGTCGTTGCCAGTGAGCCTTAATTTAACCGCCTGAATTGCAAGGCCCTTGCCAACAGTGCCAGCGTAGGAAGCACCCGAGACGTATGGTTGCCAACCGATATTCGCAACGTGCGCCGATACTTCGACGGAGGCATCGATACCCTGCGTCGAAACATACAACGCCTGCAGAGAACGAGACATGCCCGTCTGACCGGCAGTTTCGCCATTGCCAACGGGAGCCAACCAGCCCGCAGAAGCAACGTGCGCCTGGGATACAAGACCGATTCCCGACGTTTCGATAAATGCATTACTGGTAGGACCAGGGGCAGGTTGGCCCTTACGAACAAGTACAACATCTATGCCGCACAAACCGGAAGAACCGCCAGAAACGCCACATGCCTGACCATTTGACGTCCAACCCGTCCAGCCATTACCGGAATCGCATACTCGATACCAAATGTCATAATTGGCAGCAAACTGGCCACTCAGCGACATTTTTATCGCTTTTATGGGTGCGCCGGATACCGCCTTGGCAGCGCCGCCATCCGATACAGAAGCACCCCAGCCTGAATATGAATCCATAACGGCATAGGAAATTGACCCGTCATCAGTTTGGCCTGCAACGCTTAAGGCAATGGAGTTCAGCAGTTTGGCGCCCTTGCCCCCGATCGTAGCCTTTTGACCAGAAGATAAGCCAAGACTCTCTCCAGAAACGGCGGATCCGGAAACCGCAACAGCATCTAGATCGCCGATAAAGACATTGCTCGAAGAGCCAGGCGCTGCTCCGCCTTTCTCCACAAGGATTACCTTTACCGCTTCGATAGCCTTGCCTTTACCGGCAGAACCAGCGGCAGCTCCATTGCAAGCCCAATCAAGCCAGCCTATACCTGACACATGAGCACAATACCAGACGTCATATTTTTCAGCTGCCTCACCGGTTAGACGAATCTGAACGGCTTCGAGACGCTGAGACTTACCAGTCGTTCCACGGTGCCCCTCAGACCACTGCTGCCATCCGACATTAGAAACATGGCCACGAAGCTCAATGGAGCCCGAGTGACCATACCAGCCAAGCTGAGCCTCAAGAGCCTCCATGGGGAGGCCCCTACCAGTTGTCCCGGCAACAGATCCGCCGCCTACGGGCGACATCCAACCAATATTCGACGTATGTGAGCGAACAATGATTGAGGCAGGTTCATCGCTACGGCTCTTAAAAGGACAGGCGGTGTCGCCCGGGGCGGGGTCGCCCTTGGGCAGGACCGCGACCTGGACGGCCTGGACGGCGCGGCCGTAGCCCGCCGAGCCGGCGTCGGCGCCGTCGCACGCCCAGCCGAGCCATCCGAACTCCGCGGAGTGGACGCGGTACCAGACGGTGTAGCGGGCGGACAGCTCGCCGGACAGCCTGACCCTCAGGGCCTCGACGGCCCGGGACTGGCCGGTCGTGCCGGCGGTGCCGCCGTTGCCGACGGCGGGCTGCCAGCCGACGTTCGAGACGTGGGCCTCGACGGATACGGCATTTGCAATCTGTTCTTGAGAGGTGGCTCCATCCACTTCAAGTGAGATTTTTAGTGCCTCAAGATTCAAGCCCCTACCCGTGGTTCCGGCAACCTTACCCGAACCAACCGGATCCATCCAGCCAATATTCTGCACATGGGCAGAAACACTAACGTTTTTGACGGTGAGCTGATCGTTGGAGGCAGAATCAGCGGCAGCGGCTTCGTTAGTCTCCCCCGATAAGACCTGCTGCGCGTCTTGAGGCTCGCTATCTACGGAGCCAGCATCCGATTCTTGCCCCTCAGAGATAGGCTCAACTTGATTGGAAGTAGAGCCTTCAAGATGAAAGCTGTTTGAATCATCAGATCCGTCAATTGAATAATCGGCATATGCAGCAGTCACGGCCCATGATTGACTCATGAACAACGCGATAACCACAAGTATAGAAACGGACACATCTAAGAGACGCTTCACGATTCCACCTTCCTTCGACTTCAACGGCGTCTATTTAATGACGACCGCCTGAGCTCCTCGTTGCGAGTATAGCGAAGCAATGCGCTGAGCTGAGTTAGAGACATAGCCAGCGAGTGAATCGGCAATGTAAACGGTACCTAGGGAGCGATTAAAGCCTCTTAAAACAACGGTGTGAGAGTTGGTATAAGTTCGATAAACCCTTCCACCGTAAGCCTGAGTCGCATAGCAACTTCCCAGGTTTTGCATACCTATCGTCGACCAAATAATAACGGGATGCCCGGCTTCCAAGTACGAATAAAGGTCATAGAAACCAGTACCAGTCACATCGTAGGCTCGCAAACTACTGCCACTACTAATCAAGAAAGAATTAGCGGTGTTGGTCAGTCCGGGAGCAGATATGCAGTTTCCATTCGAAGCGCTATGAGGATTGCCCCAAAACGCCGTAACAAAATCCCAACTGCTCTTAGGCATATACGCGTCTGCAATGACGGTTTTACCCAAACCAAATCCATAATAGTTAAGCGCATTGGTCAATGCAACGGACTCGCAGCCAGTCGGAAGCTCAGGGTTCTGCATTGTACAAGGAACGTTGAGGACAACCGAATTCGGATGCAATGGGCGGTCCCTGTACGCGCCCTCCGTTGGGCCCGGGGCCGCCGAGCCCTTCGCGAGGATGCGGACCTGGAGCGCCTCGACGCGGTAGCCGATGCCGGTCGTGCCGGCGCGGGCCCCGTCGCTCGCCCACCCGAGCCAGCCGTAGTCCTGCACGTAGGCGCGGTACCACACGTCGTAGTACTCGGAGAGGTCGCCGGTCAGGCGCATCTTCACGCACTCGACCGCCCTGCCCTGGCCGGTCGTGCCGGCCACGGCGCCGCCCGAGACCTCGTCCTGCCAGCCGATGCCGGAGACGTGGGCGCTGTAGGACAGGCCGCCGGAGACCGGCGAGGAGACCTCGGCCGAGATCGCCTCTACGGCGCGGGCCTGGCCGGTCGTGCCGGCGGTGCCGCCGTTGCCGACGGCGGCCTGCCAGCCGACGCCCGAGACATGGGCCCTGAGGCTGAGCGAGGGGACGGAGAGCTCGGCGGGGGCGCCCGACGAGGGGGCGTCGCCGCCCTTCTCGACGAGGACGGCCTGGAGGGCCTCGGCCTGGACGCCGAGGCCCTCGGTGCCCGCGGCCTCGCCGTCCTTGGCCCAGCCGAGCCAGCCGTAGCCCGCCGCGTGTACGCGGTACCAGACGTCGTAGGAATCGGAGACGGGGCCGGAGAGGGACACCCTCACGGCCTGGACGGCGCGGCCCTGCCCCACCGTGCCGGCGTAGGAGGGGGCGGAGGCGGCGTCCTGCCAGCCGACGCCGGCCACGTGGGCCGCGACGGAGACGGAGCTCCCCTCGCCCGCCCCCTCGAGGTAGGCGCGCACCGCCTGGAGCGCGAGGCCCCTGCCGGTCGTGCCGACGTCCTCGCCGCCGCCCACCGCCTGCAGCCAGCCGCGCTCCGCGACATGGCCCTGCAGGACGAGCGCCGGGCCGGAGGCGGCGCCGGAGACGAAGGCCCCCTCGGTCGGGCCGGGGGCGCCGGAGCCCTTCGCGACGAGGGCGACCTGGACGGCGGTGAGGCCCGAGGCGCCCGACTCGACGCCGGAGGGCTCGCCGGAGCTCGCCCAGCCGGTCCAGCCGCGCGCGGAGTCGCAGGAGCGGTACCAGACGTCGTAGCGCTCCGCGAGGCCGCCGGACAGACCGAAGCGGACGGCCTTGAGCTGCAGCCCGCCGCCCGAGGCGCCCAGCTGCGCCCCGTCGGAGCTCGGCTCCCCCTGCCAGCCGGAGCCCAGCAGCAGGCCGCGGTAGCTGACCGACCCGTCGGACTCGAGGTTGTCGACGGTCGCGGCGACGGAGCCCAGCACGGGACCCTTCTCGGAGCCGAGCGTCAGGACCCCGCCGGAGAACGACGAGCCCGCCGGCGAGCCGGAGACGGAGAGAGCCGAGCCGGACAGGCGCTCACCGGCGCCGCGGAAGGCGCCACCGGTCGGGCCCGGCGCGGCGCCGCCCTTGGGGACGAGCACGACCTGGACGGCCTGGACGGCCTTCGACAGGCCCACCGTGCCGGCGGACGCGCCGTCCTTGGCCCAGCCGAGCCAGCCGTAGTCGGCGCAGTGCACGCGGTACCACACGTCGTAGGACGAGGCGGCCTCGCCGGAGAGCCTGAACTGGAGCGCCTCGACCGCCAGGGAGCGCCCGGTGGTGCCGGCGGCGCCCGAGGTCCAGCCCTGCCAGCCGACGTTCGAGACGTGGGCCCTCACCTCGAGGGAGGAGGAGCCGTGCCCGTACCAGGACACGGAGCCCGAGAGGGCCTCGAGGGCGCGGCCCTGGCCGGTGGTGCCGGCCACGGCGCCGTCCGAGACGGCGCCCTGCCAGCCGATGCCGGCGACGTGGGCGCGGTAGGAGACCGAGGGGGGCTCGGAGGACCTGTCGACGAAGGGCGTGGATGTGTCGCCCGGGGCGGGGTCGCCCTTGGGCAGGACCGCGACCTGGACGGCCTGGACGGCGCGGCCGTAGCCCGCCGAGCCGGCGTCGGCGCCGTCGCACGCCCAGCCGAGCCACCCGAACTCGGCGGAGTGGACGCGGTACCAGACGGTGTAGCGGGCCGACAGGTCCGCGGACAGCCTGACCCTCAGGGCCTCGACGGCGCGGGACTGGCCGGTGGTGCCGGCGGTGCCGCCGTTGCCGACGGCGGCCTGCCAGCCGACGTTGGAGACGTGGGCCTCGACGGACAGGGCGTCGACGCCGAGGGGCTCGCCGGTCGAGGCGTCGGACAGGACGAGGCGCAGCGCCTCGAGGGGGAGCCCCCTGCCGGTCGTGCCGGCGACGCCGCCGCCGGCGACGGCGCCCATCCAGCCGATATTGGAGACGTGGGCGGAATAAGACAGCGAGACGGCAGTGGCCCCCTCGGTCTGGGCGGGCTCCGCCTGCCCCCCGCCGGCCTGCGTGGCCTCGGGCTGGGAGGCGTCGGCCTGCGCGGGCTGGGCGGAATCGGGCTGCGCGCCCTGGGCGCCGGAACCCCCGTCGGCGGGCTGGGCCTCGCCGGCCGTGGCCTGTGCGTCCCCCGCCGCGGCGGGGGCGGCGTAGGCCGCGGGCCCGCACAGGGCCAGGGCGGCCGCGACCGCGAGGACGGCGGCGGCCCCGGAAACTCGTTTCATGGAGCGTTTCATGGAAAATCCCCCTAATCTAGCAACGGTTTAGAGTCTACTAGATTGGGGGGACGAGAGCCAAAGCATGATGCACCAAACGATTCAACGCATCGTTTGGAAAACCTACAAGGCGCCAAACTCGCTCTCGAAGGATAGGTTCGGCCCCAACCATGGATCGCCCGTCAAGAAGAACTCAGGCCAGCGCTGCATGAACAGTGCTTGCTCGCGCTTCCAGCGACACATCTTTTCCTCGTTGGCCTCTTCTCTGCCGCGCGAGGTGAACTCGTAGTGGTACAGCTCGGCATAGGGCGTAAAGATGGTGCGGTAGCCCGCCTCCCATGCGCGCAGGCAAAAGTCTGCGTCGTTAAAGCCAACGGCGAATTCCTCGTTATAGCCGCCGACCTGCTCAAATACGTCGCGTCGCACCATCTGGCAGGCACCCGTCACGGCGCTAAAGTTGCCCGGGCGCACGGCACGGGCAAGATAGCCCTCGCGCTTTGCCGAGAAGTCCTGGTTGGCATGGGCAAGTGCGCCGCGCACGCCAACCACAATGCCAGCGTGCTGCACCAGATGATCGGCAAAGTAGAGTTTGGCACCCACCACGCCCGCTTCGGGACGCTGCAGATAGCCCATCATCTCTTCGATAAAGTCGGGGCTTATGACCTCGGTATCGTTGTTGAGCAGCAGCAGGTAGTCGCCCTTGGCATGCTCCACGCCAAAGTTAATGATCTGGGAGTAATTGAACTCACCCGGCCAGTACACAACGCGCGCGATACCCTTGCCTTCGGATGCCGCAGCCACGCGCTCTGGCAGGGTTTCGTAATACGCAAACGTCTCCGGGGCTTCGCTGTTGTTCTCCACCAAGACGATCTCGTAATTGGCATACGTTGCCTTCTGAGCGATCGACATCACGCAGGCATCGAGCGTCTCAATGTGATCCTTGGTGGGAATCACAATGCTCACCAGCGGCGCAGGCTCCGGCAGCGCATAGCGCATGCGGTAGACAAACGGCGTCTCGGTATCCTCAACCGTTCCGCAAATGCCCAGCGCGTTAAAGTGGCGCTGCAGCGCAAGACGACCGGCTTCAATAGCATACGGCTTGCTATCGGCAGAGCCATCGGCGGTCGATCCCGGATGCACGCGCCAGTGATACAGTACATGCACAACATGCTCAAACCGCGCGTCCGCCGAAAGGCAGCGAAGCGTCAAGTCGTAGTCCTGGGCACCCGCAACGTCTTCCGGGGACGTGCCAATACGATCGATGAGCGCCTTCTCCACCATCAGGAAATGCGTCACGCAGTTATGGCTATAGAGCAGGTCGACGTTGAGCCGCGTCTTAAAGACCGGCTGGCCCCACTCCCCCGTTTTCTGGAACATGTCCTCGTCGCAGAACAGGACCTGGGGACGCTTGTCCTCGGCCGCCTTATTCAGCGCGGAAACATACTGGAATAACGCGTCCGGTTCCAGAATGTCGTCATGGTCCAAGAACGCGATGTAGTCTCCAGCCGCCTGCTGAATACCAGCGTTGGTGTTGAGCACAATGCCGCCGTTGCCGGGCAGCTCAATGCGACGAACGCGCTCATCGTTGGCACTTGCTGCAAGATTGGCCACCGCATCCCATTCGGGCGAGGCGTCCATAAGCAGCAATTCCCAGTTGTCATAGCTCTGGGCTAGCACCGAGTCCAGCAGCTCGCGCAGGTAAACCCGATCAGTCTTGTAGCACGGCACCACAATGCTCACGAGCGGTCTATAGGCAAAGGCCGCCGAAGCGACACGCTGGCACGCCAAATCGCCCGGCTTTGCGCGATGTTGCTCAAACCAACGTCGATAAGCTGCGTCGTCTGCACGCGCGTCCTTCATGCGGTTCCAGCTGTCATCGAACATGCCGTTGTACAGGCGACCATCCATGGCGCAAAACCCGCTTTGGATCCGCTCTGTGGGATCGTTCACGATCGCGACAAAATCTCGTATATCCTGAGGCATCTCAACACTCAGATACGTTTTATTGACGCGGCAACCGTTGCGCTGGGGAACATCGACCTGCGATTCAAACACATGCACGGTGACATCGATGGCATTCATATGCGTATCAAAGATCTGGAGCTCAGGTGCGCACTGGGGGTCTCCAGCCCAGGTAACCTCATAGCGCCACACCGCGCCGGCGTCTGCCGGCAAATAGCGAATGGCATCGATCTCGTAGCGACCGCAGCATTCGCCACGCTGCGCATCGCGGATAAGCGCGCACAGCGAAGGCTTTGCTTTGTAGTTAATCTTGGATTCCAGCTTGGCCACGCGGCTATCAAGGCGAATGGAGCCCAACCTTTGGCCATCGGATGCAAAAACGACATCCATCGACGAGTCATCCAAAAACGGAAGCACCAAGACAGCGAGCTCGCGCTCGTAATCGGCAACGGAAGGGCAAAGCGCCAGCACACGGCCATGATCGACCGGGAGTACCAGCGACGGCACACAAGAACCGCTCGTCGTCGCATGGGCAAACGCTTGAGAACCCTCCTGCTCAATAAGCGCAGCGACATCCTGACCGGCAAAACGAAGCAGCACAAACAGACGGCCCTGACTGCGGCAAAGTGCCAAACGCTTGATACTCATCTACACTTCTCGCTTTCCCAGGGCGTTCGCCGCCATGCGCTTGCAGGCACCCAGACGCCCAAACCTCAAGACGTCGTAATCGAACATGAGCTTTTTGCACGCACGGGCATTGGGGGCCTTACTGGTAAGCGCCGCGCGCACCATAGCGGCAACAGACGGGGCACATTGTGCAAGCGCAGCATCGCTACCCACAGCAGAACCGGCAAGCGCTGTGGCAACGGCAGCAAACACCTTGCCGCAGTCCGAACCCAGCAACCTGAGCGCATCGTACAGCACCAGATCGCAGAGGAAGTACGCCAGGTCATTGGCATGCTGAGCATCGAGACCGTCGCGCTGCCAGTCAGCCAGCACCGCGGAGTAAATCTTCACGTGCTCCAGCAGACGTGTCTCGTCGTCGTAGCGCATGGTGTCCATGAGCGAACCCTTGCGCGCCACGCGGTAGTCATACAGCTTGTTCGAGATAAGCGCGGTCTTACGCGAACGACCGTACACGGCAAAATCGAAGACCTGGTCCTCGCCATACTTAACGGTTTCGTCGAACACGATCCCGTTACCCAGCAAAAACTCACGCTTGCAGGCAGTGCGCCATGCAAAGGGGCGAGAAGCTTCCTTAAACAGCAGGTCAGAGTTATAGCCTTCAAACGACGCATCGCGTGGGCTCAGCACATAGTTAAGCCACGGATACCCCGCCTCCAGCGGATACGGATTCGCGCCAAAGGTCAAAACGTCGCAGTCCTCGCGCTCAAAGGCATCGACGATCACACGGCATGCATCGGGCGTAAAGCGGTCGTCGGAATCCAAAAACGCGACGATAGACGCCGTGGACGCAGCGATGCCTGCATTACGTGCACTCGACAGGCCGCCGTTCTCCTTATCAACCAGCCTAAAGCGCGTGTCCTTTTCGCAATAGGCAGCCGCAATATCGCGCGAACCGTCCGGTGAGCCATCGTTGACCAGCACGCCTTCCCAATCGGGCATGTCCTGCGCAAGCAGGGAGTCCAGGCACCAGGCCAGGCACTCCTCCACTTTATAGATGGGAACGACAACGGAAATCTTGGGGGTAACCATAATCACTCGCTCCTACTGTGCGACCGGAACGTCATCGGGGTGCGGATTATCACCGTAGGTGCGCTGATACGTCAGCACGCGCCAAACCAGCGGCAGGCCGCCAATCTTAAAGTAATGCTTAAACGTATTGAGCTTGCCCGGCTTCTTAAAGCCAAAGCGCGAATCGATATAGGCGCGGGGCGACTTGACCATCAGGCGCAAGTCGGTCTCGCCACGCGGATCAAACAGCGACAGGTCAAAGCGACCGGCATCCCAGTCGGCCTTGAGCTCGGGAGAGGCCTTCTCCCAAAACTGCTCACGCAGCTCATCGACCAGACGCTCATCATTCCAACGGTACGTATCGACCTTCATGCGCATTAAAATACCCTGAAGCTGAGCCTTAAGCTCGGGACGCTCGTCCAAAAAACGCTGCATCTCGGCATATTCGTCGCAAACGCAAAACACCTTGTTGGGCGAATTAACGGAGCTCTTCTCGTTATCTTGGCGATAGCACAAAATGGGGTCCGTAATAAACGCGGCACGCTCGGCGCAAGCCCAAACCTTAAAGTTAAAACCCGCATCCTGATACGAGGCACCCGGCGTGGGAAGGAACCGAATCTGATTGTCGTTGAGGAACTCGCGCCGATAGATAGCCGACCAAATGGAAGGTTTGCGGTAGAAGATGCCTGGGCGATCGACGGGGCGATACGCGGCGCCCGTCATATGCTCATCGATGATCCCAAACAGCTCGCGGCGCTCGCTGGGCGTGGACCAATACAGGTAAAAGTCGCCCTTTACCACATCGGCATGCTCAGCATCGGCCTTGGCGACCAGCTTTTGGAGCGAATTCTCAAACATAAAGTCGTCGGACTCAAGGATGCCCACGTACTCACCGCGCGCCATCTCCAGGCCGCGGTTCATCGAGTCGCCGTAGCCGCTGTTGGCCTTGTCAATCATCTTGACGCGCCCATCGCGCTCCATGTACTCGCGGATGATATCCACCGAGCTATCGGTAGAGCCGTCGTTGATGCAAATAATCTCGATGTCCTCGAGCGTCTGCGCCACGGCGGAATCGAGGCACTCGCGCAAGTAGCGCTCCACATTGCAAATGGGGACAAGCAGCGAAACTTTAGGGGTATCAGAGTTCTGCAAGAGAACCTCCTGTTGAATAGCGTGTAACAGGGTTATTTTAACAGCCGAGTTGCGGCGGGCGGCAGCGCTTGGAATTAGAGAAAGCGCTCCAGGCAGGCTTTGAGACCGCGAGTCGAAAGATAGAACAGCGTGGCGTCTGCCATCGAAACGCCCGAGGTCGCCGCAACGAGCTTGTGGGCAACACGGCAAACGGCGCCCTTGGCGGGCATATCCGCCCACGCCGTTCCCAAAAACGTCGTGAGGTCCATGTTGACGCGAGACGCCACGCGTTGGAAGTCATCAGCATCCAAGCGCGCCAGGTCGAACACAATTAGGTCCAAAAACCAAGTTATCAGCTCGCCGGGACACAGGTCCAAAAGACCGTAGGCCGCCCAGTCCTCCAAGACCTCCTCGAGCATCCTCATATGGGCATCGAGCTTTTTGGCGCGAGCCTCGACACTGTTGAACTCGTGCGTCGCCGATTCACTCTCCATCACGTAGTGGTAGAACTTGTCCGGCATGACGACGGTCTTGTGGGCAAGCGCATAAGCCGCAAATTGGAAGACGACGTCCTCGCCCAAAGCCAAACCGGGGGCGAAGCGAATGCCTTCGCGATTGAGCAGCTCGCGCGAAAAAGCCGCGCGGCAGGCATAGGGCTGCGCATTCGAATGGAACAGCAGTTGGGGATCACGGGCGCCGAAGGTACCAGCTTTGGGGCTCATGAGTTGCTGGACGCGTTTGGGGGCAGCATCGGCAGGTTCACAGACGCCGCCAAAAACGGCGGCCTCGGCATCTGCAGACTCCATGGCATGCAGCACGCGCTCGACCATCTGAGCATCGATGTAATCGTCGGCGTCCACAAAAAAGACGGTCTCGCCCTCGGCGGCATCGATACCGGCATTCCGAGCACACGAGACGCCCGCGTTTTCCTGGTCAATCACCAGTACGCGATCGTCGGCCTGCGCAATCTGGCGCAACACGTTCAACGAATCATCGGTCGAACCGTCGTTGACGCAGACAACCTGAATCGAGCGCTCGGACTGGGCCAACAGCGAATCGACGCATCGCTGAATGGAGCGCGCAGAGTTGTAAACGGGGACGACAATGGTAGCTTTAGGACACGAGGCCTCTCCCATGTCGACCTACCCCCTCAGCGATTCGATGAGGAAGGCAGCGACCACGCCTGGGCCTCCAACCGAGGCGTAATACTTAGCACGCCCCAAGGCACCATCCGTCGCGAAACTCGGATGCTCGTCAACCCAGCCCTCAGGATCTTTGAGGATGGCAGCGAGATTTGCGCGCTTCCACGGCTTGAGGTCGTCAAGCGAAAAGTCCCCGGCGTCCAAGGCCGCTTGGAACTCCTTGGCCATCTGAACCAGGAACTCCTTATAGAACTTAGGCGCCAGGCGCACGTA
Source organism: Collinsella sp. (assembly GCA_031295385.1). Lineage (GTDB taxonomy): Bacteria > Actinomycetota > Coriobacteriia > Coriobacteriales > Coriobacteriaceae > Collinsella. The sequence continues at coordinate 14,037 of JAUMOL010000030.1, forward strand.
GTTCCACATGTACGAATCGTACTTAATGAGCTGATTGAACTTGAGCATGCGCGCGACGTCATCACTTGCGTGATCACGGGCATAATCCTCTCGAATCCAACGCTCAATCTCGGCATACTCGGAATTGACGCAAAAAACCTTAGCCGAAGAATTGACCGAGGAATTCTCGTTGTCCTGGCGATACGACAACACGGCATCATGCAGGTAAACAGCCTTATCGGCGCACGCGATCACCTTAAAAGCGAATGACGTGTCCTGAAAGGATGCCCCCGGAGTCGGCAGGAACGTAATGCCGTTGCGCTCAAGAAAATCGCGACGGTACACGGCCGACCAAATCGACGGCTTTTGCTTAAAGAACTGCGTCGTATCGCTCGGGTGCACCGGCTTGCCGCAATCCTGAGGTCTAAACATCTCGTGCAGCGAACGGCGCTCCTCGGGCTTAGACCAGTAGAAATCAAAGTTCGCCTTCGCGAAGTCGGCATTATTGCTATCGGCGGCCGAGACAAGCTTTTCGAGTGCGTCGGACGCCATAAAGTCATCGGACTCCAAGATGCCCACGTACTTGCCACGCGCCATCTCCAGACCGTGGTTCATCGAGTCGCCGTAGCCGCTGTTGGCCTTGTCGATCATCTTGACGCGCCCATCGCGCTCCATATACTCGCGGATAATCGCCGGCGAGTTGTCGGTCGACCCGTCGTTAATGCAGATGATCTCGATGTCCTTGAGCGTCTGCGCCAGGGCGGAATCGAGGCACTCGCGCAGGTAGCGCTGAACATTGTAAATGGGAATAAGCAGCGACAGAACAGGGCTGCCAGAGGCGTTAGTAGACAAATGTGCTCCTTAGGAAATACCTGTCGTTTCATGGTATCAAAGGGTCAGCGCGCTAGCGGGCGTTTATATAATCTATGGAGCTCGCAGAGGCAAACCGATAAGAAAGGACGTCATGCAGCCCAAAGCCGCACGCAACATACCCATCGAAGCACTGCGTTTGGTCGCGGTCGCCGGCATCGCGGTGTTCCACACCTTTCAGTGGACCTTCCAAGCCGTCTGCGTCGGCGCCGTGGAATATGCCCCACTTGCGATGTCCCCCTATTCCGGCGTGCTCAGTTTTATTAACCTGCTTGGCTGCTGGGCCAACGAGGTCTTCTTTATGATCTCGGGCTATTTTCTCATCGCCTCGGCCGCGAGTGCTTGGGACGGTGGGGCAACGTGGAAGTCGCAAATGCAACGGACGGCGCAGCGCCTGGGCAAGGTCGTTATGCCCACTGCGTTTTATTGCCTCGTGGCGCTCGCGTGGTCCACGGTCGTCCCCCCCATTCCCGACGTTACCCTCAACACGCAGTACTGGTACACGCTAGGCCTTGAGTTTATCTGGGTCTATGCCGCCACGGTCTTCATGGCGCCATGGTTTGGACTGGCTAAGAGTCGACTCCCCCAGAAAACCTACACGACGACGGTCATCGCCGTTGGCATCCTCGCATTTGTTGTTAACGGGTATTTAGCCGCCATGAGTGCGACAAGCGGCGGTGAGTTTTCTTGGCTGCAGAAGCTCATGAGCGCTGCCACGTACGTAATCGCGTTTTTGATCGGCGGGCTGCTCCGCGACGTAACCGATGTCATGGATTCGGACAGGGCGGGCGCCTTGGGCATGCGGTCGCTCGCAGCGGTTTTGGTGCTCGCCACCATCCTGGAAGGAGCACTCTCCTACACCGGCAACCTCACGGCGATGGCAGTCCTCTCCTACAAATCGACCTCGCTGATCTCGTTTGCCCTCGCTGCCGCCTCCCTGCTCTTTGCGGCAACCCGACGCAGTGCCCCAGGCAATCCGCGGACTGCGGGTGTCATCGTCACCTTATCGACCGCCACGCTCGGTTTCTATGTGATGCAGTCGCTCACCAGTAGCCTGTGGCGTCCCGTCTTCAATACGTTGCTCGCAAACATGCTGGTCAGCCAAAACAGCCCGGCAGCTATATGTATCGTCACGGGTACCGTCATTAGCATCGTCTTTGCCTTAGCGTTCCTCATCATCGATGCAGCCAGAAGCCTTATCGCTCGCAAGCTCAAGCGGCAATAGACACGCTGCCGTCAGACGCCAAAGCCGCTACAGCCGTGGCAGGTTCCTGCGTTTTATTCAAAGCTTGCCGCCAAGGTGCGCCAAGCCTTTACAATAGGACAGTCCCAAGGACGTATTCGATAGCTTCCGCGCAGCACTCGCCCACCGCGCGTGAAAGGATATATTGCCCCATGCCTTCAACCCTTCCCGCCCCCATCGATAAGCTCGCCATCGTTGTCGTTACGTACAAGCGCCAGGAGCTCTTGGCCAACTTGTTCGACTCCATGACCGAGCTCACGGCAACGCCCTGGCGCATCGTGATTGTCGATAACGAAAATTCGCGCGAGACCGAGGCCATGTGCACCGCATTCAACGAGCGCCTGGCTAACCTGTGGGGCATCGACACCGAGCAGCCTGACGCGCAGGGCGCCACCGACCGCGTCATCTACGCCCCGCAGCTCGAAAACGGCGGCGGTGCGGGCGGCTTCTCCGCTGGCACTAAATGCGCCTACGACCTGGGCGCCCAGTGGTTCTGGGTGATGGACGACGACGTGCTCGTCATCCCCGAAGGCATCAAGCGCCTTGCCAAGTGGACCGACCGCTATGATGTCATCCAGGGTTCGCGCCTGGACTTTGACGGAGGCGCCTTCTTTTGGCAATACCAACTCATCCTTTCGCTCGGCATTCCCAACCCAGTCGCCAAGTGGGACTTGGGTCCAGAGGGTTATCGCGCCATGAACCAGCTGTGCTTTGAGGGCGGCATGTTCTCGCGCCGCGTGGTCGACAAGATCGGCCTGCCCGATGCGCGCTTCTTTATCTACGGCGACGATGCCTGCTATGGCTACGTGGCCAGCCAGCACTTCCCCGCCGCCGTTGTTGCCGACGTGGTGCTCAAGCGCGCCCGCGCCGTCTCTAACTGGGACATCGCCGGCAAACGCCAGCTCAACTCCACGAGCGACACCAACCGCTACTACATCATGCGCAACCGCGGTTATCTGGCACGCTACATGCAGATCTACGGCGACTACCACCCTATGCTGTTCCGTCTGGGCAACGCCGCGACCTTCTGCAAGGAATTTATTCGCCTGGCTGCGGTCGATAAGTGCTTTAAGACCGGTATTCCGGCGCTGCGCCGTGGCATGAAGGACGCCCGCAAGATCGTTAAGGATCCCAACTGGAAGCCCATGCCGCCCATGAAGGACACCGAGTAACGGAAGCCGGAAACACCTCGGCGCTTAAAGCCGCTGGTACACCGTAGCCACATGCTGTCCATCAAACCCAAACCCCCAGCGCATGCGGCCAACGCCGGGTCGCGGCACACGGATTTCGTCGATGCCGTCGCGCTCTATGTCGAGCAGCGCCTGCACAGCCAGCAATTCCAGGCCCAGCGCATCCACACCGGGGTCATACATCATGTTGACCGTTATCAGCGGACGTTCATCGAGCATACCGATCGTATCGGCTATGTCGAACACGGCGCCCGTAGGAAAAACCTGGATGTCCCAGCGATCCGCGCCACACTTTCGCCTCGAAGCAGGATTGGCATAGCCCGGCAATCCAAAGCAGAGCCCCTGCAAGAGCAGATGATATGGCAGTGGCGCATCTGGGTCGGTCGCACCGATTCCCGCATCTCCTAAGATGCGGCTTAGCGCCCGCCTCACGGTATCCTCGTTCCCATGGCACAGCCCGTCGCGAAACGCATCGACGTCTCGAATGTCTTCTGCAGCGCACTCAAACCACTCAATAATCACTAGACGCAAGGTCTGGCGAAGCTCGTTATTGGGCAATCGCAAAGCACGGAGGCGATCGCCATGCTCCGGCTCCTCAGTCATATCCGTCGTGAGAAAACCGGACAGATACAGCGCTGTCCACATGCCATCGTCAGGCGAGACATCTGGCTCTGCAGTGCCCAAACAAAGCGGGACCTCAGCGCACCCATGGGCCTCGAGCAAATCAAACAAGACCGAAAGGCGGTCGAGATTCCACCCGGCAACTACCCTACTCAGACAATCGGCATATCCATACAGATCGGCACGCACAGGCGCCGTGCAGCCTCGGCCCAGAAAACCGATCACACGCTCTGGACTCGAGCAATAGGCCCTGCCAAACCGATATCCCTCGAGCCATTCACGCGCATCATCCAGGTATTCCTCGCGCCCAGCATGATTCAACAGAGCCTCGACCTCGGCATCCGAAAAACCGAACCAACGGTCACACCACGCCGACAGCGGCGTCGTCAGACAATACGAGCAGCCGCGCGAAGAAAGCGCCGCTTCGGCGGGACCGGAACACTCCCCCATCAGACACGTCAGCCGCAACGAATCGCGCGCAGTGGCAATGGCGTCAAACAGCGCACGGTCAAGTAGTTCTGCCGGATCGGCGTCGGAAGCGTCCCTCGCGCTCGCACGGCGAGACCACGCCGCATCGTACCCATCAACGAGCAATACAACCTGCTCATCGCAGGCAATCTCCAGCAGCTCTATGAGCACACCGAGCACCGAGTCAACCTCGTCCGCGCTCGCCACGCCACGCGCGACACGTTCGATGTGACGCACCTTATCTCGAGCTAAATCCGGAGCCTCCAAGAGCGCCAACAAGCGAGCGCACTCGCCCGAAAGGGCATCGCGCACGACGCCGGCAACAGCGGGGCCACGCCTCCCAGCGCCAGAAAAGTCCAGCGATATCACCGGATAGCAAGCATACTCATCCCGATAGCGCCCGCCGTTCGCATCCCAAATCTGAGCATCGGCAAACAAACGCTGACCAGAGCGACCGACCGCTGGACGCTCCAGAAAAGCCCTGAGCATCGACAAGTTCATGCTCTTGCCAAAACCCTCGGGTCGACAGCACACCACAACGGACGCGTCGCAGTCCAACACATCGGCAATAAACATGGTCTTGTCAACCAGCATGCAACGACCAATGGCATCGGCAAAATCATGCACACCGACCGGCAAAACCGCATCATCGACATGGTTGACAAGCCGTACGCCAAAAGTATCGTCACTGTTGCAATACTCCTGTTCAGACACCGTAACTTCTCCCTAAAACGCAGCACGAAGCCCATTGTAGCGAGCAGTTCAAGTGCAACGCTGGATCCGTGCAAAGGCATCGGGCAACGGTAGGAACAAAGGCCTTGAGGGGGCATAACAAATCGTTGTGCAACAAAATGGGGCCCGATGCAACTGCACCGGCCCCCATTGCGAATCTTTAGTTGTCGGGCAACCGAAAGGGACTACTCCTCGGAGTCGTTCTGCCCAGCAGCCTTCTTTTGCTGATCGAGCTTATGCTTGCCACTCACAATAGACGTGGCACCCAGCGTGGCCAAGCTTGCACTGGCAAGGCTCGCCATAACGATAAGGTCGCCCGTCTTGGGCATGTTACCGCCAGATGACTTGGTCGTTGTAGTCGTCGTGGTTGTAGTGGTCACCGTCTTGGAGTCATTTTGCTCTTGGACTTGGTTGTCAGCACCGCTCTTGTCGTCGTCTTCGGGCTGTTTCTTTTCGCCCTCGGTCTTGCTCTCGTCCTTCTTCTGACCGGACTTGTCGCCCTTCTCATCAGAGCTAGGACCCTTATCGGATTCAGCCTTCTCGGAAGCCTTGTCCTTGGAGTCGCCCTTTGCGGCTTCGGTCTTTTCCGTGGAAACCTGATCAGAGTTGTCCTTGTTCTGGGCCGAGCCGTTATTGACGCCAGCCATCAGCGAAGAACCCAGCGTAGAACCAAGCTGCTCGGAGAAAGAAGGCTTCTTGTCCGGCGAAGCAACGGGAGCGTCCGGCGCCTTATTCGAGTCGTCCTTGGAAGCATCGGAATCAGGGGTCGTGTCAGAGCCGGAGCCGTTGTTAGAGCCGGTGTCAACGGACGAATCGCTCGAGCCGGTAGATGAGTTAGAGGTGCCAGCGTCGGTCGAACCAGAAGCGTCGCTGTCCGTATTGCCGGCAGAGCTTGAAGGCGAATCGCTCGCAGCAGAGCCGTTCGAATCGGAGCCGCTCGAGGTAGAGCCGTCGTTGGTAGTGCCACCAGCAGAGCCATTACCGTCAGCATCGGTCGAGGGCGCATCCATCCTGTCATCGTTGGCATCGTCACTCGAGCCGTCATTCGAATCAGGTGTCGGCGAGGGCGCCGGCGCAGGCTCGGGCTGCACGGGCGTCGCAGCGGCAGCGGCCTCGTCCTCGGCGATATAAACCAAGCAGTCCTTCAGCTCGTTGCGGTAGCGGTTCTTCCAGCCCTCATGATACTGGGGCTGACTTGAAAACTTGGTGGCGACATTGTTGACCACGCTATTGGAGAGCGCCGTCGCAAACTCGCGGTCGGACATATCGTTGGAAAGATTCGCCCAGCGGAAGAAGTCTCTGCAGCCACCGGTACCGCACATGTTGGTGATGCTCCACACCATACCCTTGACGCAATCGGCGCGGCCGGAGATGTCAATGCCAAGAGCGCTCTTAAGCCACGCCTCGGTCACCGCATAGTACGAGTTGTACGCATACGCATCCTGCAGAGCCGAAAACTCAGCAGGATCGGTGTTATAAGCACCCTGGAAGGCCTCCTGTGCAATACGGCCCAGCTCGGTAAGCTGGTCGTTCTCGTACATGGCATTGCTCGCGTTGGAAATCTCGCTGCCGCGATCAATCGCATCCTTGAGCATGCTGTATTTTTCGGGGTTGTAGTTGTAGGCCTGCTTCATAAACGGAATGAGCGACCAACGACGGTCGAACTGGTAATAACCCAGCGCGTTATAGCCGTCACCGTACGAAAGGCCCTGGTTGTAGTTGCCATGGCTCTCGTACTTGGTAAAGTACTTTATCTCGGGAGTCACGTTGACAAACGAAACGCCCTGGACCGACCTCAGCACGCCCGAGAAGGACTGCTGGGTGTAAAGGCCCTTATCGATATCGGTGGCATCCGAGGCAACGCCCGGCGTGGGCTCCTCGGCAGCGGCGGGTGCCGGCGCGGTAACGGCGCCAAACGAAAGCGCCAGCGTCAGGCCCGCGACAATAGCAGAATGCTTGGGCTGCATAAGATCCTCCCTGCATTGGTATAGTTAAAGTGCAGTTTGCAAAGATAGAAATAAGTATTGCAGCTCGCCCGTTGTTACACAACAACCCCTCGGTAAACGGCAACAACCCTCCGCGAAATCTTAAGGAATTAGACAAACTGGTCATCGGGTGCCAACAGAAGCTCGCCGTAACGTTTCGTCAGCCCGTCTCTCAACTGACAGAAAGCGGGAATATAGACGTTCAAGATGCGCTGAATCAAATCTTGAGCGAGCTTGTTGTCATAGATATGGACGTTCGTATTGCGGTCTCTGAGCATATCTAGCCAGGCCGCCTCATCAATAAAGTCGTAGAATCGGTACGACTCCTTCAAAATGGCACGAGGAGACCCCGACGCGGCAAGCGTGGCACCCTCATACTCGAGCAGACGCTTAAGGAGCTTCCAGCTCAGTTCAAATTGAAGATTGAACTTATTAATCAATCCACTCTGAACAAAATCATTGTTGAGATCCTGATTGGGCGCATCCTCAAGATTCGCCAAGGCGCTAACAAAGTTCTCATATTTTTTCATACAGAATCACACCATCCCTGGCAATCTCATCGAGCAATTGCTGCGATAGGGACTCGTCGAGATTGACGACATCTACATCTAAAAGAGTATCAAGATGTTCCTCGATCAAATATGAGAAACGGCCGAAATCCCGGCAACCTGCTACGGCGATGTCAATATCGCTCTTGGGCAAGTTGTCGCCTCGAGCACGAGAACCAAACAACACGACCTTCTCGGCGTCACATTCCCGAGCAAAAACTTCGATTTGCTTGTACACCTTGTCGAGAGATGCCATTTGCACCCCTACAGCTTAATGTCAAAGTTGATTTCGGGGACGGCGGCCAGGTCGGCCAACGTCACGCCGTCGACGTACTTTTCGATCACATCGTCCAGACCGCGCCAGAACTTGACGGTCGAGCAAAGGTCGCTGCGGGTACAGCTGTTGTCAATGCCATCGCACGCCACCGGGGCCGTGCTGCCCTCGACGGCACGCAAGATGTCGCCGGCACGCACTTCGGCCGGGTCCTTGGCCATCATGTAGCCGCCGCCCTTGCCGCGCACGCTCTTAAGCAGGCCCGCCTTCATAAGCGGACGAACCAGCTGCTCCAAATACTTTTGCGAGATATGCTCGCGGTCGGCAACCTCGCGCAGGGCAATCTTGCCCTCGGCGTCGCCCAGCGCCGCGATATAGATCATCAGTCGGAGGGCATAGCGGCCCTTGGAAGAAATGAGCATACCTACCCTCCCATCGCATCTGGGACAACATAACCAGCTTTGTTTGTCCCAAATCTTAAGTAAATGGGACAAACACAACAGGTTATTTTGTCCCAGAATTTGAAAAGTCGAGTGGATTAGTCGGGTTTTCCCTTGACTAACGCCGAACCCATAGTAACTTTATTCCGAGAAGATTCCTAGGGTTTAGTACACCTATGAGTACACCATATACAGAGAGGGACAGCATGAGCGCAAATCCGCTGCTTTCCATCGAAGGTCTGACCGCCTCCGTGGACGAGAAGACCATCCTCCACAACGTCAACCTCAACGTCGCCGCCGGCGAGACCCACGTGCTGATGGGACCCAACGGCGCCGGCAAGTCCACCCTCGGCCACCTGGTCATGGGCGACCCCGTCTATACCGTCAACGACGGCCGCATCGTCTTTGACGGCCAGGACATCACCGAGCTCACCACCGACAAGCGTTCGCGCGCCGGCCTGTTCCTGAGCTTCCAGGCCCCGGTCGAGATTCCGGGCGTGCCGCTGTCGAGCTTTTTGCGCGCCAGCATCGCCGGCCGCCCCGGCCTGGAGATGAAGGGCAAGGAGTTCCGCCGTCGCGTCAAGGAGCTCGCGGCAGAGCTCAACATGGATACCGCCTACCTCAACCGCGAGCTGGGCGTGGGCTTCTCGGGCGGCGAGAAGAAGAAGGTCGAGATGCTCCAGCTCCTGTTGCTGCAGCCCAAGCTCGCCATCCTCGACGAGACCGACTCGGGCCTAGACGTCGACGCCCTGTCCACCGTCAGCCACGGCATGGACGCCTACCGCAAGAGCTGCGACGGCTCCATGCTCATCATCACGCACAACACGCGCATCTTGGAGCACCTGGATGTCGACCGCGTCCACGTTATGGTCAAGGGCCACATCGTGCGCGAGGACGACGCCTCGCTCATCCCCTGGATCGACAAGAACGGCTTTGAGACCTTCGAGCGCGAGGCCGCCGAGCAGCGCGCCCAGGCCGAGTCCGCCGCTGCCGAGCAGCAGGCGTAAAGGGGCGACGCAATGACCAAGAACCGCACCGAGGTCGCGGACATCGACCGCAGCCTCTACGACTTCACCTATGGCGAGGAGGGATTCGAGCGCCTCGACGCCGGCATCACGCCCGACATCGTGCGCGAGATCAGCGCAAAGAAGGACGAGCCGCAGTGGATGCTCGACCTGCGCTTAAAGTCCCTCGAGATCTTCAATCGTTTTCCCGACCCGACGTGGGGCCCCTCCATCGAGGGCCTGGACATGGACAACATCGTCACCTACGTCAAGCCCAACACCGACCAAAAACACGACTGGGAGTCGGTGCCCGACGACATCAAGAACACCTTTGAGCGCCTGGGCATCCCCGAGGCCGAGCGCAGCTACCTGGCAGGCGTCGGCGCGCAGTACGACTCCGAGCTGGTCTACCACAACATGCAGGACACCGCGTCCAAGATGGGCATCGTCTACTCCGGCATCGAGGAGGCCCTGCACGACCCGCAGTGGGAACCGCTCATCCACGAGAAGTTTATGACGCTCATCCCGCCCACCGACCACAAGTTTGCGGCCCTGCACGGCGCCGTATGGTCGGGCGGCTCGTTTGTCTACGTGCCCAAGGGCACCAAGCTCGACTTCCCGCTGCAGAGCTACTTCCGTCTTAACGCCAAGGGCGCCGGCCAGTTTGAGCACACGCTCATCATCGTCGAGGACGACGCCGACCTGCACTTTATCGAGGGTTGCTCCGCGCCCAAGTACAACGTAGCCAACCTCCACGCCGGCGCCGTCGAGCTCTTTGTGGGCAAACGCGCACACCTGCGCTACTCGACCATCGAGAACTGGTCCAAGAACATGTACAACCTCAACACCAAGCGTGCGCGCGTGGACGAGGACGGCGACATCGAGTGGATCAGTGGCTCCTTCGGCAGCCACGTGGGCTACCTCTATCCCATGAGCGTGCTCAACGGCCGCCGCGCCCGTTCGGGCTTTACCGGCATCACCTTTGCCGGCGCCGGCCAGAACCTCGATACCGGCTGCAAGGTCGTACTCAACGCGCCCGAGACCTCGGCGACCGTCGAGACCAAGGGCATCTCCAAGAGCGGCGGCATCCAGACCTTCCGCAGCTCTATCGTGGCCACGCCCAAGGCCGAGGGCTCCAAGGCAACCGTGAGCTGCCAGTCGCTGATGCTCGACGACCAGAGCCGCTCCGACACTATTCCGGCCATGGACATCCGCGCCAAGAACGTCGACATCGGCCACGAGGCCACCATCGGTCGTATCGGCGACGACAAGGTGTTCTACCTGATGAGCCGCGGCATCTCGGAGGAAGAGGCCCGCACCATGATCGTCAACGGCTTTGCCAACCCGGTTTCCAAGGAGCTGCCGCTGGAGTACGCCGTCGAGATGAACAACCTGATCAAGCTCGAGATGGAAGGAGCGATCGGATAATGAACCAGACCACGAACACCGCTGCTACCACCCTTGAGCAGGTCAATGCGATGCCGGCTGCCACATGGGGCTGGCTGAAGATGAACCAGACCAAGCTCGAGCTCTCTGACGAGCTTGCCGCCGCTCCCGCCGAGACCGTTAAGGTTGAGGGCTTGGACGAGCAGTTTGCTGGCGTGGCAGACGCGTTCGACGCCGCCATGGACGCCATGGCCGAGCGCTTCCCCGAGCGCCGCGCCTCCGCGCCCGGCGATGCCGCCGACCGCGCCCGCATCACGCCCGAGACCGAGCTCGACGTGCCCGCCACCTCCGTCTACCAGGCCGGTGCCATTAAGCTGGAGGAGGAGCTCTCCCCCGCTGAGGCCTTCGAGACTGGCATGGGCGAGGCTGCCTACACCTACCTGGCCGACCACGCCACCAAGCGCGTCGTCATCGATGTGCCCGCATACAAGCACGCCACGGTTACCGTGCGTGTGAGCGGTGTCGATGCCGCCGCGGCCATCGCCGCCATCGACGTCGTCGTCCGTCCCCAGTCGACGCTCGACCTGCAGATCGCCCTGGACTCCCCCGTTGCCGGCGAGGGCGTCGTGGGATCCGTGCTGCGCGTGTGCGCCCACGAGTACGCCACCGTCAACGTGGCCTGCGCGCAGACGCTCGACGATAGCTGGATCGCACTCGACGACACCGGCCTGTTCCTGGACGAGGGCGCGCGCGTCAACGTGCAACACACCGTCCTGGGTGCCGGCGCCAGCGCCACCGGCCTTGCCGGCGACCTGCTGGGCGATACCGCCAAGGTCACCATCGATACTGACTACCTTGGCGCCCGCGAGCAGGTGCGCGACTTTAACTACGAGCTGCGCCACCGCGGTCGCAAGACCGAGTGCGAGATCGACGCCAACGGCGTACTGACCGGCACGTCCAAGAAGGTCTACCGCGGCACCATCGACCTCGTGCACGGCTGCAAGGGTGCCGTCGGCACCGAGCGCGAAACCGTGCTGTTGGCCAACAAGGGCGTCGACAACAAGACCGTCCCCGTCATTCTCTGCGACGAGGACGACGTTGCCGGCAACCACGGCGCCACCATCGGTCACGTCCGCGACGAGCAACTGTTCTACCTCGCCTGCCGAGGCCTTGACCAAAACGCCGCCGAGGACCTGTTCATCCGCGCCAAGCTGGAGGACGCCGCGCTTTCCGCGACCGACGAGCGCACCCGCGCCGCCGTCGTCCGCCTGGGCAACAACCTGATCGACAACTTTGAAGAGGAGCTCGCATGATCGACACCGAGCACGTTAAATGCGACACCTGTACCGCACCGGAGCCTATGGAGCTCGACGCCAGCGACGAGGCCTCGCGCGGCTGGCCTACCGTCGACATCGAGACCAATCCCTACAAGGCACAATTCCCGCTTTTCCAGCAGCACCCCGAGATCGCCTTCCTCGATAGCGCCGCCACCGCGCAGCGCCCCGCCTGCGTGCTTGACGCCGAACGCGACTTCTACCAGCGCATGAACGCCAACCCCCTGCGCGGCCTGTACTCGCTGTCCGTCGAGGCAACCGACGCCATCGCGAAGGTCCGCCAGCAGATCGCCGACCTCATCGGCGCCTCACAGGCCAACGAGGTCGTCTTCACCCGCAACACGAGCGAGTCGCTCAACCTGGTCGCCAAGAGCTTTGCGCCCACAGTGCTCAAACCGGGCGACGAGGTCGTCATCACCATCATGGAGCACCACTCCAACCTGATTCCGTGGCAGCAGGTCTGCCGCGAGACCGGCGCCAAGCTCGTCTACCTCTACCCCACCAAGACCGGTCAACTCACCACCGAGGAGGTTCTGTCCAAGGTGGGCCCCAAGACCAAAATCTTGGCCGTGGGTCAGGTTTCTAACGTGCTGGGCGTCGAGAACCCGGTCAAGAACCTCGGCAAGCTCGTCCACAAGTACGGCGGCTATCTGGTCGTCGACGGCGCGCAGTCGCTGCCGCACATGCCGGTCGATGTGGCCGATCTGGGAGCCGACTTCTTTGCCTTTAGCGCGCACAAGGCCATGGGCCCCATGGGCATCGGCGTGCTGTGGGGCAAGATGGACCTGCTCAACGCCATGCCGCCCATGCTCACCGGCGGCGAGATGATCGATTCGGTCACCGAGCAGGACGCCGTCTGGGCGCCCGTTCCCGAGAAATTCGAGGCCGGCACGCAGGACGCCGGCGGCATCTTCGCCACGGGCGCCGCCCTTGATTACCTGGTCAACACGGTGGGTTACGAGAACATCCAGGCCCGCGAGCAGGCACTCGTCCACTACCTGATGGGCGAGCTCATGCAGCTCGACTTTGTCCAGATCATCGGCTCCATCTATTGGGACAACCACCACGGAGTTGTGAGCTTTAACGTCAAGGGCATCCACCCGCACGACGTCGCGAGCATCATGGACATGGACGGCGTCTGCATCCGCGCCGGCCACCACTGCGCGCAGCCGCTGCTTACCTGGCTGGGTGTCGAAAACCTTGCCTGCTGCCGCACCAGCGTGGCCTTCTACAACGACAAGGCCGATATCGACAAGTTCATCGCCGGCCTGCATCACGTTTGGAGCACGTTCAATGGGTAATCTGTACACCTCCACCACATTTATGGAGCACAACTCGCACCCCGACTATAAGTACGAGATGGATGCTCCCACGCACGAGCACGACGGCATCAACCCCAGCTGCGGCGACGAGCTCACCTTGCAGCTGCGCGTCGAGAACGGCGTGATCGAGGAGGCCTCCTTTACCGGCCACGGCTGCGCCATCAGCCAGGCCAGTGCCGACATCATGGCCGACCTCATCACCGGCGAGACCGTCGAGGAAGCTCACCGCCTGGCAGAGCTCTTCCTCGCCATGATCCGCGGCGAGCAGCTCTCCGAAGAGGACCTGGAAGACCTGGACGAAGCCGCCCAGCTCCAGGATATCTCGCACATGCCCGCCCGCGTCAAATGCGCCGAGCTCGCCTGGCGCACCCTCGACGGCATGCTCGAGGGGCAAACAAACCAGTAGTTTATGCCCCGAATCCAAGGTTTTTGATTGCCGAGCCGCCCGATACGGGCGGCTCTGTTTTTACCTAATGAGCGCGAACGCACAAAGTCCGCGCGTCCGGCGCCCCGTCTGACATTTGCCACACAGCCAGACGCGAGCACGGGCGTTTTCCACAGCACCAAAGGCCTGCGGCAGGGCCCCGGGCCCGCCAAGCAATGCGCCAAGCCCCGTTCTGCGAAGCTCCGACTCGCTTCGCGCCTGCCGCAGACGGGCCCCATAGGGAGCGGCGTGCATTTTTGCGAGTATTCAGCACGTCAAGCTGTGTGTATACGCATCGAAAGCGTTAATCAACGTCTTTAGGCGCATATATATTGTGTTTTAGAACAAGCATCGCGGTCTGACGGGACGCAGGCACGTGCTTCGGGGGGCGCAACGGCGGGAATCAATAGCTTCGGGACCTGTATGTTGCAAGATTGCGGCGGTGCCGACAGCAACACGATGCTGAAAACTCCGTTTTTTGCACGGCGCAGACGGGGGTAGGCACGGGCAAACCCGGACCGAGCCGTTATTTTATGCAAGATGGCGATTTTTCTATGCATATTAAGAAGTGCATTTACCGTACCAAGCTTTTAGAACAATGGTTGTGGCATATGGGCGACCCCAGCTGCGGTGCACAGGCAGTCCTACGCCACGTTTCGGCCAGTCTGCACCGCCGTTCGTGCACAGGCACGCACGATACGAGAAACGGTACTTTTGCCAATCCCCGTATATCGCTCAATCTGACGCACCGTAAAACCGGCATCGTGCAATCCAAGAATGACGATATTGCGCTGCGCCGACGGCGCGGCTTTAACCCCGTGGAGCGGAACCCCGAGGCTCTTCGCCATCTTGTCGGCAAAGGCGTGGCGTTCCCACTCCGTCTCTTTCATATCGCCCAGCGCTGGCTCGCCGCCGTCGGGCGTCGAAAGCGAATGGGTAATAAAGCCCTCGGCAGAACCAAAAAGCTCAAGCACGCAAGAAGGATCAGAAAATCCCCTCGCGGCATCGGCCGCATCACAGTCGTAAGAGCGCAGATGTTCCGCAAAGCTGCTCCAGGGATAACGCTCGATTAGGCTAACGCCCACCTCCTGCGGATCGGCGTGTACGGAGCGAATAGCCTCCATCACCTGCCAATCGGTATCGAGCGAACGCCGGTCAAAACGGTTCTGGAACAGATGGCCCGTGCGCCCCGTGCGTTTATTGAACCGCCGCGCGTACGTCAAAAGCAGCCGGTGCATCGCCGCGCTCATCGCGTCCTCGTAATCTGCAAGCACCAGACGCACGTGATTGCCCATAAGACACCAGGCGATAACCGTCACGCCCGCCTTGCGGCAGCACTCACGCATCAGCTCCAAAAACTCCCACCGGTCGTCATCGCCCTCAAAGATGAGCTGCTTGCCCGTACCGCGGGCACAGACATGGTAAAAGCCGGTAACCGTTCTCCAAACGCGCTGCATGGCGCTCCCTTCGCCGGGATCTGCTTGCCATCCAATACAGCACGATTGAAGCGTGCCATCAAAACATTCACGCAAAACAATACACTCGCGCGGCCAAAGGCAGTAATCAGGCGGCGAACGGCATCGTTGCAACAGGTCAACCCCCGCAATGCTTACAAGAGCTGACCAATAGCTTGCCCAAGACGGACCCCCTCTACGGAAGTTCACGACCACAGAACATAGAGTTGAACCGTTTCAATTAAAACTTCCGGACTTCTCGCTACGAAAACTGAGCCGTTCGCCGAATATTCCGTGCATTTCGCGGTATTATAGGGGCTGCATGTCATGTCCCTTTCGAAGGGTCGCCCGGCAATCGCCAGCCACGGCCCCCAGACGGGACGCCAACACGATAGAGAGGAGAGGCATGCAGTACTCACAGGAAGTGGAGAACATGTGCCCCGTTGCCAAGGGTGCATACCACGGCCCCGCACCCATCCCCGAGGAGGGCAAGTGGGTCCAGGCTAAGGAGATTTCCGACATCTCCGGTCTTACGCACGGTGTGGGTTGGTGCGCACCTCAGCAGGGCGCCTGCAAGCTCACGCTGAACGTCAAGGACGGCATCATCGAGGAGGCCCTCGTTGAGACCATCGGCTGCTCGGGCATGACCCACTCTGCCGCCATGGCTTCCGAGATCCTTCCCGGTAAGACCATCCTCGAGGCCCTCAACACCGACCTCGTCTGCGACGCCATCAACGTTGCTATGCGCGAGATCTTCCTGCAGATCGTTTACGGCCGCAGCCAGACCGCGTTCTCCGAGGGCGGCCTGCCCGTGGGCGCCTCCCTCGACGACCTCGGCAAGGGCCTTCGCTCTCAGGTCGGCACCATGTTCGGCACCAAGGCCAAGGGCGCTCGTTACCTCGAGCTCGCTCAGGGCTACGTCACCCGCATGGCTCTCAACGACAAGAACGAGATCATCGCATTCGAGTTCCTGAACCTCGGCAAGTTCACCGACGCCGTCAAGGCCGGCAAGACCCCCGAGGAGGCCATCGCTGGCGCTATGGGCCACTATGGTCAGTGGGAGAACGCTGCCAAGTACATCGACCCGCGCACCGACGAGGAGACTCACTCCGTCGCCAGCGTGTTCCCGGTTCACGAGTAGAAAGGGAGGGAAATAACTATGACTGTTACGTTCGAAGGTTACGAGCGCCGCGCTGACAAGATCAACAAGTGCCTCGCCGACAACGGCATCGCCTCCCTCGAGGAAGCTCTGCAGATCTGCACCGACAAGGGCTTCAACCCGCGTGAGATCGTCAACAACACCCAGTCCATCGCCTTCCAGAACGCCGAGTGGGCCTACACCCTCGGTTGCGCTCTCGCTGTCAAGCGTGGCGCCAAGTCCGCTTCTGAGGCTGCCGCCATCATCGGCGAGGGCATCCAGGCCTTCACCGTTCCCGGCTCCGTCGCCGAGGACCGCAAGGTCGGTCTGGGCCACGGCAACCTGGGCGCTATGCTGCTCTCCGACGACACCGAGTGCTTCGCCTTCCTGGCCGGTCACGAGTCCTTCGCTGCCGCTGAGGGTGCTATCGGCCTGGCTCTGAACGCCAACAAGGCTCGTAAGAAGCCGCTGCGCGTCATCCTCAACGGTCTGGGCAAGGACGCTGCTCAGATTATCGCCCGCATCAACGGCTTCACCTACGTGAAGACCCAGTTCGACTACTTCACGGGCGAGCTCAAGGTCGTCGAGACCATCCCCTACTCCGATGGTCCCCGCGCCGCCGTCAACTGCTACGGCGCCGACGACGTCCGCGAGGGCGTTGCCATCATGTGGCACGAGAACGTCGACATCTCGATCACCGGTAACTCCACCAACCCCACGCGCTTCCAGCACCCCGTCGCTGGCACCTACAAGAAGGAGCGCCTCGAGGCTGGCAAGAAGTACTTCTCCGTCGCTTCTGGTGGCGGCACTGGCCGCACCTTGCACCCGGACAACATGGGCGCCGGCCCTGCCTCTTACGGCATGACCGACACCATGGGCCGTATGCACTCCGACGCCCAGTTCGCCGGTTCTTCCTCCGTGCCTGCGCACGTCGACATGATGGGTCTCATCGGCATGGGCAACAACCCCATGGTCGGTGCCACCGTCGCCTGCGCTGTCGCCGTCGAGGAGGCCCTCAAGGCCTAATCGCGCCCGCGCGATGCTCATATAGTTGAGCTTTGGAGCCGCTACCCACCCGGGTAGCGGCTCTTTTTGTTTGCCCCGTCCCAAATTGGTTACTCTTATTAGAAGGTCCGATATATCAGTTGCGGTGAAATACGGACTGAATTACATCCATACAGACCAAAACAGTCCGTATTCCACCGCAACTTATCAAATGGGCCGACCGAAGTGGCCGAGTCCACCTGACGCCCACCTGCCATATTTGCCCTTTACCGATTTGCCGGGTCTTTGCGGCCCCATTGCCGATCACCCGTGCGACAATGCGCCGGACAAGAAAGGAATCCGATGGAATCGACTGATGTACTGGTAATTGGATCTGGCATTGCGGGCCTTTGCGCCGCCATCGAAGCGGCACGCACGGGCGCAACCGTCGCTGTGGCAAGCGCCGGCAAGACTATGAGTGGATCGAGCTTCTTCCCCGGAACCTGGGGCCTAGGGCTTATCGGACCCGTTAACGAAGACGACGAGCAGGACCTCATCGACACCATCCTGGCCGTCGGCGGCGGCGTTGCCGACCCCGAACTCGTCCAAGCGTTCGTCCACGGCATTCCCCAAGCGATTGACTGGCTCGAGCAAGACCTGGGCGTTGAGCTCCAGCGTCCGCAAAGCGCCAAGAGTGCTCAACAAAAGCAATTTATCCCCTGCTTTGACCACAAGACGCGCATGTGGCGCGGCCTCACCCGCAAGCCCCTTGAGGACGCTCTGACGACCTGGATCGAGTCACTCGGCATTCGCCTGCTCCCCCGCCATGAGCTTATTGACCTTGTTGAGGACACGAACGGCAGAATAACCGGAACCGTACTCTACGACCTCACCGAAAATCGAATCGTGCCCTTTGCTGCCAAGGCCACGATCATCGCAGCCGGTGGCACAGGCGGCCTGTTCGAGCGCAGCCTTACGTCGGCTGATGTGCTCAGCTCCTCGCAGGCCATCGCGCTGGCGCATGGCGCAACACTTACTAATATAGAGTTCATGCAGATGATGCCCGGCTTCATCGAGCCCAAGCGCAACCTGGTCTTCAACGAGAAAACCTGGCGCTACGTACATGTAGACCAGCCGGTAGATATTGCCGACGACAAGCTGGACGACCTGCTCGAGCAGCGCTCTGGATATGGTCCCTTCACGTCACGCTTGGCCTCCCGCGCTATCGATCTCGTCATCGATCAGGCAGGTGCCGAAGGCCTGGCACTCCACTACGACTTCCCCCGCGAGGATGTCCCAGAGTTTGTGCAGACCTTTGCCACCTGGCTGCAAGACGAGCACGGCATCGCCCCGACTGACGAGATGCGCGTTGCGATGTATGCCCACGCCGCTAACGGCGGCATCAAGATCGATAAGACCGCGCACACGGGCGTTGAGGGCCTCTACGCTTGCGGCGAGGCGACAGGCGGCATGCACGGGGCCGATCGCATTGGTGGCCTGTCAAGCGCCAACGGCATCGTGTTTGGGCGCATCGCGGGCACATCGGCAGCCCAGGCAGCACAGAATGAACCTGAGGTGGCCCCAAAGGCGGATATCGCCCTCCCCCAGTACGGCATTGCCACAACAGTCGCCGAACGCTTGACACGCAGCCTTAAGCACACGATGAGTACCCATTGCATGATCAACCGCACCGAGACGGGCCTATCCGAGGCACTACACGAGCTTGAGGGCTTGAAGACGGAGACAACGACCTTGAGCACACAGAAAGCTCAGGACAGCGAAGTCGCGGCCCTCGCCCGCCTGCAATCGCAGATTCAGCTAGCACAGGAAATGGTCAAAGCCATGCGCAAGCGAACTGAAAGCCTAGGTTCGCACTTTCGAGCGGACTAAATCGATTCTCACCTTGAGTTTGATCACAATTTCTCAACATGTATCGAGCCCCGTAAGCATGATTCCCCTAAGGAGAACACGCTATGGGGCTTTAGTCGTTTTTCCCTAAGGGAATCACGGTGCAGATTCCTCAGCTCCGCGCCCTTTCGGGTTCGACCCCATGCGTGGTCAACAAAAAACGACCAGCCTGAGCCAGTCGCTTTAACAATCTTTGGGTGGGCCGTCAGGGGGTCAGCCTGCTGCGCAGGCGGTCGCTGCGGCGCTTCGCGCCTTGCGCGCTGCGCTGGCAAATGCTTACGCATTTCCTCAGCTCCGCGCCCCGACGGGTTCGACCCCATGTGAGGTTAACAAAAAAGCGACCAGCCTAAGCCAGTCGCTTTAACATGCTTTGGGTGGGCCGTCAGGGGGTCGAACCCTGGACCTTGGGATTAAGAGTCCCCTGCTCTACCAACTGAGCTAACGACCCGATATCAACACGAAGCAAGAACTGGGGTGGGTAAAGGGACTCGAACCCTCGACCTACGGGACCACAACCCGTCGCTCTAGCCAACTGAGCTACACCCACCGTGTCCTGTGCGCTTCGCGCTCGACTATTATTGCAAGGAACGCCACGCGATGCAAGCCCCAATTTTCAAGAATTTTGAAAAGAGTTTTTCGAGACCATTTCGAGCAAATCCCACCGGTTTCATGGGAGTAAACTTGCCCCACTGCAAATCCTCGAAAGGACCGTCATGAAAGAACTCTCCAACCGCACGGCAAGATTTACCGATTCGGTCATCCGCCGCATGACACGCATCTCCAATAAGTATGGCGCTGTCAATCTCTCGCAGGGCTTCCCTGACTTCGATCCCCCAGCGCAGCTGCTCGATAGCCTCAGCGCCATCGCCAGCGACCCCAAGCCGCTCTATCACCAGTACTCCATCACCTGGGGCTCCCAGGCCATGCGCGAGGCGCTCGCCGCCAAACAGGAGCACTTTATGGGCATGCCGGTGAACCCCAACGAGAATATCGTAGTCACCTGCGGCTCCACCGAGGCCATGATGGCCGCCATGATGACGGTCACCAACCCCGGCGACAAGGTCGTCATCTTCTCGCCGTTCTACGAGAACTACGGCGCCGACACGATCCTTTCGGGTGCCGAGCCCATCTATGTGCCGCTCAACCCGCCCACATTCGACTTTGACCGCGAGACACTCGAGGCGGCCTTCCGCGACAACGACCCCAAGGCCATCGTCCTGTGCAACCCTTCCAACCCTTGCGGCAAGGTCTTTACACGCGATGAGCTCACCTTTATCGCCGACCTCTGCAAAAAGTACGACACCTACTGCATCACCGACGAGGTCTACGAGCACATCGTCTACGCGCCCCACGAGCACGTCTATATGGCCACGCTGCCCGGCATGTTTGAGCGCACCATCGGCTGCAGCTCGCTGTCCAAGACCTACTCCATCACCGGCTGGCGTCTGGGCTACACTATCGCCCCTGCCGAAATTACCGAGCGCATCAAGAAGGTCCACGACTTCCTCACCGTGGGCGCCGCCGCTCCCCTGCAGGAAGCCGTCGTCACCGCCCTCAAATTCGACGACAGCTATTACGATGAGGTCCTCGACCTCTACACCGCCAAACGCGACCTGTTCTGCCAGGGACTCGACAGCATCGGTCTTGAGCATAACGTGCCGCAGGGCGCCTACTACGTCATGCTGGACATCTCTGAGTTTGGCTACGACAGCGACCTCGAGTTCTGCGAGGACCTGGCCTCAAAGGTGGGCGTGGGCGCCGTGCCCGGCTCGAGCTTCTTCCGCGAGCCCGTCAACCATCTGATTCGTTTCCACTTTGCCAAGCGTGACGAGACGCTCAACGCGGCGCTGGAGAACCTCAAGTCCCTGCGTGATAAAATCAAACCGCGCGGGCAAGGACGGCCCGGCAACTAAAGCAACCAAATAAGCCCCGCACCGCCAGCCGAGTTGCGGGGCTTCTTTTTATAGCGCCTTCTTAATTTGTTTAGAGCGTTATACTTTAGCCATGGAGCAACTCGTCCCAGAGAGAGGAATATTATGGCAGAGCAGCAGCTTATCGGAGCGCTCGAGGCCGGCGGCACCAAGATGGTCTGCGCCACGGGCTATGCAGACGGCACGGTCCTGGAGCGTGAGCAGATCGCGACCACGACCCCGCAGGAGACCGTCGAGGCCGTCAACGCGTGGTTTGCCGACAAGGGCATCGCCGCGCTGGGCATCGGCGCCTTTGGCCCTACTGCAGTCAACCCTGCCTCGCCCCAATACGGCAAGATCCTGGAGACGCCCAAAACGGCATGGCGCTACTTTGACCTGCTGGGTACTATCCAAAACGAGCTCAATATCCCCTGCGGCTACGACACCGACGTCAACGTCGCCTGCCTGGGCGAGGTCACCTTTGGTTGCGCCAAGGGCCTCACCGATGTGGTCTACCTGACCATCGGTACCGGCGTGGGCGCCGGCGTGCTCTCGGGCGGTAAGCTCGTGCACGGCATGATGCATCCCGAGGCTGGCCACATCCTGGTCATGCGTGACCCGCGCGACACCATTGGCGAGCACAGCGCCTGCCCCTTCCACGACAACTGTCTCGAGGGCCTCATCGCCGGCCCCGGCGTTAAAAAGCGCTGGGATGGCAAGAGCGCCGGAGACATGGCCGATGACCCGGAGGCCATGGACCTGCTCGCAGGCTATCTGGCACAGGCGCTCATGACCTACACGCTGTGCTACGCGCCGCAAAAGATCATCATCGGCGGCGGCGTGGCCGACCACACCCCCATCGTGCCGCTCGCGCGCAAAAAGTGCGCCGAGATGCTCAACGGCTATATCGTCACGCCCGAGGTCAACGACATCGATAACTACATCGTCAACAACAGCCTCGAGGGCAAGCAGGGCATCATGGGCTGCCTGGCCCTGGGCGCACAGGCGCTTCAGTAGCAGACGCACCCACAGGGCGTGGCGCGCTCGGCAAATCCGACCTACGGAACGACGCCACCACGCCCCATATAAGCCCTCAAATAAAAAAGGCCGCCTAGGACCAAACAATACGTCCTAGGCGGCTTTTTTGGCGTACATCAGCGACCGTAAGAGATATCGGAGCACAACGCCCGTTGCAGCTCCACAGCAGTCGATCATCACATCGGTGATCATGCCGGCGCGTCCCGGCACAAAGAGCTGAATCGTTTCGTCGATCGAGGGAATCAGCAGCAGGAACACCGCCGTGGGCAGCAGCACGTCAAAGGTGCGCCGGCCCTCAAAATCAAAGGCGTGCGTTGCCAAGATGCCGAGCACCATATACTCGGTAAAATGCGCGCACTTGCGAACAACAAAGTTGGTCACCCATTCATATGGAAGTCCCACGCCGTGCAGGAAACCGCGGATAGCTTCCATGACCGTCAGGCTCAGCGAGCCCGACCCCGAGCCGGGAACCAGCGAATTGCCCCAGATCAAGAGCGCCATCAGGCAGGTTACAACCGCCCATTTTCGATTGATCTTAACCATGCAGAAGTTATGCCTCCGCGCGGAGCGGCGCGAAGCTGGCGGTACCGCCCTCGATAACGCTCAAATAGGCACGGCCCGTACGCTTGGCGGTAGAGGACTGCAGGCGCTCGATCTCTTCCTCGAGGATCTGATTGACGCGCTCGTGACGACGATTTTCCATAATGCCGGCGGCAATAGCCTCGGCCCGCTCGATGCTCTCGCGCGAGATGCGGGCAGTATCCTCGGGGAACACAGCGCTGTGACGGCCGACATAGGCGGGGGCAGCAGGCTGAGGGGCAGCGACGGGAGCGGGGACTGCAACAGGAGCAGGCTCGTCAATCTCATCCAGAATCGCGGTGGCGGCGGCCCACATGTCCTCGTGGCCCGAGTAATCGGCCATGGGGACATCAACCTCGAGCGAGGCGTCCGGAAGGTCGCCGGTGTCGATGCGATCTTGGGCATCAATCGATGCGGTGATGGCTGCAGGCTCATCGAGGTCATCGAGATCGATGTCCGCGGCACCGGAGATGATAGGCATGCTGGCGAGGTTTGCGTTGTACGGCGCAGCCTCAGCCGCCTGCTGCTGGGCAGGAGCGCCCCAAAGCGAGCTTTCGGCGGCACGGCGGGCGGCAACGGCCTCCTCGTCCGCGGCCATGGCTTCATCAACGTACGAATTGTCGGCAGAAGCGTTCGCGTCCGCCGAGGTAGCGCTGTAGGCGTTATTGGCCGCCGCGTTGGCGACGAGCGCCACGAAAGCCGCCGTGCTGCCCGCAGGGGCGGCATGAGAGCCCGAGACGGCGCGCGCGGCGGCAGCGATGTCATCGCGGTTATAGGAGCCGGTCTTACCGCCATAGGTAAGCTCGTCGATGGCGACCTGGTACACATCGCGCGAGCGCACGGGATCGCAGCTGACCGGCGAATCATCGTCGAGCATGCCGTCGATCATGGACCAGGCATCGGCCTCACTCATGGCATCCGCGGCGCGAGCGATAGTGGGGACGCCGTCGTCCGTATGAAGGCGCTGGAAAGCACCGGTCAAGCCGGAGAAAACAGAAGAGGGCTGCGCGGTGTCTGCCGGAACGGCAGGAGCCGCAGCAGCAACGCCCTGAGGGGCAGCCCACTGCTGTTGGGCGGGCATCGAGGCGGTCTGGGACTCATTTTGATGCTCGTTGACGTTCGCAGCGCCACCCATGGCATCGGGCTGGAACAGGCGCTCGGCATGCTGCGCGCGATATTCAGAAATGCCGAGCGAGGCGGCATAGATACCAACACCCGCCACCGCACCCACGGCAAAAGGAACAGCGCCCGCGACGACCGTCTCGTTCACCGACGAAAACGGCAGCGTGGCAGCATACATCACCACGGGAGCGGCAAGGCCGATTCCGCAGGAAAGTCCAGCAAGGACTACTCGTTGTGTTGCATCAGAAGAAGCCATGAGCTCTCCCCATCTTCCAGCGCCCAAATCGCATCATTCAGTTGGCTGCGCGAGAGAAGATGAAGCGGGGCTATGCCCCAAAGCAACGGTATATGGTTCGTTTCATCTGCGTTTTCCGTCGCGAAGCTTAACAGCTATTATGCGAAACCCCCTTGGGGATTGCAAGCGACGAAGCGGGATTGAAACGGGAAAATCGCTGCTTGCCGGTCGTGAGGTCAAAAATCGTTGGCGAGCGGCTATACGAAAAGGGCCAGGATCTAAACCCCGGCCCTTCTGGCATGTCTATGGTTGTTGTCGCGTGCAGCGGATGGCCTAGAACGTCTGCTCGTAATCGCTGTGCTTTTTTGCCGAACGCACCAGGAACTCCTGGTTGGTATTGGTGCCCTTGAGGCCCTTGATAAACGACGCGGCGGCGCGCTCGGTATTGTTCATGCCGGCGAGGATGCGGCGCAGGCCAAAGACAAACGGGCGCATCTGCTCGTCGACCAGCAGGTCCTCGTTGCGCGTGCCCGAGGCAACGGGATCGATGGCTGGGAAGATACGGCGGTCGGCCAAATCACGGTCGAGCTTGAGCTCCATGTTGCCGGTACCCTTGAACTCCTCAAAGATGACCTCATCCATCTTTGAGCCGGTATCGATGAGGGCGGAGGCCAAAATGGTGAGCGAGCCGCCGTTCTCGATGTTGCGGGCAGCGCCCAAGAAACGCTTGGGCGGATACAGGGCCGCCGAATCGACGCCGCCCGACAGGATACGGCCCGAGGCGGGAGCGGCCAGGTTGTAGGCGCGGGCAAGGCGCGTGATGGAGTCGAGCACCACCACTACGTCGCCACCCAGCTCCACGATGCGTTTGGCACGCTCGATCACGAGCTCTGCCACGCGAGTATGGTTTTCGGCGGGCATGTCGAAGGTCGAGGCCACGACCTCGCCCTTGATGGAGCGCTGCATGTCAGTGACCTCTTCGGGGCGCTCGTCGACGAGCAGGCAGATGAGGTGCACCTCGGGATTGTTGATCGAGATAGACTGGCAGATCTTCTTGAGGATCGTGGTCTTGCCGGCTTTTGGCGGCGACACGATCAGGCCGCGCTGGCCTTTGCCGATCGGCGATACGATGTCGATGGCGCGACCGGTGATGGAATCCTTGCCGTGCTCCATACGCAGAGGCTCATTGGGATAGACCGGGGTAAGGTCACCAAACTTGGGGCGGTTACGTGCCTGCTCGGGATCAATGCCGTTGACGGTCGTGATCTTGGCGAGGCCGGCGCGCTTGTCGCCGCCGCGTGAGGGGCGCAGCGAGCCCTCGATCACATCACCCGTACGCAGGCGTGCAGAGCGGATGAGATATGCGGGAACAAAGGCGTCGTCGCTGGACTTCATGTAGCCGTGGGCATGGATGATGCCGGAGCTGTCCGGGCGAATCTGCAGAATGCCCTTGATATCGCGGAAGCCCTCGGCCTTCGCAGCGGTGGTGTAGATTTCCTCGACGAGCTCGGCCTTCTTCTTGCCGGTCGTCTCGATCTCGAACTCCTTGGCCTTTTCGCGCAGCTCGGCGACCTTCATGGCCGCGAGTTCCTCGCGCGAAAGCGTGGGCTCGGTCGGAGCGGCATTGCGCTCCTTGTTGCGCTGCTTGCGATCGCGCTGACGGTTGCGGCGTTCGTTGTTGCGGTCGTCCTTGCGCTCATTGCGCTCGTCGTTGCGCTTGTGCTGGCGACGGTTGGGGCGGGCGCTCTCGTCGGTCTCGGCGGGCGCGGCACCATCGGTTGCGGCGGCGTTGGCATTGGCCACAGCGGCGTCATTGGCCTCGGCGCCGGAATAGACCTGCGCTTCGACATCAGCCTGCTGCTCGGACGCCTTGGCCTTAACGGACTTCTTGCGACCGCGCTTGGGCTTCTCGGACGCAGGCTGTTCGGCGTCCTGAGGCTCGGCGGCATCAGTCGATGCATCAGCGGTCGTCTCGTCGGAATCCTCGGACGCACCCTTCTTGGCAGCCTTAGCCTTGGACGTGCGCTTAACAGCAGTGCGACGGCTACGACCGGGACGGACGTCGGCGGGCTCGACATCGGCGGGAGCGGCCTCGGAAGTCGTAGCATCCTGGACGGGTGCGTCGGCAGCGGTTGCAGACTCGGCGGTCGCCGCAGCATCCCGAGCAGCTGCTGCAGCGGCGGCAGCCCTCTCGGCCTCGACGAAGGCCTTGGGCTTGCGACCGCGGCGGTGCGGGCGCAAAGCCGGATCGACAACGGGAACTTCGCTGGCCTCGACAGACGCAGCGTGCTCAGCAGGCGATGCGCCCTCCCCTGCCGTGGAACGGACCGAAGCCTCAGTGAGCTCGGGGGTTACCTGTTCAGCAACCTGCTCGGCCTTAACAGCCGTGCGACGGCGTGTGCGCGTTGCCGGCTTCTCGGTCGGCAGGTCGGCGGCAGGCGTCTCAGGCACAGACGGAGCTGCAAGCTCGGTCAGAGCCGCGGCCTCACGCTCGGCAGCACGACGGCGGGCGCGCACCACCTGAGCCTCGCTAATCTGAGCCAACGCACGTGCCTGCGCGACCTCATCGGAAATCGGCGCCGAGGAGTCAGCTGCAACGGTGCGCTTGGCGCGCGTCGTGCGCGTGGTACGGCGCTTGGGCTTGGTGACCTCCTCGCCGTCTGTGGCAGGCTTGGCCGTGCGGCGCGTGCGCTTGGGCTTTGCCGGAACAGCCTCCTCACCAGTTGCAGGCACGGCTTTCTCAGCCGCTGAAGGCGTAGGCGTCGAAGCAGTCTTAGGCGTCTTAGGAGCCGAGGCTTGCGCGAGCGCCGCGACCTGGTCCGACACAACCGGTGCAGCGGGAGCGGCTTGCGTCGTCGTTATTTCGTTTTCTTGCTGTTGATCAGACACAGTGTTTGCTCAACTTTCTTTTCAAGCCCTGTGATCACATGCTCCCTGCATAAACCTTCAGGGCGGCTAAACAGTCTAGTTCCGTCAAATACCGACGGACATCATTGATCTGTATCGAGATATTTGCGTCATATACGCAGCGTTAGTGTAACACAACCGCCGCCACCTGCAACTTAGTCATTGGGAACGCTCTTAAACGACTAGTCAAAAGGGACAATCTTTGGTTTAACACCCACAAATCTGACTGCCTCCGCCAAAACTATGGCGGTTTACTACGATGAATCGCTCAACCGCGACCACTCCGAAACTTGTTGAACTAAAACCGCAGGTAGATGCCTTGCACTTTTTTGCGAAAAGCCGGCGTGGTTGGAATATCTCAATTCATCGTAGTAAACCGGCATAGTTTCGTATTTCCAGCAGTTCCAAATTCGTCAATACGCCGGCGTTTATGCAAAAAGCCCGACCTCCGCAATGGAGATCGGGCTTATAGGGCTCAGCAAAGCCGAACCTACACGGTCAAATGACCCGCAGCTTACATCTGCTCGGGAGCGGAGACACCAACAAGGGTGAGCACCAGGGCGAGCGTTACGCGGACGGCGTCGCAAGCGGCCAGACGGGCGCGCGAAAGCTCGGGGTCGACGGGACGGCCCTCGCTCGGCAGCACCTGGCAGGCAGCGTAGAAGCTGTGGAAGTCGCCGGCGAGTTCCTCGGCAAAGTGCGTCAGACGGAACGGGGCGCGGTCGCGAGCGCAGCTGGCGATGAGGTCGGTGAGCTCATTGAGCTTACGCGAAAGGGCGAGCTCGGTCGGGTCGGTCAGCAGCGAGTAATCGACGTTCTCACCGATGGCCTTGGCGGCGACGGCCTTCATGCCCATCTCGTCAGCCTGCTCGGGCGTAACGTCGGCGGCACGGCGCAGAATGGAGCACACGCGGGCGTGAGCGTACTGCACGTAGTACACCGGGTTGGAGTTGTCGCGCTTCTTGACGGCCTCGATATCGAAGTCGACCATCTGGTTGGAGCTCTTGGAGATGAGCGTGTAGCGAGCGGCATCGGAGCCGACCTCGTCGACGAGTTCCTGCAGGGTCACCATGGTGCCCTTGCGCTTGGACATACGGACGGGCTTGCCGTTACGCAGCAGGTTGACGAGCTGGCCCAGCAGAACCTCAAACTTGCCGGGGTAACCCAGAGCGTCGCAGACGCAGCGGACACGCTCGATGTAGCCGTGGTGGTCGGCGCCCCAGATGTCGATGACGTGGTCGACGCGCTGGAACTTATCCCAGTGATAGGCAACGTCGGAGGCGAAGTAGGTGTACTCGCCGTCGGACTTGATCAGGACGCGGTCCTTGTCATCGCCCAGGTCGGTGGAGCGGAACCACAGGGCGCCGTCCTTGGTGTAGAGATAGCCCATCTTGTCGAGCTTCTCAAAAGCGCGGTCGACGGCAGAGGTGCCGGCGGTCTCGCCCTCGGTGTCCTTCACGTACAGCGAACGCTCGGAGTACCAACGATCGAAGTCGCAATTGACGGCGTGGCAGAGGTCGCGCATGTTGTCGACCATCTTCACATAGCCGCGCTCGCGGAAGCTCTCCATGCGCTCCTGAGGATCGGCGTTGACCCACTTGTCGCCGTCAGTGCGCCAGAACTCGGCGGCCTCGTCGATAATGTAGTCGCCGCCATAGGAGTCCTTGCCAAGGGTCTCGGCAAAGTTATCCTGGTACGGATGGGTCTCGGGATGCTCGTCGTTCTCGTCGGCAACGAAGGCGTCGCGGTCGGCGATCAGCAGCTTGTGAGCCTCATCGATATCCACGCCCTGTTTGGCGATGATGTCGGCAAGCTGCATATAGCGCGTGCTGATGGAGTTGCCGAAGGTGTTCATCTGAGAGCCGTGGTCGTTGATGTAGAACTCACGCTGGATGTCGTAACCGGCGTGGTCCATAACGCGGCAAAGGGAGTCGCCCAGAGCGGCCCAGCGGCCATGGCCGATGTGCATGGGGCCGACGGGGTTGGCGGAGACGAACTCGACCTGGGTCTTCAGGCCGCCACCGACGTTGGACTTAGCGAAGTCCATACCCTTCTCGCGAGCCTCGCCAAAGATGGCATTCTTGACGGCAACGGAGAGGTAGAAGTTGATGAAGCCGGGGCCTGCGATCTCGACCTTCTCGATCGCGGGGTCCTCGGGCATATGGGCAACGATGGCCTCGGCGATCTTGCGCGGGGCGCAATGGGCCAGCTTGGCGGACTTCAGGGCCATGGTAGAGGTCCACTCGCCATGAGAAGTGTCAGCCGGTCGCTCGATAGCGCAATCGTCAAGTTCAAATGCGGAAAGGTCGCCGGCCTCCTGGGCCGCAGCAAGCGCAGCGCGTACCAGCTCTTCAATCTTCTCGGGCATAGATCCTCCTTGTGTTAAAGCCCCCGAGCTCTTGGTCACTCGTAGGGCAAAAGCCAGAGTTTGTAGCACTCTATCACAAGCGACGGGCACTGTCGCAGGGTAAAGCTAATAGATATTGCATATGCACAAAAATGACTACAGCTTGTATGGAGTCACTCAAAGATGCCGGTCTGCCTGCAGATTATGCAGGCGTTGAAAATGCGTAAAGGTGTGAATGAGCTGCGTCTGTTATCGAATACTCTTACCTATCAGAGTTGTGTGCTTTTCCTGCATAAAGTAACGGTTTGCGCACGTCAGCGTGTTATTCTAGACATACGTAAATTCGTATAAGTTGGAGGTAGCATGTTCTCAATCGGTCAACACGTCATTCATCCGGGCCAGGGAGTCTGCACCGTCGTCGGTTTTAGGGACGACACACCGCAGCCCATGCTGCTGCTCGAGACCAAGCAGGGACATGCGCAGACGATCCTCATGTACCCCGTGGCGCAGGCCGACCGTTTGCACGCCGCCATCTCGCAGCAAGATGCCGAGCACTTGCTGAGCCACTATGACGAGCTGGAGTGCGACACCTTTACCGAGCGCAACAGCTCGCTTGAAGAGACGCACTTTAAGCAGCAGCTCAAACTGGGCGCGCCCGAGACGGTCCGCGTGGCAAAGACCATGATGCACCGCATTCGCCAGGCCGAGGAAGCTGATAAAAAACCCAGCTCCTACTACATGCGCGTACTCAAGGAGGCCAAGCGCCGCTCCATCGAGGAGTTCGCCGTGGCCCTTGGCGTCACCGAAGAGGCCGCCGAAGCTCGCCTAGCCCAAGCCGCCCTCAACTAACCCATCCGCGCCAAAAACCACCACAAAGGGGACAGGCACCTTTGTGGTGGTTTTCTTGTTCTAGTAGTATTCATTCTTATCGATACCCACGAGCACAAGGAGTCTCTTATGGCAGAGCCGCTTACCGCCGGAATCACCCGCGACCGCGCGTTCGAACTGCTCAACGAGCATAACAGGGACCCGTTCCACATCACCCATGGCGAGACGGTCGAGGGCACTATGCGCTACTTTGCGCGCGAGTTCGACCCCGAGAACGAGGAGTTTTGGGGCATCGTCGGTCTGCTGCACGACCTGGATTGGGAGGAGCATGAGGACGATCCCGTGAACCACACCATCTATGCTGCAGAGATTCTTGAGGGCGAAGGTGCGTCTCCCGAGCTCATTCGCGCCATCCAGACGCACACGTCGGACTTCAACACCTCGCTGCCCAAGCCCGAGCTGCAGATGGAAAAGATCCTGTTTGCCTGCGATGAGCTCACCGGCCTGATCGGCGCTGCAGTCATCATGCGCCCGAGCAAGAGCGTTATGGACTTTACGACCAAGTCGCTCAAGAAGAAGTTCAAGGACAAGCGCTTTGCCGCCGGCTGCTCGCGCGACGTGATTTCGCAGGGCGCCGAGATGCTGGGCTGGGAGCTCCCCGAGCTCTTTGACCGCACCATCGCGGCCATGCAGTCCTTCGCCCCCGACCGCGATACCTTCCAGGCCTAACCGCCCACGCCACCTAAAACCACCACAAAGGGGACAGGCACCTTTGTGGTGGTTTTCGTTTACGAGGGGTTTAGGGGCGGACCTGGCCGGTGCCGCGGAGCTTGTATTTGTAGGTGGTGAGGGCCTCGGCAGCAAAGGGGCCGCGGGCGTGGAGCTTTTGGGTCGAGATGCCGATCTCGGCGCCCAGGCCAAACTCGCCGCCGTCGGTGAAGCGCGTGCTGGCGTTGGCGTACACGGCCGAGGCATCGACCGCATCCAGGAAGCGCTCGCAAGCATCCGTGTCCTCGGCAACGATGGCCTCGGAGTGCATCGTGCCGTAGCGGTTGATGTGTGCGATGGCCTCGTCCTCGTTTGCCACGACCTTCACGCTCATCTCGAGCGCCAGGTACTCGCGACCCCAGTCCTCCTCAGTCGCGGCAACGTAGCCATCACCCTCGGCAAGCCCGGCATCGGCGCATGCGGCGCAGGTTGCCTCGTCGCCGTGAATGAGCACGCCGTGGTCATGCAGCACGGTCACGACCGCGGGCAAAAACGCATCGGCCACAGCACGGTCGACCAGCAGCGACTCGGCGGCATTGCACACGCCTACGCGCTGGGTCTTGGCATTAACGATAATGTTGAGCGCCTTATCAAAGTCGGCGGATTCATGCACGTAGATGTGGCAGTTGCCCGTGCCCGTCTCGATCACCGGCACAAGCGACTCGCGCACGCAGCGCTGAATCAGGCCCGCACCGCCGCGCGGAATGAGTACGTCGACAATGCCGCGGAGCTTCATGAGCTCGCCAGTGGCCTCGCGGTCGGTGGACTCGATCATCGACACGGCCTCACGCGGGAAGCCCTTGGCCTCGAGCGCATCGGCCAGCAGCTCGGCGATCATGGCACACGAGTGATAGGCCAGCGAGCCGCCGCGCAGAATGCAGGCGTTGCCGGTGCGGATGCAGATGCCCGCGGCGTCGGCCGTCACGTTGGGGCGCGCCTCGTAGACCATGGCGACCAGGCCCAGCGGCACACTCACACGGGTCAGGTCCACGCCGCTTGCAAGCACGCGGTGGTCGAGCACGCGGCCCACGGGATCGGGCAGCTCGGCGAGCTTTTCCAGGCCGGCGGCCATGCCCTCGACGCGCTCGGGCGTCAGCAGCAGACGATCGAGCAGTCCGGCCGAGGTACCCGCATCGCGCGCGGCGGACATATCGAGCTCGTTAGCGGCGACGATGGAGTCGACACCGTTGCGCAGCGCTGCGGCCATGGCGCGCACGGCCTCCTGGCGCTGTTCATCGCTCGCCGTGGCAAGCGAGGCCGACGCTGCCTTGGCGGCAACGGCAAGATCGTGGACATACGTGGCTATATCGACCGACATGGGCGGCCCTTTCTCCTAGAAGTTTGCAACCATGGTAGCCGATTTGCGCATGGCCTCGCCCGCGGCGGTAGAATTGGTCAACCCGAAACACCGCAACGAACGGAAGACTCACATGGCCCTCATCACTTCGTACCACGTCCCCGGCCTTTACGTCGAGGACCACAGCATCGACGTCCCCCTTGACTGGCGCGGCCT
The DNA here is from genome assembly GCA_031295385.1 of Collinsella sp. Taxonomy (GTDB): domain Bacteria; phylum Actinomycetota; class Coriobacteriia; order Coriobacteriales; family Coriobacteriaceae; genus Collinsella. The sequence continues at coordinate 46,588 of JAUMOL010000030.1, forward strand.
GGAGCCGATGCTCCTGGCCGTCGGCAGTACCATGCGCCGCGGCGCTATGCCGGCACCAATCGCCGGCGCGCCCGAGAGCATCAAGCTCTTCTACCGCGTGGTTAGCGCGCCCGACCGCATCAACGACGATCTGCCGCTGCTCCTGTTTTTGCAGGGCGGCCCCGGCGGCGAGAGCCCACGTCCGCTGTCGCCCACAAGCGACGGCTGGATCGAGGAGGCCGTCAAGCACTTCCGCGTGGTCCTTCCCGACCAGCGCGGCACCGGACGCAGTAGCTGCGTGGACGGACGCACGATCAAGGCACTGGGTGATCGCGCAACGGCCGCCGGCGCCGATACAGCACGCTCGCAGGCGGACTTCCTCAAGCGCCACCTCGCCAGCTCCATCGTGCGCGATTTTGAGTACCTGCGCCTAGTGGGCTTTGGCGGCAAGCCGTGGGTCACGCTCGGCCAAAGCTACGGCGGTTTTTTGACGCTGAGCTACCTGTCGCTCTTCCCCGAGGGCGTGGCGGCGAGCTTTACCTGCGGCGGCATCCCCCACATACCGGCGAGCGCAAGCGAGGTCTACGCGCACACCTTCCCGCGCATGGCCGCCAAGACGCAGCAGTATTACAACCGCTACCCCGCCGACATCGAGCGCGTGGCAGCCCTTGCCGATGCGCTCGAGGCACAGAAGCCCGTGCTGCCCGACGGCTCGCCGATGACGGTCGAGCGCCTACAGCTCATGGGCAGCGACTTTGGCATGAAGCCGAGCTTTGAGCGCATGCATTGGACTATCGATCACGCTTTTGTTACTGGCGACGGTACGCTGAGCTGCGGCTCCTCGGTATCCGACAGCTTTTTGATGCGCGCCTTCGAGCGCACCAACACACGCACGAACCCGCTGTACTGGACACTGCAGGAGTTTATCTACGCCGACGGCGACACCATGCCCATTCGCTGGGCCGCAGCAGAGGAGAAGGCCCATCGTGCCGAGTTCGACACACTCGCGCGCCCGCTCATGTTTACCGGCGAGGCTATGTTCCCGTGGATGTTCGAGCAGATGCCCGAGCTCAAGCCCTTCAAGCCCGCCATGGACCTGCTGATGGAAGACACCAGATGGGACAAGATCTACGACCCGCAACGCCTGGCCTGCAACGAGGTGCCGCTCCAGGCCGCGGTGTATTTCGACGACATGTACGTGGATTCGGGCCTGCAGCTTGATACGCTCAGCCGCGTGGGCAACTCGCATGCCTGGGTGACCAACGAGTTCGAGCACGACGGCCTGCACGGCAGCGTGGTGTTCAAGCACCTCTTCGACGAAGCCCTCAACCGCGGAGACCTGCGCCGGATCTTCTAGCAAAGGGGTGTCCCCACCTGCCGGCACAAAAGGAACGTCCCCAAGTGCCGGCACGAGAAAGACAGCGCTGCGGGAAACGATCCGCAGCGCTGTCTTTCTTTATGCAAATACGATCAAGTTATCCCTGTGTATCGCCGGCTTCTCGGCCAGGTTAGCGAGCAGGCGGTTGCTGGCGATCTGGTCCTGGCGGCGGCCGGCAGCAAGTTCCAGCACGTCCGAATCGGCCTCGGCGATACCGCGGGCGACGACCATACCGCTCGGATCGCACACATCGAGCACATCGCCCTCGGCAAACTGGCCATCGACCTCGCGAATACCCACCGCAAGCAAGGAAGAGCCACGGCTGACCAGCGCCTTCGCGGCGCCGTCATCGACCGTTACCGAGCCATGCGCCTTGTCACCCAGCGCGATCCACAGTTTGCGCGGCGCAATGTCCAGGCGCTCCGCCGGCGGATCGAACAGGGTTCCCACGCTCTCGCCGCGGGCGAGGCGCACGAGCGCATCGGGCTCCTCGCCCGAGCAAATCACGCTCTGAATGCCCGCCGTCATCAGGATGCGGCTCGCGCGAATCTTGGTGATCATGCCGCCCGTGCCCACCGAGGTCGAAGAATCGCCCGCCGAGGCGATAATCTTGGCATCGATCTTATGCACGACCGGGACGAACTCGGCCGTGGGGTCCTCGTGCGGATTGGCGGTATAGAGGCCATCGATGTCCGAGAGCGTCACGCACAGATCGGCAGAAACCAGGCAGCTCACAAGCGCCGCCAGCGTGTCGTTGTCGCCAAACTTAATCTCATCAACGGTAACGGTATCGTTCTCGTTGACGACCGGCACCACGCCAAGCTCCACGAGGCGCAGCAGGGCGTCGCGCGCGTGCAGGTAAGACGTGCGGCGGGCCGTATCGTGGCGCGTGAGCAGCACGAGCGAGGTGAGCAGGTCGCGCGCATGGAACTCCTCGTCGTAGGCCGACGAGATGATGCACTGACCAGCCGAGGCGCAAGCCTGCAGGCTCGGCAGGTCGCCGACCGGCTTGCGGTCGAAGCCCAGCACGGGATAGCCGCAGGCGATAGCGCCCGAGCTCACCACGACCAGACGCCAGCCGAGCTTGCGCAGGGCTGCGGCCTGATCGGCAAGCCCGCCGATAAAGGAGCGGTTGACCTTGCCATCGGCGCCCACAACCGTGGACGAACCGATCTTTACCACCATCGTTTTATAAGAAGTCGTCATACGTCAAACCAATCAACTGTTCAGCGAACGGCCGAGCTGGCGGCCAAGGAAGCGTGACTCGCCCCTACCGCCCAAGAAATTAGTGAGCCCAGGGAAAGGCAGAAGCCGCGGCCATGTTCTTGCGCACGAGCTCGTCGCGCACCTGAGCCAGGCCCTGCTCCATGCCCACCACATAGGTCTGCGGGTACAGGAAGCGCTTGAAAGCTGCGTCCAGATGATCGAGCGCCCAAGCACAGCGCTCGCGCGCGTCCTGGATGCTCTCACGCGGAGCCACCGCACTGCCATCGCGCACGATCGGCACCAGCAGCTCGCGATACTCAAGTTCGGACACGTCGGTCACCAGGGCGGCATCATTCACGGCCACGAGGGTATTGCCGCGCGCGGCGCCCTCCCCCGCCAGATGGTCCTCGTCGTAGATCATGTCGCAGACCGGGCCGCCAAAGCCGTCGTAATAACGGCGCACGCGTTGCACACCCGGGATCGTGCGCTTGTAGGGCTGCTCGGAGAGCTTGACCACCGGCGTCCATGGATCTGCCTCGCTCGCACGGCGGGCGGAAAGCTTGTACACGCCACCCAGCGCCGGCTGGTCATAGCAGGTCGCAAGCTTGGTACCCACGCCAAAGCTGTCGATGGGCGCGCCCTGGTCGAGCAGCGACTGAATCGTGTACTCATCCAGATCGTTAGAAACCGAGATCCCCACATAGGGCAGGCCCTCGGCATCAAAACGGCCGCGAACATACTTGGAGAGCTTGGCGAGGTCGCCGGAGTCAATGCGAATGGCCGACAAGCGCTCGCCCACCGCTTCCATCTCCTTGGCAACCGTAATGGCATGTTCACAGCCCTCGCGCACGTCATAGGTGTCGATGAGCAGCGTGCAGTTCTTGGGGCTCGATTTGGCAAAGGCACGGAAGGCCTCGAGCTCGGAATCGAAGCTCATCACCCAGCTGTGAGCATGCGTGCCAAAGACGGGAATACCGTAGCGGCGGCCGGCGAGCACATTGGACGTAGAGGAGCAGCCGGCAACGTAGCTCGCGCGCGCAACGGCCAGGCCGCCATCGGGACCCTGGGCGCGACGCAGGCCAAACTCCGCCACAGGGCGACCGTCGGCGGCGAGCACCACGCGCGCCGTCTTGGTGGCGACAAGCGTCTGGAACCCGACGATGTTGAGCAGCGCCGTCTCGAGCAGCTGGCACTCCAGCGCGGGGCCGGTGACGCGCACCATGGGCTCGCGCGGAAAGACGAGCTCGCCCTCGGGCACGGCGTCGATGTTTACATGCGCACGAAAATCGCGCAGGTAGTCGAGGAATCCAGACTTGAACATCGCACCGCCAGCAGGGGCCTCAAGCGATGCGAGGTAGTCGATGTCCTCGGGCGTAAAGCGCAGATTCTCGACCAGCTCGGGCAGCTCGGCGGTGCCGCACATGACGGCATAGGCGCTGCCAAAGGGATGGTCGCGGTAAAACGCGGTAAAACAACCCTGCTCATTGGCCTTGCCGCTCTCCCACAGGCCCTGGGCCATAGTGAGCTCGTACAGATCGGTGAGCATTGCGATGTCGGTGGGATGAGAGATGTCGGTCAAAGCCATGGGGCGACCTTTCGGATGTGTGGTGCAGAATTTGAGGGTTGGACGAGAGCAGAGGATGCGGACATGACGCCCGATGCAAATCGGTTAGAGCAGGCCCATGCTGGTCAGGATCGTGTAGCCCATAAAGATGACAAACGCGATGAGGGCAAGGACAATGATGATTTTTTGAGCCGGCGCCATGCCAGGGATCTCGTTCTCGCCCGTAGGCTCCTTGGAGGTAACCATGCGCTGGGCAAAGGTCATCTCGTCACGACTCGGCTTAGGCTCGACGGACTTGGGACGAGCGGCCTTTTTAGGCTGAGGTTTGGGCGCGGCAGGTGCAGGCTTCGCAGCAGCGGGCTTGGGTGCGGGCGCGGGCGCCGATGCGGATGCGGCGTTCGCGGCGGCCTCCTCGGCCTTCGCACGCTCGGCACGCAGGACAGCCAGCTCCTCACGCTCGCGACGGGCCTCTTCACGAGCCTCGCGGCGGGCCTTCTCGGCGCGGAGCTCTTCCAACTCAGCGCGCTCCTCGTCGGACAATGGTTGGGACTCAAGCTCGGCCATGGTACAGCCCTTTCTTTTAAAAAAAGCCGCCGACACAATGTCAGCGGCTTATCAAATCCAAGGGTGGAGACGAAGGGAGTCGAACCCTCGGCCTCTGCCATGCGACGGCAGCGCTCTCCCAACTGAGCTACGTCCCCAGGACAAGTCGATATTTTACCTACGGCTCGCCAACTGTCAACGCCCAATAACCAGTCTTTTTGGAGCGCGGCTATTTTGACAACTTTTCGAACAGGCGATCCTCTCGATGATTTTTTAATCCCCGTCCCAGAAATATCATCGACGAACGCACTACTTTGCGCTGGTAAGAACACCGGTGGTGTCGAAGGCCGGGGTGAAGCTCTCGTCTACCGCGCCGCCCTCTTGCCAGAACATCGTCGTAAAGCCCAGGTCGTCGGCATGGTCGAGCACCCGCTCGTACTCCTCGCGCGTCACGGCGCGCGCCAGATCGCCGCCCTGCTCTCGCATGAGCACATTGGGCGTGTATTGGTTCATGACCGAGATCGGCACGTCGCCCACCGTCTGCCACACTAGGTCCAGTACGCGACACGAATCGTCCGCATGCCCCGGAAGCACCAGGTGGCGCACGATGATGCCGCGCTTCATGAGCCCGCCCTCATCCACCAACTCTCCCCCGCGGCGCTCGATCTCGCGCGCCATCTGGGCCAGACCCGACACGGCCACGCGCGGGTAGTCCTTAATATGAGAAAGCGACTGCGCAAGCCCGGCATCGGCATATTTAAAGTCGGTGAGCCACACATCGACCAGGTCGCCCAGCGCCGCCACGGCACTCGCACGCTCGTAACCACTCGTGTTGTAGACGATCGGGATGACCAGCCCGCGCATCCGTGCCGCGGCAATCGCGGCAGGCAACAGGTGCGCATAGTGCGTCGCCGTCACCAAATTGATGTTGTTGGCACCCTGGTCCTGCAGTTCCAGCATAATCTCGACCAGGCGCTCAGGCGAAATCTCAAGGCCAAAATTGCCGGTCGAGATCTCGTGGTTCTGGCAGTAGATACATTTAAGCGAGCAACCGCTAAAGAAGATCGTGCCCGAACCGGCCTCGCCCGAGATAGGCGGCTCCTCCCACATATGAAGCGCCGCGCGGGCCACCCTGAGCGTGTCGTTAGCACCGCATACGCCGCGCGCGCCCTCATCGCGCGCCGCACCGCAACGGCGCGGACACAAATGGCAGGCGGGCGAAAAAAGTTCGGTCAACGACGTCGGCATAAAAACATGCTCCAAAACAACGATTCAGCAGCTCAAACGTAAAGGGCCAGACCGCGTAGACGGCTCCGTCCCTAAGGCGCCGTAATCGTCCGACACGATTTTTGTAATGTCAAGACTGGAATCGATAAAGTGCCGCTTTATGATGTAGGTATTCCGCCCCCCGCGGAGCAACTGGGTGAACCGTCGCGTTTATTTAGGGAGCCCACACAGTCGTACCTAGTACAGGTATCCTTCGTTGTTAAGGACGCTGGAACAGTCGATGAGGGCACCCACCTGTTTTAGGTGGGTTCATTTTCGTAACGTGGGGGGTGGTTTTCTTTTGCCGAAAATCACCATACAGTCCATATGGATCCCCGCCGGCATCCCGACAAGCCATCGACAACATCCCAATATCTGGTAAGCGCGTGATTATCGCTGCGTGCAATTACATGCACCCCCCTTGGTCGAGTATTATGGTTCGGCTATGCCCTTTGCGCATGGCGTTCTTCTGACCTTTTCCTTCGACGCTTGGCGGTTTTTAGATTCATGGCTTCATCCCCGAGCTACATACCGTACCTATGCGTGGCAGCGGCGGCTTTTATCACGACCTTCCTCGCGGTGCCCCTGGTCAAGCGCTTGGCAATTAAGCTCGATGCCGTCGACTATCCTTCTAAGCGCCGCATCAACACCAAGCCCATCCCGCGTTTGGGCGGAACGGCGGTGTTTTTGGGCCTGGTCGTTGCCTGCATTGTGCAAATCCTAGGCACCTGGTACCTAGGCTGGCCACCCGTCCTGGTACCGCACCCGCGCCTTCACATTAGCTATCCCATGCTGGCGCTCTCCTTTACCGTCATCTTTGCGACCGGCGCTATCGACGACGTCTTCCAGCTCACGCCCAAGCAAAAGCTGGCCGGACAGGTCCTCGCCGCGCTTATCGCCTGCATGGGCGGCCTAAAAATCGGCGTCATCGTCAACCCGTTTGCTCCCGGCGAGATCATGCTCGGATGGCTCGCCTACCCCATTACCGTGATCTATCTGGTGGCATTCACTAACATCATTAACCTCATCGACGGCCTCGACGGCTTGGCCACGGGCATCTGCGGCATCGCGTCGTTCACCATGTTTTCGATGGCCGTTCTCTCGGGCCGCATCGACGCCGCCGCGCTCTCCATTGCGCTCTTTGGCGCCTGTCTGGCCTTTTTGCGCTACAACTTCAACCCCGCAAGCATCTTCTTGGGCGACTCGGGGTCGCTGCTTCTGGGCTTTGCGCTGGGCTCCATCTCGCTGCTCAACGTGAGCCGCACCGCCGCACTCACCTCGCTTATCATCCCGCTCATCGTTGCCGGCGTGCCCATCATCGACACGTTTAGCGCCATTGTGCGCCGCAAGCGCGCCCACATTAGCATCGGGCAGGCCGACAAGGGCCACATCCACCACCGCCTGATCCAAGAAGGCTACAACCAAAAACAGGCCGTGCTGCTCATCTATGCCTGGTGCATCATGCTTTCGGCCGGCGCCGCCGCGATTAACCAGGTCGAGGTGCCCATGCGTGTGCTCATCTTTACCGTGCTTGCCATTGGCTCGGCTGCCTTCGCCAAGCACCTGCACCTGTTTGAACCCGTGCTGCGCCACCATTACAACAAGCGCACGCACGAAGATGAGCTGGTCACTCCCGACGACCCCGCTTTTAAGCAGGAGGAGCAGGCAGCCGAGGAGCGCAAAGAAGAGCGCCACCACAAGCTCTAGGGCAAGCTGCCGAGGATGTGCCAAGGCGTTGGTAGCCGTTCGCGCAAACGCCGCGGCGGACTTGAAAGCCGGCCCCTGGCAGTCCCTCACCCACTCACGCCCACCCCTCTCAATAAACACGCTATCATCAAAACCTGCGAACGAACGTTAGGAGCAATCATGCCAAACGAGAACAGCTACGAAGTCGCGCTGCAAAAGAGCAACGCCATTCGCGAGGGCCTGGCCAAGACGCCCGAGAAGTTCACCATGCTTACCGGCGACCGCCCCACCGGCCGTCTGCACCTGGGTCACTACTTTGGCACCCTCAAGGGCCGCGTGGAGCTGCAGAACATGGGCGCCAGGACCAACGTACTCATCGCCGACTACCAGGTCATCACCGACCGCGACACCACCGAGCACATCCAGGACAACGTGTACAACATGGTCATGGACCACCTTGCCTGCGGCATCGACCCCGACAAGACCATGATCTACGCGCACTCCGCCGTGCCCGCCGCCAACCAGCTCATGCTGCCGTTCCTGTCGCTGGTGTCCGAGGCCGAGCTGGCGCGCAACCCCACGGTCAAGGCCGAGATGGAGGCCTCGGGGCACGAGCTCACCGGCCTTCTGCTCACCTACCCGGTGCACCAGGCCTGCGACATCCTGTTCTGCAAGGGCAATGTGGTGCCCGTCGGCCGCGACCAGCTGCCGCACATCGAGCTCACCCGCACCATCGCCCGCCGCTTTAACAACCGCTACGGCAAGGTGTTCCCCGAGGTCGACGCGCTGCTGTCCGAAACCCCGCTTCTGCCCGGCCTGGACGGTCGCAAGATGAGCAAGAGCTACGGCAACGCCATCAACATCTCGATGACCGCCGAGGAGACGGCCAAGCGCATCAAGAAGAGCCAGACCGACTCCGAGCGCATGATCACGTTCGATCCCGAGAACCGCCCCGGCGTGTCCGGCCTGCTTTCGACGGCCGCCATCTGCACCGGTCGCTCCGAGGTCGAGATTGCCGAGGAGATTGGCATGGGCGGCTCCGGCCAGCTCAAGAAGTACGTGACCGAGGCCGTCAACGAGTACTTCGCACCGATCCGCGAGCGTCGCCAGCGCTACGAGAACGATCTGGACTATGTGAAGGACGTCCTGCACGAGGGCAACCGTCGCGCCAACGAGATCGCCGATCAGACCCTGGCAGAGGTTCAGGACGCCATGGGCATGGTGTACTAGACCGATTTGCTGGCTTGAGCTTTCGATTGCTTTAGGGCGGGCGCTACGACGTCCGCCTTTTTCGGAGCCGGACTGCTTCGGCTCCGCCCATTGCACTCCCCCGATAAACAGGAACGGGCCCGCCGGCAGTCAGTTGCCGGCGGGCCCGTTCCCGAAGTACACCGTTGAATCGCACAGAGGGGAGGAATGCGAATCAAACTCAACAGGGCAGGCTTTTTCATCGCCTATTGCCTGCTCCGTTGCTGAATACAATATAGTTCACCGTGGTTTACTTTGCAGCATCAATATTCGCCGCCATAGCTTCTCCATAAGTTAGCCCCGGTAAACCTGCAACAGAAAACCACCACAAAGGGGACAGGCACCTTTGTGGTGGTTCTGGCCATGGCAGAGCTGTTAGAGTCCGGCAGGCCAACGACAGACGGCCAGGTCGACGTGCATGTCGTCCTTAAACGCCACACCCTCCCCTAGCAAAAGCTCACGTTGAGCATCGGGACCGCCAAAAGCAAAACCCTCGCATATGCGCCCGTCGGCAAACACCACGCGGTGACAGGGAATCTCGCCGGGGCGCGGATTGCTATGCAGGGCATACCCCACATACCGCGCACTTCGTGGTCGACCGGCAAGCAGCGCCACCTGACCATACGTGGCGACCATCCCCTCGGGGATCTGCTCGACCACCTCGTACACCCGTTCAAAAAAGCCCTCAGACGCCATTGCTCGCTCCCTTCCACCCGGAAAAGCATAAACCACCGCAAAGGGGACAGGCACCTTTGTGGTGGTTTATGGCAGGTCAGTTAGTTGGCGGGCTGGAAGAAGGCTACGGCTACGGCGCCAGGGCCTACGTGGGTACCGATGGTGGCGCCGATGGTGTGAACGGGCAACTCGCCCTCGGTATGGCCAGCCCAAAGTGCCGCGCTGTCCTCGATATACTTCTTGAGCACCGCATCCGAAAGGCCCGTATAGCCGAGCGCCAGCGGCATGGAAAAGTCGATGCCGCCCGCCTTTTCGACCTTTTGGTTCAGCAGGTTGCGGCCGTTCTTGGAACCGCGCGCCTTGCCCAGCTGCACGATCAGACCGTCCTCGACAGCCACCACGGGCTTTACGTTGAGCAGCGTGCCCACGGCGCCGGCCGCAGCAGACAGACGACCGCCGCGCACCAGGTACTCCAGCGTCTCGAGCAGGCCGATGACGACCACGCGGTCACGGACGGCCTCGACGGCCGCCGCGATCTGGGCCGCACTACGGCCCTCGTTCACCAGGCGCAGGGCATACTCGACCAGGACACGCTCGCCCAGAGTGACGTTATTGCTATCCACCACGTACACGTCGCCGCCCGGCGCCTCGGCAAGTGCGGTACGGGCACTCTGATTTGTACCCGAAAGCTTAGCGCCCACGGTAATAATCACGGCCTCGTCGCCGGCCTCACACGCCTCGGCGATGGCCTGCGAAAACGCGTACGGGTTGACCTGGCCGGTCTTGGGCAGCTCATCGCGCTCCACGAGCATCTCGTAAAAGCGCTGGTGATCGATGTCGATGCCATCCATGTACACATCGGTGCCAAAGGTGACGGACAGCGGCAAAACGGCCAGTGCTGGGTGCTCGGCCGGCGACATATCGCTTGCGGAATCGGTAATAATGCGGACGGACATAGCGAATCCTTTCTTGCGCAGGTCCCGCGCAGGGAATTTTGACAGCAAGGCCCCGGCACGGTATACGCGCTCAAACGGGACTATGCAGTTGTTAATGGGAAGCAAATACCTTGGCGGCCTTAGATCTCGCGCAAGGTATTGAGAATCGTGCGCAGCGACGCGTACATCTGCTCGCGCTGCTCCACGCCCATGGCCTTACCGGTGGTGTCGAGCACTTCGCGAATGATGCGATCGGCCTCGCTCATGCTCTCGCCGCCCAGGGCAGTCAGGCGCACCGGGGCACGGTACTTGACGGCCGCATCACCCGAGTCATCGACCTCGACGTAGCCGCCCTCCTCCAGATGTGCCAGTGTGCGCGAAACGGCGGCTCGGGTAACGCCGGCCATGCGGGCGAGGTCGGCGCCAGTCAGGCCGTCCTTGCTGCGCTCAAGATAGTACAGGCACATGACGTCGGAGCCCTTGAGGCCCAGCCTTGCACCTTCGGACGTCTTGATGCGCTGAATCTCCTTGTAGAGGCCGCTGATCAGTCCGACAAAGTCCTCAAAACGTGTCTCGTCGTTCTGCTGCATGGGAGACGACCGCCTTTCGCTTGCATAATGCTTACGGGTAAACATCTTAACCGTACTTAACGACCGCCACTCCTGCACTCCCTATTTGTTGACCCATCAACATAAAAACCACCACAAAGGGGACAGGCACCATTGTGGTGGTTTTGACCGTCGAGTTTGATCCGCAGACTTCGCTACAGCTCCACGCAGGGATTGTCGCGGGTCACAAGCGTCTTAACGACAACCGTCGCTCCCAGATAACGCTCGAGCAACTCAGCGAGGCGATCGATCGCGGCCTGGCATTCCCCCATCCGCTCGGGCTCCACGCACTCAATCGCCAGGAACGCATCGGCCGAATCATCGGACAGCGCCGTGCGAACGCCGTCGCGCCAGTTCCAGCAGCGGCACACAGCGCCCGCATCGTCGATGTAGGCGAGCTCGCCGGGCAACGTCGGATCGTCCGCCTCCTCGCCAAGCGGCAAGAACGCATCGCCACCGTCGGTCACCTTCAAGCGAAGGTCTCCCTCGATCGCATGCAGATCCTCGCCTCCCACGGGCAGCGCGTAGGTCAGCGACACCGTGTTGTAAATATCCACCGCGGGCGTAATGTGGCCCACCGGCTTGCCTTTGAGCACGCGTTTGAGCAAGTTCTCGATCGAGCAGCGCGCGCCTTTCTTGGTCTTGAACAGACGATAGGCCTCGCGCCATGCCTTGACCGGTGCGTTCTCGCTGATAGTGTCGCTGGTCAGATGACGCTCCGCATCGATATTGGCGCGGTCGAGCAACGCCGCAATCGCATCCACGTCCTCTTGAGGAATCTGAGCCGTGGGCTTCATGCCCTCCACGACCACAACACCGACCGCTGCCTGCGGAAACAGCTCCCAGAATGAATCCTCGGCAATAAAGCTCTTCATACGCTCTCCCTTCATTGTGCGCGCCCGAGTGAGGGCGCCTAAACAAAAAGCGCCCTTACAACGGCCACCTTCAAAGTCCTACGGTGCCGTCACAAGAACGCTTGCGCTGTCCCCATCCGGAGAAGGGGACGATATGTCAGGCGTATTGTAACCCGAGTCATCCACGCGAGCAAAACCACCATAAAGGCGCCTGTCCCCTTTGTGGTGGATATGGACTCACGGCGAAGCTAGTGGCGAAGTCCCAGCAACCCGCGGCCGCGATGACGGGCGTCGGCGTGTACTTGAGCGTGCGGGCCGGCGGCTTTGACGGACTCGGGCAGGTGCGAGTACTTCTTCTCGAAGTTCTCCTCGAACATCACTGCCAGGTTGTGCGCGGCCTCGTCATAGCGCGCGGTGCTCTGCCAGTATTGGCGCGGCACCAGGATGCCATCGGGCACGCCGTGGCACGTCGTGGGAATGTCGACGTTAAAGATGTCGTCGTGCAAGAACTCGCTATCCTCGATGGTGCCGTCGAGGGCGCGCGCGACCAGCGAGCGCGTGTAGGCCAGCTCGATGCGATGGCCCACGCCGTAGCCGCCGCCAATCCAGCCGGTGTTGACCAGGTACACGCGCGTGCGACCGTCGGCGATACGCTCGCCAAGCATCTTGGCGTAAACCATGGGGTCGAGCGGCATAAACGGCTCACCGAACAGCGAAGAGAACGTGGGTGTGGGCTCGGTGACGCCGACCTCGGTGCCGGGAATCTTAGCCGTAAAGCCCGTCACAAAGTGGTACATGGCGGCGTCGGCCGTCAGGCGCGAGATGGGCGGCAGCACGCCAAAAGCGTCGCAAGTCAGGAACAGCACGACACTCGGAGTGGTGCCCATGCCCTTAGTCCACGCGTTAGGAATGTGCTCCACGGGATAGGCCACGCGCGTGTTGTGCGTGATCGAGATGTCGTCGTAGTTGGGTTTGCGATTCTTATCGAGCACCACGTTTTCACAAATGGCGCCAAAACGGACGGCGTTGAAGATCTCGGGCTCGTGGAAGGCGTCCAGGCCCTCGCATTTTGCGTAGCAGCCACCCTCGATGTTGAAGATACCCATGTCGGACCAACCGTGCTCGTCGTCGCCGATCAGCAGGCGCGTGGGATTGGCCGAAAGCGTGGTCTTGCCGGTGCCGGACAGGCCAAAGAACACGGCGGTCTCGTGCGTGACGGGATCCATGCTGGCCGAGCAGTGCATGGGCAGCACGTCGTCCTCGACGGGCAGCAGGTAATTCATAACGCTGAAGATGGACTTTTTGATCTCGCCGGAGTAGCCGGTACCCGCGACCAAAATCACGCGCTCCTGGAAGTTGATGACCACGGCGGCGCTGGAGTTGAGGCCCTTGATGGCAGGGTCGCATTGGTAGCCCGGCGCGGCGAGCACGCAGAAGTCCGGCTCGCCGGTGCGCGCGATTTCGCGGGCGAGCGGGCGAGCGAGCATCTGCTTAATGAAGAGCGCCTGGCTGGCACGCTCGCAGGCGACGAGCAGGCGGCGCGTGTGGTTGCGGTCGGCGCCGGCCATGCCGCGGGTGACGAACACATCGCGCTCGTTGAGATAGTCGACGATGCCGGCTTTGATGACCTCGTAGCTTTCGACGGACAGCGGGCGGTTGACCGCGCCCCAGGCAATCTTGTCGTGAACATCGGGGGTGTCAACGATAAAGCGATCGTTGGGAGAACGGCCGGTGCGCTCCCCCGTCTCGATCACCAGCGCGCCGTTGGATGCCATGCGGCCTTCTTCGCGGCGGATGGCATGCTCGACGAGCTCCGCGGCGGGTAGATCGACCAGCAGACGGGGCTGGTTCTCGGCGGGATCTTCGACCAGTGTAATGCCAAAGTTGGACAGAACTTCTGCAGGGGTAACACCAGGCATGGGGCCTCCTTTAAAAACGCGACACGTGGACGCGACGAGCACTTTACTCACGTAAAGCCCGTTGTACCCGATATGCAAAAACGTTTTTGCGGCAAGGGTGGCAAGCCCGCCCAACGGTCAAAAATCGCAGGCAAGCGGCCTAGTCATTGGGGACACTCTTGAACAGGCAACATTCAAGGAGTGTCCCCGGATGCCGGCACTTAGGGACGTTCCCAAAGTGCCGGCACATAAGGAACGTCCCTAAGTGCCGACTACCGAATGGCGCCGCCGAAATTATCGAACAACCTGTTCAAAAACACGAGCGGACACCGCGGTGTCTATACTAGAGCGCAGCAATAGAAAGGACCCCGCTTTGAGCATCACGCCCCTCGATAGCATTCGCCGCGCCATCGCCCGCCGTAACGGCATCTCCAACCCCGCTGCATCGAAAGACGGCGCCGCGAAGGCCCAGGGCGGCCGCATCGAGAACGGCCTGTTCCCCGCCTCCCACACGGCCGAAGAGCTCGCACGCATCCAGGAGCTGAGTCAGCGCAACGCCGGCGGACCCGATAGCAGCCAAGCCACACGTCGCCGGCGCGAACGCGATCGGGAGCCCGGCCCCGTCCGCCGCATGGTCAACGCTTGGTGGAACCGTCTGCTCGGCGCCGTCTACGGCGGCGGCTTCTCCATGCAGGAAGCGGAATACGAGGAGCACGTCACCAGCCGCGACTATCTTTGGAACACCCTCGGCACCGCCGTGTGGGGCCTGGCGTTTCCGTTGCTCACCATCGTGTCTACGCAGCTCGTGGGCGCCGAAGAAGCAGGCAAATTCTCCATCGCCTTTGTCACCGGCACGCTCATCATGATCGCGTGCAACTACGGCGTGCGCAATTTCCAGGTCTCAGACATCGACGAAAAGACGTCCTTTGCCTCCTACCAGCTCAACCGCTGGCTTTGTGGAGCGCTCGCCCTAGGCTGCGGCCTCATGTACAGCAGCGCCCGCGGCTATGATGCGCAGATGGCGACGATCGGCCTGGGCGTCTACCTGTATAAGGTCATCGACGGCGTCGCCGACGTGTACGAAGGCCGCCTGCAGCAGGCCGACAAACTCTACTTGGCTGGAATGAGCCAAACGCTACGCTCCGTCGGCGTCATCGCGGTCTTCAGCGTGGCGCTGTTCCTCACGCGCAGCATGCCCATCGCGGCCATGGCCATGGGTGTCACCGCGATCGCCTCGCTCGTGCTGGTCACCGCGCCGCTCGCCCTGCTCGAGACCGAAAAATCGCGCCGCGTGAGCCTGCGCGAGGTCGGCCACCTGTTTGTCCAGTGCGCCCCGCTCTTTGGTGCACTGTTCCTGTTCAACCTAATTGAGAGCATGCCCAAGTTTGTGATGGAAGGCACGCTGGCATACAAATATCAGCTGTACTTTAATGCCCTGTTCTTTCCGGCGCAGGCTATTTTGCTGAGCATTGGATTTATCTATAAACCGCAGCTTCTGCGCTTGTCGAGCATTTGGGCTAATCCTCGCAAGCGTCGTCGCTTTGACCTGATTATTGTTGCCGTTATGGCGCTGATCGTGGTCATCACCGGCGCGTGCGCCGCATTTATGGCAGGTCCCGGTATTCCCCTCATGAGCTTTATGTACGGCCTCAGCTTTGAGCGCTACCGTACGCTGGCGCTGCTGATGGTCGTCGCCGGCGGCGTCACCGCGGCCATCGACTTTATCTACGCCATCATCACGGTGCTACGCCACGCTGGAGACGTCACCAAGATCTACCTGATCTGCTTCGCCGTAAGCGTGGTGCTGCCGGTGATCCTGATTAAGCTGCTGGGTCTGATGGGCGCCGTGGTGAGCTACCTAGCCATCATGGCCCTACTCCTGGTGCTACTGATTATCGAGTACGCCCACATCCGCCAGCGCATAGAGAGGGACCGGAATCCGTACGGCGCCTAATTGCGGCGATGGGAGCAGCTAATTTGCGGTGGAATCACCCCGGCTGGGGTCTCGTTGCGGACACGCAAAACTAAGTGAGTAGACTTATACCGAATCCCGGACCACACCGACAGAGCACAAGTCTTTGACCTGCGGTTTTATTGAGGCAAATATGTTAGGTGCTCGGCATTTCCAAAAAAGTCTACTCACTTAGCCAGCGGGCAGCCAAATGATTATTTAATCCCCGTCCCAGAGAAATCAATTAGCGGGCAGAAGGGCAAAAGTAGTCAAAAAAGCCCCGTCCCAAATTAGCTACCACTTGCAACGATTATTCGCCCGGGTTGATGTTCGCGTAGAACTCCGCCCCATCATCGAGCCGCAGGATGCCCACGCGGCCGAACTCAGAGCCGGTGGCGGCGGCGCAGTCGATGTCGATGCGGTCGGGAACACCGGCGGTATCCTCACCGCCCAGGCGCACGATCTGTCCGCGCCCCGACTCCTCGTCGAGTCCCGCCAGACCACCGACCTCGCAATAGCGCCCAAGCGATACCGTGGGCGTGTGACCGCTCACCACGACCGGGCCCTTACCCTCGGTAGAAAGCAGCCCGGTCGGCACATCCCAATAGCCGTGACGAATCCACAGCAGGTCATCGGACGACTGCACTGCGAGCATCTGCTGCAGCAGCTCGCGATCGGCACCCACCGCTCCGACGCCATCGGCACAATCGACACCATGCTCAAGCAAAAACGCGCGCGCCGCCTTCATCTCGATTCCAGCATGTACCAGCAGATACGGGCGCTCCTCGGTCTCGACCACCGCGTAGAGCGGCAGCGCGGCCATCCATCGCACGAGCTCCTCGTATGCCTCAAATTCCATGTCGTTGAGCTGCTCGCGCGTCGTCCAGCCACCGTTGATATCCCAGGTCTCGGCATCGAGCGGATCCTGACCAATGATGGCATCGAGCATGATCTGCTCGTGATTACCCTTGAGCACGTGGGCGTTGGGCAGCGAGCGCACGAGCTTAATAACGCCGACCGGATCGGGCCCGCGATCGATCATGTCGCCCAGCACGTACAGCGTGTCGTCGGACGTCAACGAGATCTTAGACAGGGCCTCGTCAAGCGCACGCACGTGCCCGTGAGCATCAGATGTCACATAGATCGCCATGGTACGCCTCTCCTTGCATTGCGGCCGGAGCCCGGCGCCGCAACTAAAACTTCAAGTTGAACTTAAACGTTACCCATTGTACTCCGTTGCAATAAAGCTGGAAAGGGTTTCCGAGCAGAGGCAAAGACGGCAGCCGTCTATGACGATATCGCGCACGCCTGCAATCCAACCCCATAAACCCACCATCTTTGGGTACAAATAACCGCAGACAACTGACCGTGCCACGCCAACCACCCAGGAGCGGACACCATCCATGAACCAGATCCTTCTTTTTATCGGCCTCGTCATCATTTTGTGCCTGACCATAAAACCCGTCGGCAAAAAGCTCCCCTTCCCCACCCTGCTCATCTTTATCGCGCTGGGCATGCTGTTGGGCGTCAACGGCCCGACGCATATCGACTTTAGCGACTACGCACTCACCGAAACCGTCTGCAGCACGGCGCTGCTGTTCATCATGTTCTACGGCGGCTTTAACACCAATATCGACCGCGCCAAGCCCGTCGCTGCGCCGGCGGTGCTGCTGAGCACGCTCGGCGTCGTCATCACTGCCGGCATCACCGGCGTGTTCGCCCACTTTGTGCTGGGCTTCGACTGGATCGGCGGCCTGCTGCTGGGATCGGTCGTGGCATCCACCGACGCGGCGAGCGTCTTTAGCGTACTGCGTGAGCACAGCCTGTCGCTGAGAGGTGGCACCGACTCGCTGCTCGAGGTCGAATCGGGCTCCAACGACCCCGTCGCCTACATGCTCACCGCTGTGCTCGCTACACTCGCGGCCGGCGGCGACATCAACATTCCCGCACTGCTGGCCAAGCAGATTATCCTGGGCGTGAGCCTGGGCCTTGCCATCGGCTGGGCGGCGGGCCGCCTGATTGAACGCGCGCACGCAACGGCCAAGGACGCGCAGACCATCTTTTTGTTCGCCGTGGCCATCGTCGCCTACGCGCTGCCGAGCTACCTGGGCGGCAACGGCTTTTTGGCTGTATACCTGGCCGGCATTGTGCTGGGTGCCAGCGACATCACCGGCAAAGTCGAGATGGCGCACTTCTTTGACACCCTCACCGAGATGGCAGAGATGACCATCTTCTTTTTGCTGGGCCTGCTCGTTACACCCGCACGCCTGCCGCAAATGCTGCTGCCGGGCCTGGCGCTCATGGCGTTCATGCTCTTCGTGAGCCGCCCCATCGCCGTCGGCGTGCTCCTGGCGCCCTTTAAGACGAACCCCCGCCAGGTCGCGCTCGTAAGCTGGGCGGGCCTGCGCGGAGCAGCTTCGGTCGTCTTTAGTCTCTTTGCCGTGGTGGCCGGCGTTCCCGGTGGGCACGACCTGTTTGACCTGGTGTTTGTGATTGCCGCGTCGAGCATCGTGGTGCAGGGCTCGCTGCTGCCGGCGGTGGCAAAGAAGCTCGATATGATCGATGCGACCGGCGACGTGCGCCGCACCTTTAACGACTACCGCGACGAAGACGGCATGTCATTTGTAAAGCTCAAGGTGGGCGCTGGACATCCGTTTGCCGGACGCTCGCTCGCCGATATTGGCAGCGCGACGGACATGTTGGTGGTCCTGGTACTGCGCGACGGTGCGCACCCGGTGTTGCCCAACGGCGATACCGTAATTGAGGAAGGCGACCTATTGGTGATGGCTGCCCCGACGTTTGAAGAGCGTGCCGAGGTTACGCTGCGCGAGGTCACCGTGACGCCCCACGGTCGCCTGGCCGGCCAGCGCCTGCGCGATGTGCCGCAAGGCAAGCATCCGTTTATTGTGGTGATGCTCAAGCGCGAAGGCCAAACGATCATCCCCGACGGCAACACTCTAATATACGCCGGCGACGAAGCCGTCATCGCCACGCTCGCGTCGTAGCGGGCAGGAGGTAGCTAATTTGCGACGAAGAGATCAAGCGCCTAGAAAGCCTCATGCCTTCGCTCGCAGATTTGGATTTGCCTGAGGAGTAAAGCACCCCTCCCCCATGTAACCATCCTGTAAATCATAGCGGCGCACTCGGGTTTTGTTGTGATGCGGTCGCGTCTGGCGCTCCACTGTGCTAAAGTATCCCGAACATTCAAACGACTACGAGGGGGAACTAGAAGATGGCACGTGTGCACAACTTCTCAGCTGGCCCGGCCGCGCTACCTACAAGCGTGCTCGCCGAGATCGCCGACGAGATGATGGACTACCGCGGTTGCGGCATGTCCGTGCTCGAGATGAGCCATCGATCTAGCATGTACCAGCAGATCATCGACGACGCCGAGGCAACCCTGCGCCGCCTGCTGAGCATCCCCGACAACTACCGCGTCCTGTTTTTACAGGGCGGCGCCACGCTGCAATTTGCGGGCATCCCGATGAACCTCATGCGCCGCGGCCGCGCCGGCTACGTCGTGACCGGCAACTTTGCCAACAAGGCGTACAAAGAGGCCGACAAGTACGGTGAGGCCGTGCTGCTCGCGAGCTCCGAGGACACCAACTTCGACCGCATTCCCAACATGGCCGACACCAGCGCGCGCATTGCCGCCGAGGCCGCGGACGACGGGCTCGACTACGTCTACATCTGCCAAAACAACACCATCTTTGGCACCATGTTCCACGAGCTGCCCGATTGCGGCGACGTGCCGCTGGTCGCCGATGTCTCGAGCTGCTTTCTGTCGCAGCCGCTCGACGTCGAGCGCTACGGACTCATCTACGCCGGCGCTCAGAAAAACGCCGGCGCCGCGGGCGTCACCGTGGTCATCGTGCGCGAAGATCTCATCGCCGACGGCCCCGCCTTTGCGCAGACGCCGCAGTACATGGATCTTAAGACCCAGGCCGCCAAGGGCTCCATGCTCAACACGCCCAACACCTTTGGCATCTACGTGTGCGGCAAGGTGTTCCGTTGGGTCGAGCAGACCGGCGGACTTGCCGCCATGGCCGAGCGCAACCGGGCCAAGGCCAACCTGCTCTACGACCTGCTCGAGCACAGCGAGCTGTTCCATGGCACCACGCAGACAGACAGTCGCTCCATCGCCAACGTCACCTTCCGCACCGGCGATGCCGACCTCGACGCCGCCTTTGTCGCAGGCGCGGCCGAGCACCAGATTCAAAACGTCAAGGGTCATCGCCTCGTCGGCGGCATGCGCGCCAGCGTGTACAACGCCGTCACCATGGAGGACGTGCAGGCGCTGGCCTCGTACATGAAGGACTTCGAAGCGCAGCATAGTTTGAGTCCGCGATCTAACTAGCCCGCAACCCGCGGGCCGAACAGCCACCTCAGACCACCCTGTTTAGATCAAAACCTGCTAAGGAGTTTTTCCATGCGTAAGATTAAGACCATCGACGACATCACTAAAGACGGCAAAGTCGAGTTTGGCGAGGGCTACGAGTTTGTAAGCACCGCCGAGGAGGCCGACGCGATCCTGATGCGCTCGACCGACTTGCACGGCTACAAGCTGCCCGAGGGCATCCGCGCCATCGCCCGCTGCGGCGCCGGCGTCAACAACATCCCCGTCGAGGAGTACGCCAAGAAGGGTGTCGTCGTCTTTAACTCCCCCGGCGCCAACAGCAACGCCGTCAAGGAGCTTGTCCTGGGCATGCTGGTGCTCTCGAGCCGCGGCGTAGTGCAGTCGATGAACTGGGTGCGTGACAACGCCGACGACCCCGAGATCCAGGTCGATGCCGAGAAGGCCAAGAAGGCCTTTGTGGGCCGCGAGCTCAAGGGCAAGCGCATCGGCGTCATCGGCCTGGGCAACGTGGGCTCCAAGGTCGCCAACGCCTGTGTCGATCTGGGCATGGATGTCTACGGCTACGATCCGTTCATTTCCGTCGAGCACGCGTGGGTACTGAGCCGCGAGGTGCAGCGCGTGGGCACGCTCGAGGACCTCTGCCGCGGCTGCGACTATCTCACCGTGCACGTGCCCAGCAAGGCCGACACCATCGGCATGATCAGCACCGAGCAGATTAACCTGCTGGCCCCGGGCGCCGTGCTCATCAACTACGCGCGCGAAACCATCATTGACGAGGATGCCGTCGACGCCGCCCTGCGCGAGGGCAAGCTGAGCTGGTTTAGCTGCGACTTCGCCACGCCCAAGACGGTCAAGATGCCCAACACGTTTATCACCACGCACTCGGGCGCCGGCACTGGCGAGGCCGAGGCCAACTGCGCCGATATGGCCATCAGCGAGCTCAAGGATTACCTGGAGAACGGCAACATCGCGCACAGCGTCAACTACCCCGCCTGCAGCATGGGCAAGGCGCGCGCCGCGAGCCGCATCGCCTGCCTGCACGCCAACGTGCCCAACATGATCGGCCAGATCACGGCCATTCTCGCCAAGGACAACGCCAACGTGCAGCGCATGACCAACGAGTCCGCCGGCGAGAACGCCTACACCATGTTCGACACCGACGAGCACCTGAACAGCAGCACAATCGAGGCGCTTAAGCAGATTCCGTCGATGTATCGCGTGCGCGTGATCAAGTAGCGTCGGCTGATCTGACGGACAGTTCCCCATGTGGCCTGCCCGTCACTGACATTGAATGCCCGCGGGGGCGCCTTTCGCACGAGAGGCGCCCCCGTTTTTATGAGCGCTCCATTAAATGCACCGAGCCGCTTCTTGACATACAATTTGTATGTTGACCTAACTATATGTGAGGTGCCTATGGTTGATACAGATTTTGCTTGGCGGCTTACGCAAGGGCTCGTGCGGATCGACAGTTCCGACCCAGGTGCGTATGAGGGCGAGATTGAACGCTATATCAAAGCGTTGGTTGAGGAACGGTTGGCACAGCTGAGCCATCCGGTACTCGATGCCGTGCAGATTGCAGAGCTCGAAGTACTCCCCGGGCGCCGCAACCTTATGGTCACCGTGCCAGGCCAAAGCGACGAGCCGCGACTCGTCTATATCTGTCATATGGATACCGTTACGCTGGGCGATGGCTGGGACGCGGACATTCCGCCGCTCGGGACAGTTGTGCGTAACGACAAACTCTATGGCCGTGGCGCCTGCGACATGAAGGGTGGCCTGGCCTGCGCCATTGCCGCACTGGTCCATACGCTCGAGCACGTGTTGGCGGATGGCGCGCTGCCCCGCCGCGGCTTTTCGCTCATCTGCTCGGTCGACGAGGAAGATTTTATGCGTGGCTCAGAGGCCGCGATCGATGCTGGCTGGGTCGGCTCGCGCGAATGGGTGCTGGATACCGAGCCCACCGACGGACAGATTCAGGTGGCGCACAAGGGGCGTACGTGGTTCGAGATTGAAATGGCTGGCGTGACAGCGCATGCGAGCCAGCCCTGGAAGGGCGCCGACGCCGTCGCCGCCATGGCCGAGGCCGTCTGTGCGCTGCGCCATGCGTTCGCGGCTCTGCCCGTACATGATGAGCTGGGACCATCGACCATCACGTTTGGCCAAATCGAGGGCGGCTATCGCCCCTATGTCGTGCCCGACCACGCCAAGGTCTGGGTCGACATGCGCTTGACCCCGCCGACCGATACAGCCGCCGCGACGCGCATGGTAGAGCAGGCCATCGCCGTCGCCGAAGCCGTCGTTCCCAGTTGCCATGGCAGCTACACCGTGACGGGCGACCGCCCCGCCATCGAGCGCGACCCGAACTCTCCCCTTCTAGCAGCGCTCAAGCGTGCTGCCGATGACGTGACGGACGCGGACACGACCGTCGGCTTCTTTACCGGCTACACCGACACCGCCGTCATTGCCGGCAAGACAGGTAACCGCAATTGCATGAGCTACGGTCCCGGGTCGCTCGCGCTCGCGCACAAGCCCAACGAATATGTGCCCCACGCCGATATCGTTCGTTGTCAGCAGGTGCTAATCGCGCTCGCCGATAACGTGCTCTGGGACGCGAGCGGCCAAGTTGGGGCATAATAAGCCGCGAACAAACCGACTCGTGCGTTAGGACCGCCCATGAAAGCACTTCCGTTTCCCTGCATCCGCCCAGCTCAGGACCGCGTGCTCGAGGCGCTGCCTGCAATGGGCAGCATCCTGAGCGGCAACGATGCTCTGCGCGGAGCCCTTGCCGATGGCCTGATGCTCAAGGACCCGGGCGCAGCGTATTACGTGTACGAATGCTCAGGGGAGCCGGGGCGCGTGACGGGCGTTGTGGCGATCTGCCCGACGAGTGTACTTGCGGGCGGCAAGGGCGATGCCAGCGCCGACGTGGCCGCCGCCGCGCGCGCGATCGCCGAGCTCAAGGTGCAGCCGCGCCCCGTGTCGCTCGCCTACGAGGCCTCGCCCGTCATGGATATCATCCTGGGCGCCGCCAAAGAGGGCGCGTCGCTCTACGCCGTCACCGACCCCGCGGGCATTACGCACCGCGCGTGGGAGGTCAAGCGCGAGGACGCCGTCGGGGCCATCCGCGCTATGCTCGACCAAGCACCGGAGCCGGCACTGGCCGACGACCCCGCCTACGCTGCCGCGCTGACCGGGGCGTCGCAGCTGCTGGCCGACGATGCCCGTGCTGCCGGCACCTATACGGGCAAAGAGCCGTTCAACTTTGCCGTAGCTGCGCTCTTCCCCGCCGCGCAGGTCAGCGGCGCCGCGCCGCAGGTTCCGACAGGTCTGCTCACGCACCAGGTCGCGCGGTTCTAGCAAAACCAGACCGCCCAGCGCAAAAATCGGCAGCTCAACAAACAGGGGGCGGAGATGCAGCAGGTACATGCATCTCCGCCCCTTTTGCGTCGAGAAGTTATGCCGGCGACCCGTGCCGCCGCGCTCGCGTTATCCGCGCTGCGGACCCGCAGTAGCCACAAGCGGTTCAAGCCCCAGCTCGCGCGCGTAATCCTCCTGCGTAAAAATCTCAATCAGCTCAAACGTACCGGCCTCGTCGTCAAACACGAAATGCAGCACCGAGCAGTTGCCCGGCACGCGATCGCGCTCGTCGGCCGCCGCACCCTTCACGTGGTCCATGAACTCCTTGATGGCCGATCCGTGGCTCACCGCGAGAACGCACTCGTGGTCCGGGCGTCGCATAAGATCGGTCAACGTCGCCACCATGCGCTCGCGCACCTGCATCTGGCCCTCGCCGCCAAACTGGCAATAGAAGTCGCGCCATGGGCGTTCGGGCATGAGCATCACGCGCTCGGCCTCAAACTCGCCAAAGAACCACTCGCGCAGACCGTCCAGGCGCTCGTGCGCCAAGCCCGGCCACAAGTTGGCGATAGTCTGCTCGGTGCGATGAAGCGTCGAGGTGTAGGCGTGGTCGGGCTCAATGCCGCGCGCACGTAAAAACATGCCGGCGCGCGCCGCCTGGTCGCAACCCAACTGCGTAAGCGGCGAGTCACTCCACCCCTGAATAATGCGCTTGAGATTAAATATCGTCTGTCCATGACGGACCAGATACAGGTCTTTATTCATAGGGGGTCCTTTCGTTTGTTACCAACCCAAGAGCGAAAACGCCCCGTCGCAATAGCCAAAATGAAGCACGGCACCGTTGTCGGGTAGCTCTCCCCTGCCAGTCACATACTCAAGAAACTCCTGGCAGGCTGAGCCGTGGGAAACCGCCAGCACGCAGTCGTGCTGCGGCCTGGCCATGATGCGGGACAGCGCCGCGACCATGCGCGACTGAAGCTGCACTTCCGACTCGCCGCCAAAGGCCACCGGATAATCGCCCCAGGGCTGCGGCGGCATCTCGCGATTTGATGTGCCCTCCAGCGAGCCAAAATGCCACTCACGCAGGTCATCGACCAGCTCAATGGAACGGCCCTCGCCAACGATAAGCTCGGCCGTATGCCGCGCCCGGCCCAACGGCGAGGAATACACATGGTCAAAGGCCACGCCGCGCGCCTCAAACGCCGTACGCGCCGTCAGCGCCTGCTCGCGCCCGCGCGCCGTAAGCGGCGAATCGTGCCAGCCCTGCAAAATGCTCTGCACATTGAGCTCAGTCTGCCCATGCCGCACCAAATACAGATCTGCCACACACCCTCCCCTCGTACCACCACAAAGGGGACAGGAGCCTTTGTGGTGATTTTGCCGCCGGATTGCACCGCAACGACGCACAACTACAGCAGCACGTCGGCAAGCGGACGCTTGGGTACGTGGTGCACCCGCGCCTCGTCGCGCCAATAATTGATGGAGCCGTCGGGGTTGGAATCGATCGCATCGATCACCTGTGTCTCGGCCGGAACGCCAAACGCCATGATCAGCTTGAGCTCATACTTGTCGTTATCGAGCCCCATGGCATCGATCGCGTGGGGCGTAAAGGCCTTGAACATGCAGGCTGCCACCTCGGGCGTGGCGCTGCGGGCGGCGAGCATCATCGTCTGCGCGGCAATGCCCGTGTCGACCTCGGTAATGGGAGCGGCGGGCTTGCCCGGAACGGCGCGCTCAGCAAGAATCGCGATGTAGCCGGTCGGGCGCTCGCCCTCATCGGGACCCGGCCAATCCTTGAGCGCACCGGCCCATGCAAGCTCGTCAAATACACGCGCGCAGTCCTCTGCACCGCTTACCACATGAAAACGCAGACGCTGAGCATTGGCACCACAGGGAGTCAGGTGCGCCAGCTCCGCCAGCTCAAGCAAAAGCTCATGCGGCACGCGCATGGACTCGTCAAAGCGACGGCACGTGCGGGCGCAGCGAACCAACGCATCAAACGCGTCCAAGCCGAGCTTTTCGCAACCCTGCTTTGCCATCGACTCAGCGCTTACCGGCGCTGCGGGAACTGCTTCGTTCATAGGGACCCCCAATACAAGCCAATTGTCCTTAGGAAAATCTAACCTAAAACGTAGGCAATAACGAACAGGGCTGCAATGTTCTACAATTGTTGATTAATCCTCACTGGAGCGGGAACAAAAGTAACAATTCGGGAATGTGGGGCGGCAATTCGTCCTTCCCGCCCCATGCATCGGCGCCCTTGGGCGATACTTGTTGCAGCACTTTTGGCGTACGCCGCACGGAGAGCAATGAACGCGACGTGCGCCACACGGAAAGGAGACATTATGGGCATCTTTAAGAACGATGACCAAAAATCGAGCCAATTTGGATTTGACGAGAAAAGCATGGCGGGCAAAGCCGTCAAGGCTGTGCGCTGGATCTACGCCATCACGGGCGTCGTGGCGTTCATTGCTGGTATCGCGCTGCTTTTTGCACCCGCCAAGTCCCTCGTCTTTTTGACGACCGTCCTGGGCTTCTACTTTGTGATTACGGCAGCCATCAGGCTGTTCGCTGCCATTTTTGAGCCGCTGCTGCCCACCGGCTGGCGCGTGACGAGCATCATCTCCAACCTACTCATTATCTTGGGCGGCGTCATAATCCTGCGCAACCAGGCCTTCTCGACCGCGACGCTCACCACGATGGTGGTTATCGTGGCCGGCTTTGGCTGGATTGTCGAAGGTGTCATGTCCATTCTGGAGTCCGAGCTTTCGTCCAACCGCGCCCTCGCCATCCTGAGCGGCGCGCTCTCCATCATCGCCGGCATGTTCGTGTTTATCTATCCGCTGTGGTCGGCCAAGATGCTCGTCATCTTTAGCGGCGCCGCGCTGCTGGTGTTTGGCGTTACGCTGATTGTTCGCGCTATTCAATTTGGCAAACTGGTGCACTAGATGCCGCGAACGCTCTTTATTGACGCCGAAGCCTGCCCGGTCACGCGCGAGTCGATTGACTGCGCGCGGCGCGCGGGCGTCGCCGTTGTTATCGCCGGCAACAGCACGCAAAACCTGGAACGGCACATT
This sequence comes from Collinsella sp., assembly GCA_031295385.1. Lineage (GTDB taxonomy): Bacteria > Actinomycetota > Coriobacteriia > Coriobacteriales > Coriobacteriaceae > Collinsella. The sequence goes on from JAUMOL010000030.1 coordinate 73,170, forward strand.
CGCCGCGACGACCCGCGCGATGCCGAGCACGCGCGGCGCGGCTTTTGGGTCACGACGCTCGATGTGAGCGTGGGCGCCGACAGCGCCGACTTTGCCATTGTCGAACGCCTGCAGGCGGGCGACGTGGTCGTGACGCAGGACATTGGCTTGGCGAGCATGGTACTCGGGCGCGATGCCGCCGCCATCGGCGTGCGCGGACGCGTCTACGATAAGGCGACCATCGACATGCAACTGTTTATTCGCCACGAGGAAAAGAAGGTGCGCCGCGCCGGCGGTCGCACTCGCGGACCGGCGGCATTTACCAGCGAAGACCGCGCTCGTTTTAAGCGAAACCTCACCGAGCTGCTGCGCTAACCAAGGTAGATTTTTGGGACATGCCTAAAAATCTACCTTTTTGTTTTGGCAGCGGGGAATGCCCTGGTCACAGAGGTAGATCGTAAGACATGTCCCAATAATCTACTTAAAGGCCAACGGCGGATAGGATGAGGCCCCAGCCGGCACCGATGACGTACATCATGATCAGGAACAGGACGTTTTCGCGGGCGCTGCGGTTGGTGCGGAACAGCACCAGGTAGCCCACACCAGCAGAGATGAGCGTGCCGGCGAGCATCGGGGCCAGCTGCAGCGCGCCTTCCAGGTACAGTTGTGTGATGACGACGCTGGCCGAGCAGTTGGGAATCAGGCCGACAAGCGCCGAACCCAGGACGGCGAGCGTCTCGTTGCCACGCAGGAACTGCTCGATCGCGGACTCGCCGAAGGTCTCGAGCACGGCGACCAGAATCAGCGTCACCAGAAAAATGAATACCGATACCTGCACGGTGTGCGAGATGGCGCTGCGGATGATCGACAGGACGGGCGCACCTTCGTGGGAGCGACCGTGGTCGTGCCCATGGCCGTGGTGGTGCTCATGCTCGCCCGTGTGACCGTGATCATGGCTGTGTCCGTGGTCGCGCTCGTGTTCATCTTCATCATCATCGCAACCGCAATGATCGCGCTCGCACAGCTCATGGATGTGATCGGCGCTCACGCCCGCCTCGGCCACCTCGTCGATGATGTCACCGCCGCTGTGGTCGTCGTGCGCGCAGTTCACATGAGCCGGATTGACAGCGGTCCCCAGCACGGTACGGCGAATCGCCGCATGCGCGCGAACGTTACGACGCAGGCCGCGGATAGCCGCGTCCACGATAAAGCCCGTGACCAGCGCGATCAGTGCCTTCGAAGCCAAAAGCATCGCCATGGTCTGCACGGGCACCTGCTCGGCGAGCAACAGCGGCAGCATCTCATCGGAGGTCGAAAGGAACACCGCCACCAACGTGCCCAAGGTCACGACACGACCGGCGTACAGCGTGGCCGCCATTGCCGAAAAGCCGCACTGCGGCACCATGCCCAGCAACGAGCCAACCACGGGGCCCGCGGCACCGGCGCGCTTGATGGCGCCGTTAACGCTGTCGCCCGCGACGTGCTCCAGGGTCTCGAGGGCCAGATATGTCACCAATAAAAACGGCACCAGCGACAGCGTGTCCTTGCCGGCGTCGAGCAGAATATCAATCAGTAAATCCATGACGGATGGAACCTTTCGTGTCTTTCGGCAGCATTGTAAAAGTCCTAGCGGTCAACTAGGGTATTGTAGTTGTCCCGGGCGCGGTGCCAATAGTTGCCCATGGTAAACTATCATCTCGCCACATCTTAATGACCCTGAGCCGCACGACGCGGCCCATCCAAGGAGCAGTTATATGAACGTTTCACAAGCACTCGAATACGAGCGCCAGCCGTTTATTCCCATGTTTATCTATGGCGATCACGGCGCCATGGAGTCCGAGCGCCAGAAGGGCGAAGAGGCCCTCAAGGTGCTCGAGACCGAGTACTTTACCGCCGAGGACGACCCCGGCTTCGACTTTGCCACCGTGCGCGACCTGGCCGACCGCAACCGCGACCTGTGCGACCAGATTGGCGAGGCACGCCTGCGCAACGTGACGCCCGCGACGCTTTCGCGCGGCCTGTCCGATGCCGACACCTGCGCCGCCATCGGCAAGATGCAAAAGCGCGCCGCCGCGTCCGTCATGCGCGAAATCCGCGGCGACCGCGACGCGCTCGGCGTGGCGTACGCCCGCAAGCCTATTCAGGGCACGGTGCTCGGTATCGACATTGAGACCACCGGCCGTGCACCCGAGCGCGGCTATATCATCAACGTGGGCTGGGAGATCATGGACCTCACGAGCGACGCCGTCCCGCACGACGCCGAGGCACACTACTGCGGTCTGCCCGACATCTACCGCGGCGAGGATGTACCGCTGTCGAATATCCACCACATCACCTGGGACGACATCGACGGCAAGAAGCCGTTCCGCGAGAACAAGGAGCTGCAGAAGCAGCTGCTCAAGCTCATGAAGAAGTACCCGTACATGGCACACAACGCCGCGTTTGAGGACAGCTGGTTCAAGATCCACCTGGACGGCTACGCCGAGGCACGCCGCGCCGGTAAGATCATCGTCATCGATTCACGCCAGATCTGCCGCAGTCTGGATGCCGACGTCCGCTCGCTCCCCCGCGAGTCCGCCCCCGCCGCGCTCGAAAACTGGGCGCGCCGCCGTGGAACCCTCGCCGCCGACGCCAACGAGCAGCACCTGGGCCTCGACGACACCGACCTCATGCTCCGCACGGTTCAGGCCGAGTTCAACCTCAAGGACCTATTCGCGAAATAACCGATCCATCTGCGGGAGCGCCTGCCAGGCACAGCGCAATCCGTCTGGGCACACCGACACGCAGTAAACTAGGGCGCAGCCTTATGGCTGCACCCTAGTTTTCATCAAAACGAGCAAATACGCGTGCTTCACATAGTCGGCAGGTTGGCCCACCTACATTTTTCGAGTTGTTCGGCCAGCTGAACCACTAGTCAAGGCCCCTTGAACCGCAATCGAAGCTAAAATCGCCTTTATTTCGCAACCAAGCCCCATAAATCTACCTGAATCAATTCGAATAGGACGTTGCGATCGCACCATTCGTATAGGATAAGGCCGAATAACTCAAATTATGTTGGTGAGGCGTCTTGGCGATCGGCAAAATCGCTTAGAAGCTACGAATTCGCAACTAAAGTTCACCAAAAAAGGCGCAGCTGGCAGAAACCTCCCGAGCTGAAGCTGCTCCCTCGATACGACAGCTCAAAAGCCCCCCACCGTTCGCAGAAGATAAGCCGCGCCCCAATACCGTTACCCGAAGTTTCGGGCGAATGTGGCGTCCGCTATGCCATCATGCGCGTATGGGAATCGTTCTATCACATACCACGGCACGCGCTGTATACCAAACAGCCAACTCGCTCGCAAGCTACGCGATCGATCCCATACCTATGGAAAAGATCAGGGTGTCTGCGCCGACCGCGTCCGACCTGGAAGCGGCACGAGCATGGCTCAACAGAAAGAATGTCGATTCTAAAAGCATCCATGTGCTGACGTTTTCCAATAATGCCAAAAGGCACCGCAAGGGCTGCATCTGCCACTACACGCGCTATACGTTTGATGCAGAAAGCTACCTAGAACTCGAGCCGAACGTCTACATCGTCGATATCAAACTGTGCGCGTTAGAAGCAACAGCCGACCTCAACCTTTCGGAGCTCGTTGAGTATTACTTTGAAATCTGCGGCTCCTACGCGCTTGAAACGTCCGACGACACTCAATATCGCGAGCGCCCAGCCCTAACCAGCGTTGAAGAGCTCAGAGCCTTCTTTTCAGAGGCATCGGGATATCGTGGATCCAATAAAGCCCTTAAGGCACTTTCTTATGTACGCGAAGGCTGTCGCTCCCCACTCGAAACGGCGTTTGTCATGATGCTGACAATGCCCAAGTCAATGGGTGGCTTAGCCATACGCGCTATCAAAACGGATTATCCGATCCCAGTCCCCAAAAGATATGCCGCCCTAACGCGACGGACGGTTTTCTACCTCGACGCGCTGCTCGAAAATTCGATGACCGATATCGAATACAACGGCTTCTACCACGACGAACCCGAGCAGCAATCAATTGACGAGGAGCGCCGAAACACGCTGCGAAACATGGGATATGCCGTTATCACAGTTAGTCGTCATTCGTTTTTCAAGCAGTCCGCTTTTAGACGGATCATGGAAGCGATTCGCATTCGCGAGAAGATCTGGCCCGGTCGGCTACCGGATGACTTCGCCATCCTGCAAAAAACTCTTCGTCAATTTGTCTTGCGACGCTACTTCGAATACGGTCGCCGCGTCCTGGAGGCACTCAAAGAAGAAGAGGCCACCAAGCGCGAAATTGCAAGCCAATATCCGCAAGCCGATGACCCGAGCATCAACGATGTGCCCGAACCCGACGACATGCAACACGTCGGAGCCCTTGCTGAGGAAATCAATGGGCCTTGGGAATGCGACATGTCCGCAAAAATCGATGAAAACCGCACGGAAGACGACACGATTATTGATTTAATTGAGAATTCGCTCTTCTAAAGATGGTCTATGCGGATGTCCACCTACATTTTTCGACTTATTCGGCCACCAATGTGCCTGATTGACTGCAGCAATGATCGATATAACTGTAGATAAAACTGATTCTGCAGGAACTCCCGTAGAGAAAGAACCGTTTCTCACGGTATTTAACAAGCTAAAGTACAAATATGAACAGCTCTAATGCTTCTCGAGGCGGCTTTCTTAGCATGCTGGCCGAACATCTCGAAAAATGTTGGCGAGCATTGCATCGATACATCCCAACCCACAGAAAATCGCAGAGGCGGCAAGCAGTCATCGAAATAATCGCAAATTGTATTGACATATGAACATACGCTCATATAATCGGAAGTAAGTTATATGAGCGCATGTTCATATGAAAGGATATTGCAATGAGCGACCACGTTGATGAAACAAAGACTGGCATCGAGGCCGCCGAGCCGATCGTCCCCACCACCTGCTCGCCCGAGGACCTTCCCGACGAGGAGCTTCTCTACGACCTCGCCGACCTGTTCAAGGTCTTCAGCGACACCACACGCATCAAGATTCTCTATGCCCTCATGGGCCGCGAGCTCTGCGTGGCCGACATCGCCGAGGCGACCGCAACCTCACAGTCGGCAGTATCACACCAGCTGCGCACGCTTAAGCAGTCGCACCTGGTCAAGTTCCGCCGAGACGGCCGCAACATCCTCTACTCACTTGCCGACGATCACGTCTACACCATGCTCAACCAGGGCATGAGCCATATCTGCGAATAGCAACCAACCACGGTATCAACGCGGCCGGCACCCAGGTCGCCAACACAGGGAAAGGAACCCACCATGAAAAAGCAATTCAAGCTCGACGAGATCGACTGCGCCAACTGTGCGCGCGAGCTTCAGGACGAGCTGGCCAAACTCGAGGGCGTCAAATCCGTGTCCGTCAACTATATGACCCAGAAGTTGACGCTCGAGGCCGATGACGCCGAGTTCGACGAGGTGCTCAACCGCGTTGTAGAGTTCACGGCCGACGCCGAGCCGGACTGCGAGATCATTCTCTAGCCCAGGTTTGCGCCAACCTGCAAGGCCGCGCTTGCCGCGGCCTTTGCTCGCGAAATTATATGAGCGAGTGTTCATACATTCAAATGGGAGGATACGAGTCATGGCCACCGACGACCCCAAGAAGAAAAAGAAGAAGCGCAAGAAAAAAGAGTCACTCGAGCATAAGCGCAACCGCATCCTGGTAGCGCTGGGCATTTTTGCCGTGGTGTACGCCCTCGATGAGCTTGGCACCCTCGCCGCCGCGTTCGGCACCCCGGGCGACATCTACGCCAGCTTTGTGCTGTTCCTCGTGCCGTTTTTGATTGCCGGCTACGACGTACTGCAAAAGGCCTTCAATAACATCCGCCGCGGCAAGGCCTTCGATGAGAGTTTCCTTATGGCCGTCGCGACCATCGGCGCGTTTGCCATGGTGCTCTTCCCCGATGCCGACCCGCACATGGCCGAAGGCGCCGCCGTCATGCTGTTCTACCAGGTCGGCGAGCTGTTCCAGGCATACGCCGTGGGCAAGAGCCGCAAGTCGATCAGCGCCATGATGGACATCGCACCCGACTACGCTAACGTCGAGCAGCCCGACGGCACGCTCGAGCAGGTCTACCCCGATGACATTGCCGTCGGCACCGTGATCGTGGTCAAGCCCGGCGAGCGCGTGCCTATCGACGGCGTCATCGTCAAAGGCGAAACCCAGCTCGATACCGCCGCGCTCACGGGCGAGTCAGTCCCCCGCCCCGCCAAGTCCGGCGACGATATCATCAGCGGCTGCATCAACATGACGGGCCTCATCCACGTGCGCACCACCAAGCCGTTTGGTGAGTCCACCGTCGCGCGCGTCCTGGAGCTCGTGGAGAATGCCAGCGAAAAGAAGGCGCGCACCGAAAACTTCATCACACGCTTTGCCCGCGTCTACACGCCCGCCGTTACCGGCGCGGCCGCGGTGCTCGCGCTTGGCGGCGGCTTGATCACCGGCGCCTGGTCCGACTGGATCCTGCGCGGCCTGACCTTCCTGGTCGTCAGCTGCCCGTGCGCGTTGGTGATCAGCGTACCGTTGAGCTTCTTTGGCGGCATCGGCGGCGCGTCCAAGCTGGGCGTTCTCATCAAGGGCTCCAACTACCTCGAGACGCTCGCCGACGTGGACACCGTCGTCTTCGACAAAACGGGCACGCTCACCAACGGCACGTTCTCGGTCGTCGCGGTGCACCCCGAGGCCGGCCATACCGAGCAATCGCTGCTCGAGGTCGCAGCCCTTGCGGAGTCGTTCTCCGATCACCCCATCGCGCAGTCCGTGCGCGCCGCCTACCAGGGCGAGCTCGACCCCAAGCGCGTGACGGATTCCGCCAATGACGCGGGCCACGGCGTGTCGGCGACCATCGACGGCAAGCACGTCGTCGTCGGCAACGCCAAGATGCTCGCCGCGGCCAGCGTTGAAGCACCGGACTGTAAGGTTGTCGGCACGATCCTCCACGTGCTCGTTGACGGCGCATACGCCGGCCACATCGTGATTGCAGACACCGTTAAGGCCGATGCCGAGCAGACGATCCGCGACCTGCACGCCGCCGGCGTCAAGCGCACCGTTATGCTCACGGGCGACCGCGAGGAAGTGGCTGCTGCGGTGGCCAAGCAGCTCGGCCTCGACGAGTTCCACGCGCAGCTGCTGCCGGGCGACAAGGTCGAGCGCGTTGAAGCACTGCTCGCGGCCGAAAGCGGCAAGGGCAAGCTCGCCTTTGTCGGCGACGGCATCAACGATGCGCCCGTGCTCACCCGTGCCGATGTGGGCATTGCCATGGGCGCCATGGGCTCCGACGCCGCGATCGAGGCGGCCGACGTGGTGCTCATGGATGACAAGCCGTCCAACATCTCCCGCGCGATCCGCGTGGCGCGCAAGACCATGTCGATTGTTTGGCAGAACATCATCTTTGCGCTGGGTATTAAGTTGCTGATTCTGGTGCTTGCGGCACTGGGTATCGCCAATATGTGGCTTGCCGTCTTTGGCGACGTGGGCGTGGCGATCATCGCCATTCTGAACGCCATGCGCGCGATGGGTGTCAAGAACCTGTAGCGTTCGTGGGCTGTCCGGCCGGGGCCGGGCTTGGTTTTGAAAACGTCCTCGCGCTGCGGAGTGTTTTCAAAACCAAGCCCGGCCCCGGCCTGCGGTGACGTAGCTGGCAGTTCTTGGGCATCGCTTGCTGGCGGGGTTCCTTTGCTGAAATGGACTTGGCCGAAAGGGCCGCTGGTCCCGGTCGCTGGTTCGCGCTTTGCGTGAACTCCGCGCTACTGTGGGTCAGTTAGGCTTCTGTTGTTGGACCCGCTACATCTTCCCGTCCCAGCATCGACCTTAGCTTCTCGAAGCTCTCCTCGCTCAGGCAATGCTCCATGTGGCAGCCCTCTTGCGAGGCAACCTCGGGCGCAACGCCGGCATCCTCTAGCAGCCCCACAAAAAAGCAATGGCGCTCCCACATTTGACGGGCAACCTCAAGACCGCGTTCCGTCAGATGCACATCGCGTTTGCCCATCTCCACGTAGCCGTTGCTCTCCAGGGTCGCCATGGCCTTGGAGACGCTTGCCTTGGTCACACCCAAGTATTCGGCGACGTCGATTGAGCGTACCGTGCCTTGGTGCTGCGACAGCACGTAGATCGATTCGAGATAGTCTTCTCCGGATTCACGCAGGGCCATGGGCCGCCTTTCGCGATGGCTTCTAGTTAGCCTTTAGATACTTTTGCTTGATTTACTTTACCGCAAAAGTTGCCCATGTCTTACTACTTTGCCTAAAAGTTAGCCGTGTTTCACAAAACGTGCGGGACGAAAACAAAATGGGGACGCTCCTCAAGGAGTGTCCCCAGGTGCCGGGTACCGGCCCGCAGCTAGATCAGGCCAAAGTGCTTCGCGGCGTTGTAGATGCCGTCATCGTCTACGGCGGTCGTAACGTAGGTCGCTGCGGCCTTTACGGTCTCCTGCGCGTTGCCCATGGCCACGCTTGTGCCCACGGCCGAGAACATCGACAGGTCGTTCTCGCCGTCGCCAAAGGCGATCGCCTCGCTCGCATCGATGCCTAGGCGCTCCAGCGTCGCCGCCACGCCCAGGTTCTTACCGCCGTTGGCCGGAATAATATCGCAGAACAGATCACACCAGCGCGTAGTGAGCGAATGCGACACCGCATCGGTCACGACATGCTCGTCGGCCGGATCAACAAAGGCGCAAAACTGGTAGACCGGTGCGTCAAAGGCGTGCTCAAACGGCTCCTCGTGATAGACGATTCCCGCGTTGCTGCCAGCCGTCACCACGCGCTCGGACAGGCGGTTCACAAACGAGTTCTCGCCCTGCATGCACAGCGAGTCGTAGCGCCCCTGCGCCACCTGGTCCACAATCACCGCAACGTCGTCCGGATCAATCGGACAGCTACGGTAAACCCCCTCGGCATCAAAGCAGTGCTGGCCCGAGAGCGTAATGTACGCATCCCAGCCCAAGTTGAACAGCCAATCGGGCATCTGGTAGGTCGGACGGCCCGTGGCGATCACGCACGCAATCCCCTGCTCGTGAAAGCTGTCGAGCACCTGCTGCGCCGACGCCGGAATCCGGTGGGTCTTAAAGCTCAGCAGCGTGCCGTCGATATCGAAAAACGCGGCTTTGATCATCCTCGTCTACTCCTCGCCCTCGAGCTTTTCGCTCGCCTCGAGCCACGCCATCTCCAGCTCGTCCATGGCGGCGTGGGCCTCGTCGATCTTTGCCTGCTGCTCGCCCAGCGCCGTGTAGTTGGTGGGATCGACCTGGGCCATGGCGGCCTCGGCCTCCTCCACGCGAGCGCGCTGCGTCTCCATCTTGCGCTCGAGCGAGCTCACCTCGCGGCGGAGCTTCTGGCGTTCGGCGTTGGAAAGACCGTTGGGCTGCCCGCTCGTCTTAGGCTTTTCGGCCGCAACCGCTGCGGCACCGGTGTCGAACGTGCCGGTCTTGGCACTCGGCGCGCCCACGGGCTCGCCCTCGGCGGTGGCGTTGCACAGGCGCAGGTACTGATCGACGCCGCCGGGCATATGCGTCAGGTGGCCGTCAAGCAGTGCCCACTGTTGGTCGGTCACGCGCTCCATGAGGAAACGGTCGTGCGTCACCAGAATCAACGTGCCGGGCCAGCCATCGAGCAGGTCCTCGACAATCGCGAGCATATCGGTATCCAGGTCGTTGCCCGGCTCGTCCAGGATAAGCACGTTGGGCTCGTCCAGGATTGTCAGCAGCAGCGACAGGCGACGGCGCTGGCCGCCCGAAAGGTCGCCGATGCGGCTCCAGAGCTGCTGCGTCGTAAAGCCCAGGCGCTCGCAAAGCTTCTCGGGAGCGGTCTCCTTGCCGTCGATGACGTAATACTTCTTATAGTTGCTCAGCACCTCGCGGATCGTGTCGCCCATGTAGGGCTCGAGCTCCTCGAGCTGCTGCGACAGCACGCCAAAGCGCACTGTCTGGCCAATCTTCACGCGGCCGCGCGTGGGCGCAATCTTGCCCTGAATCACATCGAGCAAGGTCGACTTGCCGGCGCCGTTCTCGCCCAAAAGACCATAGCGGTCGCCCGCGCCGATAAGCCAGGTCACGTCGGAGAGCACCTGCTTGGGCGCGCCGTCGGTATCCGCATAGCCGGCATCAACGTCGATCACGTCGATGACCTGCTTGCCTAGGCGGCTCACGGCGAGGCGCTTGAGCTCCAGCTCGTCGCGCACGGGCGGCACGTCGGCGATCAGCTCGCGAGCAGCCTCAACGCGAAACTTGGGCTTGGTGGAACGAGCCTGGGCGCCGCGGCTCAGCCACGCGAGCTCCTTGCGCGCCATGTTGCGGCGGCGCTCCTCGGTGACGGCGGCCATGCGGTCGCGCTCTACGCGCTGAAGGATATATGCCGAGTAGCCGCCCTCGAAGGGGTCGACCTGGCCGTCGTGGACCTCCCACATGCTGGTGCAGACCTCGTCCAAGAACCAGCGATCGTGCGTGACCACGAGCATGGCGCCCTGACCGCGCTGCCAGCGGGCCTTTAAGTGACGCGCGAGCCAGTTGATGGTGCGCATGTCCAGGTGGTTGGTGGGCTCGTCGAGCATGAGCACGTCGTAGTCGCCGATCAGCAGGCGCGCGAGGTCCACGCGGCGGCGCTGGCCGCCCGAAAGCTCGCCCACCGTGCCCTCCCAGGGCACATTGCTAATAAGGCCAGCCAGAATCTGGCGCGTACGCGGGCTCGACGCCCACTCGTACTCGGGCGTGTCGCCCACGACGGCATGATGCACGGTATCGGTGTCGACAAGTTGGTCCTTTTGGCCGAGCAGACCGATCGTGGTGCCGCGGCGATGCGTCACGCGGCCATCGTCGGGCTCCAGCGTGCCCGCGAGTACGCTCAGCAGCGTCGACTTGCCGTCGCCGTTTTTGCCGACGATGCCAATACGGTCGCCCTCGCCCACGCCGAGCGTCACGCTATCGAAAATATGCTTAGTGGGAAACTCTAGGCTGACGGAATCGCATCCCAAAAGAATCGCCATATGCCCTGCTCCTTCGTAGAAATTCAACGTTGTCCATGATAGCAGCGAAAAGGCGGGCCGTACGCGACACAAAAAGGCGGGTCATCTCCCGCAAGAGATGACCCGCCTCTCCAATCAGTCCCGTGGCGACCGTGGCCGCCGCGGGACTCAAGCATGTCCCGGACTAGGAGAACATGCCGGTGAGGTAATCATTCAGCCGCTGATCCTTGGGCCGTTGGAAAATCTCGTCAGTCTCGTCGTACTCGACCATATCGCCCATGTAGAAGAACGCCGTGCGGTTGGACACGCGCGACGCCTGTTCCATGTTGTGCGTCACGATGACGATGGCGCGCTCAGCCACAATCGACGACATAAGGTCCTCGATCGCCAGCGTCGAGATGGGGTCGAGCGCCGAGCAGGGCTCGTCGAACAGAATCACGTCGGGGTTAAGCGCCAGCGTGCGTGCGATGCACAGGCGCTGCTGCTGGCCGCCTGAAAGCGCATAGGCGCTCTTGTCGAGCTTGTCCTTGACCTCGTCCCACAGCGCCGCGCCGCGCAGACTCTCCTCGACCATGCGATCGAGCTCGTCACGGTCGGTGATGCCGTGGCGCTTAGGCGCAAACGTGATGTTGTCGCGAATGGACTTGCGGAACGGGTTGGGCTGCTGGAACACCATGCCAATGGAACGGCGCAGCTCGTACGTGTTCTCGGTCTTGGTGTTCACGTTGCGCCCGCGGTAGTTGATCTCACCCTCCACGCGGCAACCGCGAATCTCGCGATTCATCAGGTTGAGGCTTCGCAAGAAGGTCGACTTGCCGCAGCCCGAAGGCCCGATGAGCGCCGTGATCTCACCCTTGTGGAAGTCGAGCGACGTATTGCGCAGCGCATGGTGGTCGCCATAGTACACGTTGACGTCCTTGGTGGAGATCACGACCTCGTCGCTCACGGCCTTGCCGCTCACGCGAACGCGCTTTTCGCTCTCCCCCACACTCGACAGAAAGTCCTGGGTCTCGGACGTGGCCGCCTCGGTTGCGGGCGTTGCATTCATCTCGCTCATTCGGCCGTCATCTTCCTTGCCAGCTGCTTGCCCACGATGCGGGCAATTACGTTAAACAGCAGCACGCAGACCATCAGCAGAGCGGCGGTGCCCCAAACGATCTGCTGGGCCTCGGGGCTGCCCTCGCCGTAAATCTTGTAGATATGCACGGCGAGCGACTCACCGGGGCGAAACACGTTCCAGGCGCAAGTGGGGCTCGACAGGTTAAAGCTCAAGAAATTCAGGCGAACTGGCGAGCTCATGCCCGAGGTAAAGAGCAATGCTGCGGCCTCGCCAAAGACACGGCCGGCCGAAAGCACAATGCCGGTCACGATGGCGGGCATGGCCTCGGGAATCAAGATGTGCAGCGTTGCCTCCCAGCGCGTGAGGCCCATGGCCAGGCACGCATCGCGCTGGGCCTGCGGCACATCCTCGAGCGCTTGCTGAATCACGCGCACCAGGATGGGGATGTTGAACATGGTAAGCGCGACGGCGCCGGAGATGATGGAGTACTTCCAGCCCAGCTGCACCGAGAACACCAGAAAGCCGAACATGCCGACGACGATGGAAGGCAGCGAAGACAGCGTCTCGATGGCGGTGGAAGCAATGTCGCGGACGGGTCCGTCGGGTGCGTATTCAACCAGGAAGACTGCGCCGCCCAGGCTGATGGGCACCGAGATGACCAGGGTGATCAGCAGCAGGTAGAACGAATCGAACAGTTGATAGAGCACGCCACCCTGGGTGCCGTTGGCGCGCGACGGCTCCGTGAGGAAGCCCGGCTTAAACAGTGTCGAGATGCCCTCGAACAGGATATAGGCCACCATGGAGACGACGATGAGCATGACGATGGCAACGATCGCCGTCAGCACGCCCGTGGCGATGCGGTCCTGCTTTTGGACACGCCCGAGTCTCGCCTCGTCGATGTGGATGCGCGTGCTAGCCACGAGCCTTCGCCCCCTTGCGGCCAATGAGATGGATGATCAGGATGAAGATGAGGCTCATGCCCATCAGTAGCAGACCGAGTGCCCACAGGACGTCGTCCTGGGCCGAGCCCTCGGCATAGACCGCCATGGACGTGGTGAGCGTGGTGGTGATGGTCGACGCCGGCGACAATAGCGACGTCGGCATAGCCTCGATACCGCCGATGACCATGCGCACGGCGAGCGTCTCGCCAAAGGCGCGGGTCATGCCAAGGATGACTGCGGTCATGAGCGACGGCATGGCGGACTTGAGCACCACGTGCCAGATGGTCTGCCAGCGAGTGTAGCCCAGCGCGAGCGAACCCTGACGGTAGCTATCGGGCACGGCGCGCAGGCCGTCGACAGAAAGCGTGGTCATCGTCGGCAGGATCATAACGGCCAGCACGATGGCGCCGGGCAGGATGCCCAGGCCCGTGCTCACGTGGAAAACGCTCTTCATAAGGCCGACGACCACGTGGAAACCGATCAGGCCAAAGACGACCGAGGGAATACCGGTCAAAAGCTCAATTAGCGGCTGAAAGATCTTGGAACCAAATTTGGGTTGGATCTCGACCGCAAAGATGGCAGAGCCGATGGCGATGGGCAGCGCGATGAGCGTGGAGAGCACCATGACCGAAAACGAGGTGATGATCAGGGGCAGGGCACCGGTATAAGGCAGGCCGTTATCAGCCGTGTTGGCCAGGTCCCACTTGGTGCCGGTAAAAAACTCGACGACCGAGACGCCGTCCTTGACAAAAGCCGAGAGGCCCTTTTGGGCGACCATAAAGATGAGCGCGGCAACGACAAGCGTCACGAGCGCTACGCACGCGCCCGTGACGCCCAGGCCCACGTTCTCAAGGTCGCGCTTTGGCAGCTGTTTTGCCATTGCAAACCTTTCCGGGGGCGATTACTTATTTAGCGGAGACCTTGCCGCTGGCGTCCTTGACGACCTTCATGGCAGAGACGGGAATGAAGCCCTGCTCCTCGACGAGCTTGCCCTGGACGTCGTCGGAGAGCATGAACTCCAGGAAGGCCTTGGTAGCCTCGTCGGCGTCCTTAGAGCAATACATGTGCTCGGTAGCCCAAATCTTGAAGGAGTTATCGGTGACGTTCTTGCTCTTGGGCTCGACGCCCTCGACCTTGACGGCGTTGAACTTGGAGTCATCGAAGTGCGAGAAGTCGAGGTAGGAGATGGCGTTGTCGGTGCTGGCGATCTGAGTCTGGACGTCGCCGGACTTATCGAGCTCGGCGTCGCCCTTAAAGTCGACAGCCTCGTCACCAAAGACGGCAGCCTCGAAGGTGGCGCGGGTGCCGGAACCGGCCTTGCGGTTGAGGACGACGATGGTGGCGTCGTCGCCGCCGACCTCCTTCCAGTTGGTGATCTGGCCGGAGAAGATGCCCTTGAGCTGCTCGAGGGACAGGTCGTCGACCTTGACGTTCTTGGAGACGACGGGGCCCATGCCCACGACGGCGACCTCGTGGTCGACGAGGTTCTTGACCTGATCGGCCTCGAGCTTGCTCTCGGCGAAGACGTCGGAGTTACCGATGGTGACGGTGCCGGCGGCAACAGCGGTCAGACCTTTGCCCGAACCGTTGCCCGAGCCGGAGACGGAGACGTCGGGGTTGGCATCCATGAACTTCTCGGCAGCGGCCTCGACGAGAGCCTGGAACGAGGAGGCACCGTCGTAGGTCACCTCGCCGGAGACGGACTCGGCAGCAGCGGCGCTACCCTTGTCGGCGGCGTCGGATGCGCCTGCGCCGCCGCAGCCAACGAGACCGAGACCGACGATGCTGGCAAGACCACCAGCAAGGCCGAGGAACTGACGACGAGAATAAGCCTGATCGAGCATGATCTTCCTTTCGTACATGCGAATCGCGGGCACCCTGCCCGCTTTGCTGTTTGGAAAGATACGACCCCGACCGGGCAGCACCCGCGCCAACTGCGGTTTCTTACGGGCATTTGATAAACCCTTACCGCAAGCGCGGCAGGGCTTTACAAACGAATAACAATCCCGCTGACAAGCATGGCCCGCCTTTTACACCGATAAAAAAGAAGTTGCGGTGAAATAGTTCCTGTTTGGCTGTTAGGCAGCCGATTCTAGGAACTATTCCACCGCAACTTAGATTGGCAAAACGCCGCAACCTTAAAGCTCGAGCTCGTTGAGCCTTAAGATCGCAACAATATAGATCTTGAGCGCTTGCTTGAGCTGTTCCTCGTTGGCACACTCGTTGGGGCCGTGCATCTGGCCGCCCCACGCGGGCAGCTCAAGGCCGGTCTCCTCGGGGCCAAACGACACGGCGCGGGCAAAGTTGCGTGCGTACGTGCCACCGCCCATGGCGAAGGGCTCGGCATGCTTACCCGTAAACTCGTTATAGGTGTCAATCAGCGCCTTCACGGCCGGATCGTCGGCAGAGACCGAGAACGGCACCTTGGCGCGACCCACGAGATACGTCACACCAAAGCGGCCCACGAGCGGCTCGAGCTGCTCGCAGATGGTATCGGCGCTCGTGCTGTCGGGGAAACGCACGTCGATGACCTGCT
Source organism: Collinsella sp. (assembly GCA_031295385.1). Lineage (GTDB taxonomy): Bacteria > Actinomycetota > Coriobacteriia > Coriobacteriales > Coriobacteriaceae > Collinsella. Next base: position 88,682 of record JAUMOL010000030.1, read on the forward strand.
CAATGTGGCCATCCACCACGCGGATGACGCCGGGGTTGCACGTGAGCGGGCCAAACGCCGCGCTCGTCGCATCGATTCCCAGGCCGCGACCATAGGCGTCCGCATGCACAAAGGCCAAGAACTTGACGAACTCGTGCTCGGCAGGCGTCAGCAGGCACTCGCCACGGGCGCCAAACGCGTCCTCGACCTCGCGCAGGTACGTCACGATCAGGCCGACGGCGTTGATCGTCCCCTCGGGCATCGAAGCATGGCCGCCGATACCGTGCGCGAAAATCTGGGCATGGCCGTTGCCGAGCGCCGTGATCTCCAGGCGGTCGGCGTTCTCGATCGGCGCCGGCAGTTCATCGACGGCAATCGCAAGCTCGCAAATGGACTGCGATGGGATCGCGTTGGTCGCCTCGGCGCCGCTCCACGACACGATACGCCCGCCATCGATCCTAGGGCTCACGAACGTCGCCTCAAACTGACCCTTCTCGGCGTTGCAAACCGGGAACTCGGCATCGGGTGTAAACAGAAAGTCGGGGTTCGCGTAGTTCTCCAGATAATGGTGAACGTCGGACATGCCTACCTCCTCATCGCAGCCCAACAGCGCGCGGAAGGTATAGCGCGGAGTAATGCCGCGCTTGAGCAGATAGGCGCCGGCGTAGAGCGAAAGCACCGCCGGGCCCTTGTCGTCGATCACGCCGCGGCCGAGCAGCCAGCCCTCGCGACGCTCCATCGCAAACGGGTCGGTGTTCCAACCGGGCCCGGCGGGCACCACGTCCACGTGGCAGATGGTCGCGAGCTGCTTGTCGCCGCGGCCCGGGATATCGGCAATGCCCACATAGCCCTCGTCATCGCCCGTCTGGTAGCCGAGCTTCTGCGCGATGCCGAGCGCGCAATCGAGCGCGTCACGGACCGGGCGGCCAAACGGCGCGCCGGACTCCGCATCGGCAGAAACTGCCACGGACGGATAACTCACCAGCTGCTCGATATCGGCGACGACATCCTCCCAGACCTCGTCGACATACTCAGCGACACTCTGCTCCACCTGATTCATAGACTACCTCCTTGCCAATGAGCGGCGAGCGTGCCCGCCCCTCACATCGCATACTTATACAGCGAGAAGCTTAGCAAGCTCGGCCACCGAGCGCACCACCGCATCGGCGCCCGCGGCCTCGTGCTCCCCCGGCGCCGCCGCGCCCGAATAGATGCCGATACACGGCACGCCCATTGCGTGCGCGCCCTCCACATCGTTAAAGCGATCGCCGATCATCACGGCATCGTCGGCCGTTGCACCGAGCGCCGCCAGGGCATCGCGGACCGAATCGGCCTTAGTCTCGCGCCCCTGCGGCGGATTCATGCCAACCACGGCTTCGAACTGGCAAAGCCCCAGCTCACGCACCATGTCGATGCACTTCGCCTCCATGCGAGACGTCGCGATCGCCATGCGGTGCCCCTGCGCGGCAAGGCCGTCGAGTAACTCGGAGATTCCGTCAAACACGGGATACTCCTCCGGCTCCAGCTCGTCAAAAAAGGCACGGTACTCGTCAGCCACCACAAGCGATTCCTCGCGCGTAAAGCCGTAAAAGTCGTGAAAGCTCTTCCACAGGGGCGGCCCGATCATGCGGCGCAGGTCACCCATCTGCGCTTCCGAAAACCCGCGCGTGACAAGCGTCTTGCGCGTCGAGGCCATCACCGCCCGGCCCGTATCGGCCACCGTGCCATCAAAATCAAACAGCACAATCGGCCGCCTGCATATCTCCAGCGCCTCCACCGGCACCCTCTCTTCCCCAGTTGACGATTTCCACACCGACACTTCAAACTGTTGACTATTCAACAATTAAAGCTGGTAATGTGGAACAACTCCACTATACTTGACGCACTTTGCTCTCAATCGGCGGCGCCGTGGCGCCCCATCGAAAGGTGCAATTATGTCTTTTGCCATCATAACCGACTCCACGTCGGACATCTCCCCCACCCGTGCCCAAGAGCTCGGTATTTACGTGATTCCGCTGCATGTGATTATCGAAGGCGAGGACCTGCTCGACCAGGTACAGATCACCGCCGAGGAGTACGTCGCCCGCATGTCAGGCTCCGAGCAGCTACCGCACACCTCGCAGCCGAGCGCCGGTGAGTTCAAGGAGCTCTTCGATCGCGTACGCGCCGACGGCCACGACAGCGCCATCTTTATCTCGCTGTGCAGCGAGTGGTCCGCCTGCTATTCCAACGCATGCCTGGTGGCCGAGACCCACGAGCTCGACGTGCGCTGCGTTGATTCGCGCACCGGCTCGGGCGCCGAGGGCCTGCTGGTGGAGTACGCGCTCGCCATGCACGAGGACGGACGCAGCCTGGACGAGACCGAGGCTCAGATCCGCGCGACGCTGCCCGACGCCCATCTGCTGCTGATTCCGCGCACGCTCGAGAACCTGGTCAAGAACGGCCGCGCACCCAAGCTCGCTGGCCAGCTCACGCAGATGCTCAACATTCGCCTGGCCGTTTCGCCGGAGTGGCAGTCGGGCGAGATCAAGGCCATCAAGAAGGGCCGCGGCGCCAAGCGCATCGTCGCCAACACCATGGCCGACTGCCTCGCATTTTTGGCTGAGCACCCGGGTTCGAGCGTGCGCGTGCTCACGACCGGCGCCGCCGAGGAGCAAGAGCTCGTCAACCAGACGCTCGCGGGCCAGGACTACGCCGATGCCGGCACCGGCCCCATCGGCTGCACCATCGCGACCCATGTAGGCGTCGACGCCATCGCCATCAGCTACTGCCCCCGCTACCAGCCCATCCACTAGGGGCACCTTTACCACTTGCGGTGAAATAGGGACTGTTTTTGGCTTATCAGCCGCCAATCAATCCCTATTCCACCGCAACTTAGAAATCGGCGATCAGCCCAGCGGACCCTGAAAAAGCTCCTGATGAGTGCCCATTCGCACCAGCCTGATCACTGGGTTAGTCTTATGGGGCAGATATAGAACGACCACATCGACCAAGCCATCGGATAGGTGGAAATCGATGTGGCCGTTATAGTTTCCGCCCGGGTTTGAAAGCTCATGGGCGCCATATTCCGCGGGAAGCGAGCCGTGAGCTGCAAGCTCTGCGACTGCCGCCTTAAACTCGGTTTTTAGTTGCGGATGGATGCGCATCGTCCGTTTGTAATCCGCCTTAAACTGAGCCTCGACTTTAATCTCGAACATCGCTAGTCCTCATCGAGGAATGATATGAGCTCATCAGCGTTATTGAATGACGGGCTGTCGTCTGGCAGAATCCCCAACTCATGAGCCTCGGCAATCACCATGGCGCGTCTCGTCGCTTCGTTGGGCACCTCCGCCCTTCCTACGATCTCAAAAGGAATCTTTCGTTGATTTACCAGCTGTCGAACAGCAAGGTTGAGATACGAATTGAGACTCAGGCCAACCGTATCCAAGAACTCAGTCGCCTGTTCCTTGAGCCCTTCTTCGATGCGAACCGTCGTAGGCTTAACCGTTGCAGTAGACATACGCGACCTCCTCGCCCTCGTCTTTTGCATCAGTATACCCAGTATAGATGGCAGACTGATGTTAAATAGCATCAATCTGCCGTTCTCATTACTACAACAACAGGCACGCTCGCCCTACATCAGCCCACTCAGGGCAATGTCGACGGCTTCGTTGAGGTCGTCGGTGATGTGTACGAGCTCGGGATCGAGCGGGCTGATCATACCGGCATCCATCACCGGGCCGTTGAGCCAGTCGAACAGGCCCTGCCAGTACTCGGTTCCCACCAAAACGAGCGGCATGCGCTTAACCTTGTGCGTCTGCACCAGCGTGAGCACCTCGAACATCTCGTCGAGCGTGCCAAAACCACCGGGAAACACAATGGCGCCCGAGCTGTATTTGACGAACATGGTCTTGCGCACAAAGAAGTAACGGAAGTCCATGCCAAGGTTCACGTATTTGTTGAGCCCATGCTCGTGCGGCAGCTCAATGCCCAAACCAACTGACTTGCCGTTGACGCTCGCCGCTCCCCTGTTGGCCGCTTCCATGATGCCAGGACCGCCACCGGTGATAACCGCCACGCCGCGCTGGGCAATTTTGCGACCGACCGTGCGCGCCGCCTTGTAGAGCGGATCGGTCTTGGGCGTGCGGGCACTGCCAAAGATGGTCACCGCGGGTCCGAGCTCGGCAAGCGCGCCAAAGCCATCGACAAACTCTGCCTGAATGCGCAGCACGCGCCACGGATCGGCGTGCAGCCAATCGGTCGAATCTTCGGGCGCCAGCAGGTTGGCGTAGGTGTTGTCCTTAGGAATCATGGGGCCGCGCATGACCACGGGACCGCGGCGGTACGTCTCGTCGTAGGCAGGCTCGCCCTCGGCATTCTCGTTCTTAATCATGGGTACTCCTATCGAGAAAAAGAAAACGGGCGGGGTCGACGCCATGCGTCAAACACCCGCCCGAACATCAACTATTCGGTATGGTACCCACGATGCATCAAGTGCTTGCAAGCTATCGGTCAGCGGTCGCGCAGACGGTCTTAGCGAACGCGATGACCGGCCGGCGCTCGCCCCTTGCCGTTGCCCGCGCTCTGCAAGCGCCCACGCCGCTCTTAGTAATCCACCGCCGCAGGGCTGTTCATCCAGTCGCTCACGAACGCACCGTAGCGGCCCTCAATAATGGCCTGGCGGGCACGCTGCATAAGGTTGAGCAGGTAGTAGATATTGTGCATCGACAGCAGAATACCGCCGAGCATCTCCTTCTGCGTGACCATGTGGCGGATGAGCGCGCGGCTGTAGCCGCCCGTGCACACCGGGCAGGTGCAGGTGGGGTCGATGGGGCCGTCGTCGTGCGCAAAGCGCGCGTTGCGGAAGTTAAGGCGACCCTCACTGGAGAACGCCGTGCCCATACGGCCAGTGCGCGTCGGCAGCACGCAGTCGAACATGTCGATGCCCACGCCAACGCCGCGCACGAGCGTCGTCGGGTTGCCGACGCCCATGAGGTAGCGCGGCTTGTGCTTAGGCATGTACTCGGAAGCCAGCGGCGCCAGCGTCTCGAACATGGTCTCGTGGTCCTCGCCCACCGAGTAGCCGCCGATGCCGTAGCCGGGGAAGTCGCCGCACTCCTCCAGGTGGCGCAGCGAGCGCAGGCGCAGGTCCAGATGCATGCCACCCTGGACGATGCCAAAGAGCGCCTGGTCATCGCGGGTGTGGGCCTTATAGCAGCGCTCGGCCCACATGCTCGACAGCTCCACCGCACGCTCGACGTAGGCGCGCGTGGCAGGATAGCCGGGGCACTGGTCGAGCTGCATGCAGATGTCGGAGCCGAGCTTCATGGCGATTTCCATGTTGTCCTCGGGCGTCCAGAACACGTGGCGACCGTCGTAATCGTTGACGATAAAGCGCACGCCCTCGTCGGTGAGCTTGACGGCGTCGTTGTGGCTGAAGACCTGGAAACCGCCCGAGTCGGTAAGGATGGGGCCGTGCCAGTTCATAAACTTGTGCAGTCCGCCCAGCTCGGCGATGGTGTCCTCGCCGGGACGCATGGACAGGTGGTAGGTGTTGGCGAGCACGATCTGCGCACCGAGCTGCTTAACGGTCTCGGTGGGGATGCCCTTGACGTTTGCCTTGGTGCCCACGGGCATAAAGATCGGCGTCTCGATGTCGCCGTGCGGGGTATGCAGCACGCCGGCGCGCGCGTGCGTCGTCGGATCCTCGGCGATTAGGTCAAATTTAAAGAGATTCTGGTCCATAAACTGGAACTCCTTGATTGCGGTTCATACGCAAACCATTATACGGGTAACCCGCAAGAAGCACCGACTCGACAGAAACTGGTGCAAAGGGGTCATAGTCATTGGGATCATTTCCAACAGCCAAGGCAACGCCGATGCTCTGGCAACGCCAGCGAGCGGTCGCCAGGGCGAACAAATTGGCATGAAAAGAGGGCGGCATAGACCTTCTGGTCATGCCGCCCTCTTTGAATGACAAGTTGTCGCCCTGGTGACCGCGCAGCGTCGGCCCGTTACGGCGTTTGGTAAAACGCCGTAACCCCTAAGGCCGCTGGCCCATGCCGCCCTCGAGGGTGACGGTCTCGCCGTTCATATACTTAAAGTCGGGGCCGCAAAGCTGAACGACCACGCGGCCGATTTCCTTCTCGACGTCGCCGTAATGGCCCGCCGGCGGCATGTGAACGTTGGCCTTGAACGCCTCGGGATAGGCGTCCTGGAAGTTCTCGAGCGCAGCAGTCCAGGCAAGCGGGCACACGATGTTGACGTTGATGCCGTCCTTGCCCCACTCGTTGGCGGCAACGCGAGTCAAGCCGCGGATGCCCTCCTTGGCGGCAGCATAGCTGCACTGGCCATAGTTGCCAAACAGACCGGCGCCCGAAGCAAAGTTGACCACGGAACCCTTGGTCTCCTTCAGGTGCGGATAGGCCTTCTGCATGTACAGGTAGGTGGCATACAGGCCAGAGTAAATGGCCAGATTAAACTGGTCCATAGTGTGGTCGGCGATGGTCACACCCGAGGCGCTGGCCTGAGCGTTGTTGACGACGGCGTCGATGCGGCCGAACTCCTCAATCGCCTTGTCGATAACGTTCTGCACGACGGCCTCGTTGTCCTGACCAGCCGAGACATCGGCCTGAACAGGCAGAACTTTGACGCCGTACTCAGCCTCGAGAGACTCCTTGGCAGCCTCGAGTTTAGCAACGTTACGACCGGTGATGACGAGGTTCGCGCCCTCCTTGGCAAAAGCGATATCGATACCGTAGCCGATGGAGCCAGCAGAGCCGTCCTTAAGCGTGGCCTTGCCGCCGCCGGTGACGATCACGGTCTTACCAGTGAAAAGTCCCATACGAAGTCCTTTCAAAATCGCGACGGGCACGCCCGCCGACTGCGCGCATCCAAAATAAACGCGCCAAAAGCTGAAATGCAACTTTAGCTTCTTCAAGTGAAAAGAAAAGGCCTCGGCAGGCGAACGGCATAACGTCTTTCGACGAAGGGGTTGTCAAGTACAAACTGGATAAAGCGGCCGAGTTTTTGCTATCGACACGAGCCATCGAACACGTTTTGAAACTTTGCTGCGGCGCGCGGGATGTCGGCGCGAGACTTTATCATAGGGTGACAAACAACGATGAGGAGCACATGCCTATGACAGACGAGCTGGACCCCCAGACTCAACAGCATATTGATGATTCAGCAGACGTCGCCGCAGATACTGACGCTGCGACCTGCAATGATACAGACGTCGACGACGCCGCTCTGGATAACGGCGCAGCGACGGAAATCCCCGCGGACAAAGATGCCGACGAGCAAAACGACGATTCGGCCGCTCAGGACGACGCCCCCGAAAAGGACGCCGCCCCGCAAGCAGCAGGCCCCATCGAGGTATCTTCGGAAGAGGAGCTCGATGCCGTCATGGATTCCATGATGGATGCTGTCAAAGCGATGAAGGATGCTGTCGCCGATGCCGACGTTGACGCCGAGGAAGAAGAGGCCGCCGAGGCCGCCTCGACCTTTGTGCCCGGCGAGACCCCCGTTGCCGATCAGGGCAGCACTATGCCCTCGTTTCTGCAGCTCGAACATCCCACGATTGGCGCGGATGCCGTCGACCCGCATGCAGCGGGCTTTTCTGTGATCGAAGGCGGCACCGGCAATATCGCCGCGCCGCAAACTACCGATGTGGACGCCACCGACACCGGTCGCCCGATCGCCCCGCACGCCCCCGCCGCAAGCCGCGACCTGGGAAATGCTGTCTCGAACACTGCGAACGCCGTGGGCGCCTTTATCGCACAGGGAGCCTCGGCCATGCGCGAGATGAACGCCGCGAAAAAGGCACTCGCCGATGCCCGCGACCACCTGGCAGAGTTGGAGCAGCGCATTTCCGATCAGGCCGAGGAGCTCGAGACGCGGCAGGATATCGCGGGGCGGTACGACCAGATTGTCGCCGAACAGCGCCAGGCAATTGCCACGGCGCAAAAGACCGCTGCGGCAGCCGAAATCGATCGCGATGTCCATGCTTCCAAAGTAGCAGAGCTCAAGGGTCAGCTCGAACAAATGAAGACAGAGGATGACGCGACTGAGCTCCGCCTGAAGGCCGCGCTCGACGCCGTGGAGGCCCGCGAGGCGAGCTCTCGCGAGACCGGCAACCGCCTCGTTCGACGTCTTGAGGATTCCAAGCGCATCCGCGACAAGGTGAAGGCCGAGCGAGACGCCGGCATTGCGGCCGCACAACAAACCGTCGACGCCACGCGCGCCCAGCTCGAGACGCTGCGCCATGAGTATGCCGAGCTGCAACGCAATCCCTCGGCAAATCCCGCCAACTATACGGTGCGCACCAGCGAGCTCTCGATGCAGATCTCCGACACGGCAGATGCCCTGCGAAAAGCCGAAGAAGATGTCCCGCGCATCACCGCCGACCTTGAGCACTCGCTTGCCGCAGCCGAGCAGGCCGTCGAACAGGCGCAGGCCCCCATCGCCGACGCCAAGCGAGCCCATCAGGCCGTGACGGCAGAGGCCGATGCCGCGCGCGACGAGCTGCAGACCGCAAAAACCACCGCTGCAACGCGCCAGCGCGAACTGCGCGAGAAGATCGCTGCCGAGGACAAGGCACGCCGCGACCAAGAGCAGAGCATAGCCAACGCCCAAGCAGATGCCGCGCATGCGCAGTCGATTATCGAACAGGCGACCGAAGTACACGACCACCCAGAGATCACTGAGTCGCTTGCAGGATCCTTGGCCCGAGACAAAGCCGAACACGCCGAGACCGAGCGAGAAGTCGCCCGGCTCGAGGCCACCGAGGACGCGGTGCGCGAGCGTACCCGCGACTCACGCATCAAATTCACCGGCGCCATCGTCTGCATCATCGCCGCAATCCTGGTGATCATCCTAGTCTGGCTGTTCGCAAGCAAGTAAACCGGCTGCCAAAAAAACGCTCAACGCAGTTGCGGTGAGATAGTTCCTGTTTAGCCCTCAAAAAGCCAATTCAAGAACTATCTCACCGCAACTTATTAGATTGATGCAAGGCAATCTATCCCTCTTGCACCGATCTCTTGACATAAGGAGTGTCCCCAGGTGCCGGCGCAAAAGGAACGTCCCCAAGTGCCAACAACGGCGACGCCGATGTTTTGGCGAAGTCAGCGAAAACGCCCCTAAGAGAGCAAGGTGACGTGAAAGAGGAGGGCATTGACCTTCTGGTCATGCCCGACGATTGAACGTCAGATTGCCGCTTAGGGGCGTTTGCAGCGTCGAGCAGTTACGCGGTTCGTAGAACCGCGTAACTAACAAATGAGCATGGCGTCGCCAAAGCTGAAGAAGCGGTAGCGCTCCTCGATGGCGGCGGCGTAGGCATCCATGATCTGGTCGCGGGTGGCAAGTGCGCTCACGAGCATCATGAGCGTGGAGCGCGGCACGTGGAAGTTCGTGATCAGCGCGTCGACCACGTGATAGGTCGAGCCGGGCATGAGGTAGAGCTGCGTCGTCGCATTCTCGCGCACCACGATGTCACCGCGGCCGAGCGTGTCGGCCCCGTCCTCGCGGCCCTCAAAATAGCGCGCCGTCACAGCCGGATCGGACACCGGCGCGTCCGCGTCAAACGCGCTCTCGAGCGAGCGCACTGCGGTAGTGCCGACGGCGATCACACGATGGCCCTCGGCCTTCGCCTTATGCACAGCGTCGACAACCTCCTGCGACACGTGGTAGCGCTCGGTGTGCATCACGTGCTGTGTAGGGTCGTCCTCCTCCACCAGACGGAAGGTATCGATACCCACCTCGAGCTCGACGGCGGCAAACTTCGCACCCTTGGCCTCGATAGCAGCCATGAGCTCGGGAGTAAAGTGCAGACCCGCCGTAGGAGCGGCAGCCGAGTGCTCCTCCTTCATGGCGTAGACGGTCTGGTACTTCTCGGGATCGCCCTCGTAATCGGTAATGTAGGGCGGCAGCGGCACGTGGCCGGCAGCGTGGATGGCCTCGTCGAGCGTGCGCGGGTCGCCGGCGGCATTGCAACCGGCCGGCTCAAAGCGCACCAGACGGCCACCGCGGCTATCGTTAACAAAGTCGACGACCTCGGCCGTCAGCACCACGGGCGCGCCCTCGGGCGCATGGGCGCCGCCCGCACGATACTCAATCTGAGCACCGGGCTTCAGGCGCTTACCCGGCTTGACCAGGCACTCCCAAACGTGACCCAGCGGATCCACATCCTCGCGGCGCTTGAGCAGCAGCGTCTCGACCACGCCGCCCGAGCCGGCCTTGCGACCGATCAGGCGGGCCGGCATCACGCGCGTCTTGTTGATGACGAGCACGTCGCCCGGCTCGATATAGTCGATGATGTCGCGGAAGATGCGGTGCTCAACGGTACCGCCGTGCTCCAACGGCGTTCCCGCCCGGGAGCCCTTGCGATCCACCACCAACAGGCGGCAGGAGTCGCGCGGCTCGGCAGGAGCCTGTGCAATCAGTTCCTCGGGAAGGTTGTAGTCAAAATCATCGGTACGCATAGACACGTCGGATACTCCTTATATAGCTAAAGTCCGCTCTACATCCTAGCAGGCTGACGTCCCAAATGAACTACTTTTTGGCGGCTTTGCGCTCGTCGCGGATGCGGGCGCGGTCCATGGCCGCCTCGACAGCCGAGAAACGGCAGCCGCAGTAGTTCTGCCGATACATGCCCAGCTCGCGCGAACGTCGTGTCGCCTCGGGGTAATACGGGCGAAAATCGCGAATCACCGGGGTGAGCCCATGTGCCGCCGCCAAGCGCTCAAGCACGTCATTGCAGGTATCGAACAGCTGGTACGGCGAGACGGCGAGCGTCGTGCCCACAAACTCAAACCCGCGCTCTTGGGCCACACGGCACGCCTCGGCCAGACGCAGGGCATAGCACGCGCGACAGCGACGGGCTCGGTCGGCTCCCAGCGGGGCCACGCCGGCCTCCCAGCGCTTCCGGTCCTCCCCCGCCTCGATAAGCTCGATGTCGCCATCGGCACACCACCGGCGCAGCTCGTCCAAACGCCGCTGCCATTCATCGTGCGGCTGAATATTGGGGTTTGTCCAGCAAATTGTGGGCTCAAACCCTTCCTCGCGCAGCAGGCGGACCGGCTCAAGAGAGCACGGCGCACAGCAGGCGTGCAACAACAACGGCTTCATCGACATCTCCTCACCCGAAAAAGCGCACGCCGAAGGACGTGTCCTCGCAGGCGACAATGCGGCGGTCGCGCAAAATGGTCCGCACGTAATACCAGTCGCCCACACAGCCCGACAAATGCAAGCCGGCCGCCAGGTAGCACAGCAGCGGATAGCCCGAGAACGCAAACCCCAGGGCAAACGCTGTCGTCACAACAACCGTCGGCGCCAGGCAAACTGCCACGTACCGCCGGCGCGAATACACCACGCCCTCGGCGCAGGCATAGATCATCGCCGTCTCGCGATTCGCCCCAAAGGTCACCTGCGCGCCCGCAGGCGCCAGCAGCTTAAAAAACACACCGTGCACCAGCTCGTGCACGGCAAATGACGCCGCCGAAACCGCAGCTAAGCCGACTATCCAGCCCAAGACCGTGGTCCAGCCGCCCGCGTCAGCCGCATCCAAGTCCGCAGGCCCGCCCATCAGCATAAACACCGGCACCAAGCACACAGCAAATGCGCCGAGCACGGCCATCCCCCACACAAAGCAGGCGTGCAGAAAATCCTCGTCTTCAAACGCATGTATGTTGGAAATCTCATTCATAGCATCTTAGGATAGCGCCCCTGCCACGTACCCGTCCGCATGTGCGATAATGTCGAACGATATGCACGAATTGACCACCGCGTCGCCAGGCCTTGCGCCCGGCCGCGCTCTCACCATATGCGAAGGAGTCCCATGGCATCCAAATACTCCATGAACGACCGTCCCAGCTGGCCTCGCCGCGCCATCGTTACCGCCGGCGAGCCCTACGGCAACAAGGGCCTTCACTTTGGCCACGTCGGCGGCGTCTTTGTCCCTGCCGACTTCTTCGCCCGCTTCCTGCGCGACCGTCTGGGCCGCGAGAACGTCATCTTCACCTCGGGCACCGACTGCTACGGCTCGCCCATCATGGAGAGCTACCGCAAGCTCAAGGAGAACGAGGGCTACGACAAGTCCATTAACGAGTACGTCGAGTCCAATCACTCCCGCCAAGCAGCGACCCTCAACAACTACAACATCAGCTGCGATATCTACGGCGGCTCGGGCCTTGAGCCGGCGGCCCAGATTCACAACGAAGTGACCGCCGAGATTATCGAGCGCCTGCATGAGCAGGGCACCATCTCCAAGCGCTCCACGCTGCAGTTCTACGACGCCAAGGCCGGCACGTTCCTCAACGGCCGCCAAGTGATCGGCCGCTGCCCCATCCAGGGCTGCAAGTCCGAGAAGGCTTATGCCGACGAGTGCGACCTGGGTCACCAGTTTGAGCCCGAGGAGCTCATCGCACCCAAGAGCCAGCTCACCGGCGAGGTGCCCGAGCTGCGCCCGGTCGACAACCTTTACTTCGACCTGCCGGCCTACCTCGACTTTATGAAGACCTACACCGCCAAGCTCGCCCAGAACCCGCAGGTTCGTTCCGTGGTCTCCAAGACCATGGAGGAGTGGCTGCTGCCGGCACAGCTCTATATTCAGAACAAGTTCCGCGAGGCCTTCGACGCCGTCGAGGACCAGCTGCCCGAGCACACCGTGCTGGAGCCCGAGGGAAACAAGAGCAGCTTTACCGTCACCTTCCCCAGCTGGAAGGAGCGCGACGACGCCCATGCGGTGCTCGCCAACGGCGGCGTGCGCTTCCGCAGCGGCAAGGCGCTCGTGCCTTTCCGCATCACCGGCAACATCGACTGGGGCGTTCCGGTGCCCCAGGTTGACGGCGTCTCCGACGTCACCTGCTGGTGCTGGCCCGAGAGCCTGTGGGCGCCCATCAGCTATACGCGTACCGTGCTCGCGCGCGATGCCAAGGCCGCCGGCGTGACCGAGGGCGTCGCCGCCCAGGATGCCGCCCTCATGGGCGAGCCCGCTGCCGACTCCACGCAGGTGCCCGCGCCCACCTACCAGCACAGCTCGCTCGACTGGCGCGACTGGTGGTGCTCTGACGACGCTCAGATCTACCAGTTTATCGGTCAGGACAACATCTACTTCTACTGCATCGCGCAGACCGCCATGTGGGAGGCCCTAGGCTGGAACCTCACGCAGAGCACCGTCAGCGCCTGCTACCACCTGCTCTACATGGGCAAAAAGGCCAGCTCGTCCTCGCAGACTCCTCCCCCGCCGGCAGACGACCTACTCAACCACTACACCTGCGAGCAGATGCGCGCGCATTGGCTGTCGCTCGGCCTGTCCGAGAAGCCGGTGAGCTTTAGCCCCAAGGCATACGACACACGTGTGACCGGCAAGGACAAGGACGGCAACGAGGTACGCGCCTGCGACGACAAGCGCGTCATCGATCCGGCCCTTAAGGAGAGCGCGCTGTTGACCGGCGTGTTCAACCGCTTGGCCCGCAGCTGCTTCTACGGCGTCGCCGTCAAGGAGGGCGACGAGAGCCCCTGCCGCAACGGCTGCATCCCCGCTGGTGCCGCTTCTGACACCGTGGTCGAAGCCGCCCAGCAGGCAGCCCTTGCCTTTGAGCAGGCCATGTACAAGTTCGAGACGCACCGCGCGCTCGCCGTGTGCGACGACTACCTGCGCGCTGCCAACAAGCGCTGGAGCGATGCCTCCAAGGCCGCCAACAAGCTCGAGGGTAACGAGGCAAACGCCGCAATGACGCAGGCCCTCGTCGACGCCTTTACCGAGCTGCGCGTGGCGACCGTGCTCATGCACGGTATTGTGCCGGCCGGCTGCGAGCTCATCTGCGAATACTTCGACGTCGATCCGGTCGCCTTCTTTAGCTGGGATAACATCTTTGCCTCCACGGACGAGTTCGTGGAGAGCCTGGGTGAGAAGCCCGGCGAGCACCGCGTAAAGCCGCTGCCCCCGCGCTTCGACTTCTTTAGCAAGCACGAGAGCCAGTACTAAAACACTCGACATGCAATGGAATGGGAAGGAAAGACGGATGTCCAAGCCGCGTCGTCGTAAGCAAAAAAAGCAGGTCAAGCCCGAGCTCAAGCTTAGGCAATTTGCTGCTACCGAGCTTTCCGACCGGCTTGCCGCCCAACACTCCGCCGCCGGCCTGCCGCGCTTTATGGTCGACACGGTCGCCGGCGCCTATGCCCCCACCGATGCCGAGCTCATGATCGAGGGCTTCGGCGCCGCGGCCACACGCCCGGTCACGCTGCGCGCCAACACGCTCAAGGCAACCGCCGAGGACATCGTTGCGGCGCTCGATGCCGCCGGCATCGCGCACCAAACCGTTACCTGGTATCCGGACGCCTTTATCCTGCCCGAGGCCCAGGTTTCCGATCTGTGGGATCTCGACATCTATCGCGACGGAAAGATCTACCTACAGAGCCTGTCGTCCATGATGCCGCCTTTGGTGTTGGGCGCCCAGGCAGGCGAGGACATCCTGGACATGTGTGCGGCCCCCGGTGGAAAGACGACGCAGATCGCCGCCCTCACCCAGGGCCAGGCACACCTCACGGCCTGTGAGATGAGCATTCCCCGCGCCGAAAAGCTTGAGTCCAACCTCCACCGTCAAGGTGCCAAAAACGTGCCCGTCATGCGCATCGACGCACGCGAGCTCGACGAGTTCTTCCGCTTTGATCGCATCCTGCTCGACGCTCCCTGCACCGGCACGGGCACCGTCATCAGCGACAACGAGAAAAGCCTGCGCGGCCTGACCGAGCAGTTGCTGAGCAAGTGCGCCCGCTCGCAGCGAGCACTTCTGGACCGCGCCATGGGTGCCCTCAAACCGGGCGGCACGCTCGTCTATTCGACCTGTTCGATCTTGCCGCAGGAAAACGAGGACGCCCTGCAAGAGGCCCTCGACAAGCATATGGACTGCGAGCTCATCCCCCTCGACGGCACGCCGAGCGAAAGCGAAGCGCGTCGCGCCCAGGATGCCGGCGAGGAGCCGCATATCGAGTGCAATGCCCTCACTGAGGCCATCGCTGCCGGCCATGTCTCGGCCGTCGCCAACGGTATGCCCGGTACGCTGACCATTCCGCCTAGCCGCGACTTTGAGGGCTTCTACATTGCCCTGATCCGAAAACGCAGCTAGCGCACGGATCCAAAACTCAACAAGCTATTTCTGTGCGCGTTTGCCCTGCTGGTCGCGATGCTGTTTAAGCATCGCGCGCTCCTTGCGCTCGGCCCTTTTGCCCTTGATGGCCGTGACCACAAAGTAGATGACCGCGGCGGCAACGATTGCGCCCACACACAGGCCAATCGAGCCCAACATTGCCGAAAATTCCATACCGCGTCACCTCTCTTTTAAACGGGACTTTCAAGATAGCACCTCGATCCCCGCCACCACAGCTCCTTCACGTTCGCCTGCCCTTCGGTCTAACGGATGGCGCGGCGGGGAAAAATCAAATCGTCAAACGATTTAGCATTCGCAATTCCGGCTGCATCGTGCCGGCCGTCGTCACACAGAATCGAGTCTCCATGGACACCCTCAACGACCTAAACGAGCGCGTCGACGCCTTTGTCGGCACCAGCTCCTTCGACACGCCTGCCGCGGCAAACGACCAAGCTCCCATCGATGTGCCCGCCGAGGTTCACGAGGACATCGTCGCCTCGGTCGATTTCTCCGAGGTCGAGCTCGCAGACGAGTTCACCGAGCCCCAGGTAGCCGTGACCCCCAACGGACTGCTCCCCATGGAGCCGATGCCCATTGACGGGCGTTTGCGCAAGGCGGCCCTCCGCATGCCCGACGAGATCGAGGAGGCCAGCGGCTTTACGCTCTTCGGCCGTCGTATCAAATCGCTCATCTACACCACCGATGTCGCGGTTATCCGCAACTCCAACGCCGACGCCGTCTTTGCGGTCTACCCTTTCACGCCGCAGCCCGCCATTACGCAGGCACTGTTGACCGTCGCCGAGTGCCCGGTCTTTGTAGGCGTGGGCGGCGGAACTACGACCGGTAAGCGCTCCGTGCAGATGGCAGCCGTCTCCGAGATGCAGGGCGCGGCAGGCTGCGTGGTCAACTCCCCCGCTACTGCCGAGATGGTAGAGCACATCACCAACATCGCCGACATCCCCGTCATCGCCACGGTCGTTCGCTGCGACGACGATGCCCACGCCAAGGTGCGCGCCGGCGCCAAGATTCTCAACATCGCCGCCGGCAAGAACACGCCCCAGGTCCTGCGTGAACTGCGCGAGCACTATCCCAACCTGCCGCTCATCGCGCCGGGCGGCAAGACGCCCGAGAGCATCCGTGAAACCATCGCCGCCGGCGCCAACGCCATCATCTGGACGCCGCCTTCGGCCCAGCAGCTACAGACCGACATGATGCAGCGTTATCGCAAGATGAAGGAAGACGCCACCCCTGTCATCTCGCGCGACGATGTGCCCATTATCGACCAGGTCGCCGCCGCCGAGGTCAGCCAGGTCGAGAACATGAATCCCGACGTGCCGATTCCCGACGAAGTCATCGAGCGCGTCGCTTCGATCCACGAGCGCGTCGAGGAGCATCGCGCCAACCGCGGCCTCAAGCCGTCACTGCACGGCTTCTTCTTCCGCGGAAAGAAACGCTAATCGTAACAGCAAGGCCCGCCCCACTGAACTGCCTCCCATTTCTTGGACATGAGAAATGGGAGGCTTTCTTTATGCGCGTTGATTTGAGGGTGAAGCATGATGTCGAGGCCAGGAAGGCGGCCATAGGGCTCTTCGAGCTCGGGCACGGGTATAAATCTGCCG
>JAUMOL010000001.1 GCA_031295385.1 Collinsella sp.
CTAAGCCCCATCGCGCCGAGAGTACTGCGGGGTCAGCCCGTGGGAGGCCAGGGCGCCGCTGACCGGTGGACGGCACCGAGCCGTACGCTTGAACTTGGAAGGGGGAGGCCTCGCGGCCTCCCCCTTTTTTGCGTTTACGGGGCGTAAATGACTCAATTACACGAGACGATCTTATCGTTTTTGGTATTGAGCCCTTATTTAAAGAAGACAAATCGAATAACAAGGGCAACTGCTATGGCCACAATGATCAAAAGCAGGATTGTCAGTCGATGCTGCTTGCGTCGTTTACTTGATGAAACGAAGATTGATTTTCCCTGTTTTGGCGTTTCGAGATAGCGAGCCGAATGCGTCAAGGTTTGCTTGGGTCGTGGACCTCTTTGTTGATGAGCGGCGGATGCTTTCAGTGGCTCCTCACTAGCTGTGCTGTTTTTAGATAATGGTGCGTCTTTCAGATATACAGGGTCTCCCGAGGCGACGCCCATATGTTTACGTCCCGTTTGGGCATCCTCGAGCGTTTGATATCGATTTCTCGTCACATATTCGGGCTCCGGATCATTAATGGGCTCTTGCGAGATGTGGGGGCGATGGAACCGTGGCGGCTGCGTAGAAGTATCTTCGCCCTGCGTCGGCATAAACATATTGTTCTGGTTTTGGTCGTCCATGATGCCCTTTAGCTCGTTACCAACAACGTGTACGCGCTCATTGTAAGCCCCCTGTTATTTGTAGCTGCGAACATACTTGTTATTTAAGCTCTGGTTCAAAGAACCTTAACCTTATTAAAACCTGAGTCATACACACTTAGATATGCTTATAGTACTGGACTCAAAAAACTTTATAGTCGATGTATATATAAGCACTGTGTGGGCATATATAAGAGCGTCAAAAGAAGTCCCAGTCACCTAGAAGATGGCTCGGCAGTCCTAAAAGGAGTGGTAAACATGGCAAGCATGGTTCCTTATCGTTCGGTTTTTGGCGTTCGTCCTTCTGCTAGCTCGTTGTTCGATCTGTTTGATGATATGACCGACCTTGCAAACAACTCGATTGCTTCCAAGGCGTTCCCCGTTGACGTTGAGGATAAGGGCGATGGCTATGAGGTCAAGGCTTATCTGACCGGCGTCGCCAAGGACGATATCGATGTCGAGCTTAACGAGGGCCGTCTGTCCATTAGCGTGAATGTCGAGGAAGACGAGGAGAACGAGGGCAAGAACTTCCTGCAGAAGGAGTTCAGCTCGTACAGCGCGACGCGTGGCGTGTATCTTAAGGACGCTTCGAGCGAGGGCCTCTCGGCTAAGTACGCTGACGGCATCCTGACCGTTACGGTTCCCAAGATCGTCGAGAAGAAGAACGTTACGAAGATCTCCATCGAATAACTTCGTTGGTGTTCTTCGCTATTATAAGACAACAAAAGGGGCCGGGAAGCGATTCCCGGCCCCTTTTGCTGTTTAGGACAGTCTATTGAATGGTTGCTGGCCGATACTGGCTTGCGGGGCGTATCGAGAGTTTTCGCGATCCTTGGAGAAGGGTGGCGGAGCTGCCGAGCTCGTCATCCAGGGTTGCGGCTAGAGCTTTGGCATAGCTTTTGACGGTAAGGCTCGGACGATTGTTGTCTTGGCTGATATGCATGGCAATGAGCTGTTCGGTGCGATCGGTAACAAGTTCGCGCGCGGCTTCGGCGGCTTGGCCATTGGAGAGGTGTCCCCTTGCAGACAGGATGCGCTCCTGAAGAAAGCGGGGATATTCTCCCTCGCGCAGCATGGTCACATCGTGGTTGCTTTCGAGTGCGAGGACTCGACAATCTTTGAGGGCGTTCATGGCTTGGCTCGATAGCTCTCCGGTGTCGGTGGCAAAGCCGATGGAATCATCGAGGGTGTCGAATCGATAACCGACTGGATTGATGACATCGTGTGATGTTGAGTAGGTTTGCACGTGGATGCCGGCAATGGATAGGGTGTCACCGGGATCGAATTCCTCGACAGGCAGATGCGAAAGATTTTCTTTGCTCGAAAGAGTCCCCCTGCTGGCAAAGAGGGGGCCGTGCCAGTGCTTGCACCAGACATCGAGGCCCTTGATGTGATCGCTATGCTCATGAGTAATGAGAAGAGCCGAGACGTTGTCTGTCGAGAGCCCCAGTTCTGCCATGCGCTTTAATGTCTCGCGGCGAGACAGTCCGTCATCGACCATAATGAGCCCCTGCGGGCCCTCGATGAGTGCGCAGTTGCCTTTAGAGCCACTGCCGAGGATATGAAGGTGCAGACGAGACATAAGATTCCAAAGGATACAATGGGTGCGGACGAATAGAGGAGGAAGCAAATGCCTACGGTATCTCAGCATTATGGACACCATGCCGTGCCTGGGGCAGTCGATGAGACCCGGACGAGGCAGCAGGCTGCTCCTGTCGTGCTCATGGTATCAGGCGGCGCGGACTCGACGGCACTGCTTCTTATGGCGTGCACATCAAAGCTGGATATCCAAGACGGACGCGGTGTTGCCCCCATTGCTCGCGAGCGCCTGCATGTGCTGCATGTAAACCATCATCTGCGCGGCAAGGCGTCCGATGGCGACGAGGCCTTTGTGCGTGAGCTCTGCGCGAAATATGGTTTACCGCTGTGCGTGGAGCACGCTTATTTTGATGGGGAGTCGGGCAATATTGAGGCCGCGGCCCGCGAGGTGCGCTATGCCGCGGCGCGGAGGTATGTTCGCGAGCTCTGCGCCCAGACGGGGGCACCGCGAACGGCGGCTCGTATCTGCACCGCGCACACGTCTTCGGATCGCGCGGAAACGTTTTTGATGAACGCGATTAAGGGTTCGGGGCCCGCTGGCCTATCGAGCATTCCTCGCCGGAGGAATATCGTGGTGCGTCCCTTGCTCGACCTAACTCATGGCGAGCTCGTGGGCTATCTACAGGTACATGGTCAGCCGTGGCGTGAAGACGAGAGCAATGAGGATATCTCGTATCTGCGAAACTACGTGCGCCATCGAGTAATGCCAGTGGTGGCGCAGCGCAACGCGAGCGTCTGCAAGACGATTGGCGCCGCCTGCGAGATCTTAGGCGATGAGGACGCGTTTTTGTCTCAGCTGTCGGCACAGGCGTTTCGAAGCTGTTTGCGCAAAGAGGCAGCGGGCGCGCTGGTGCTCGATGCCAGGCGCCTTGCTGCGGCCGAGATGGTAATCGCGCGGCGCATCGTGCGACTGGCGATTAAGCGCATCGATCCGGACGCTCGTCCAGAGATGCGACATGTGGAGCGAGTCCTTTCCTGCGTTGCCGAGGGTGCCGGCTCGGTCACGCTTCCGGCGGGGATTGACGCACGCATTGAGTTTGGCATGCTGGCGTTTAAGGCGCCGGCGGCTCGCGAGGGCCTGGTCGCGGACTGGGTTACCGTACCCGGTCGTTTGCCGTTGGGCGGGGGACGTATACTGGTCACAGAACCGATGACCGTTGAGCCGGGATGCGATATCGTGCGTCGCGCCCGTGAGCTTGCGGCTGCCGGGGAAGTGACAGCTTTGGTAGACGCGGCTGCCTTGGGTTTTGCCGACAGCGATAGTGAGCGGATCCTGGCGGGCTCGCGTGGCGAGATCCCTGCAGAGGCGCGATTGGCGCGCCTGTGGGTGGACGGTCCCGCACCGGGAGACGTGATGTGCCCGTTAGGAATGAGTGGCCGAAGCAAGAAGGTATCCGACTTGCTAGGCGAGGCTCGCATTCCCGTTTCCGAGCGCGCCGGCGTGCCCGTGGTGAGGACGGCGCCGGGAGGTGCCGTGGTGTGGGTCGCCGGAGTTCGCGCGGACGAACGTTTTAAATGCACGGCGGCGACGCGTGTGGCTTATCTGCTTCGCGTGGTTGACGCGGATTAGCCCCTCGCACCAGCTGTTCTGTGCGGCGTTGACGGTATTCCCGCGCTGATGGTGCGCGGGCTGGAAAATATACCCCGTGCGCTGCTAGAATGTGTAGTTCGCGTCCATACGGCGGTGTGTGGGCGATTAAGCACAAGAAAGGGTTGTCATGGCTTCTCAACATCCGGATATCGAGAAGGTTCTGTTTACGCAGGAGGATATCGACGGCATCGTTTCTCGCCTGGGCGAGGAGATCACTCGCGACTACGCGGGTAAGGATCTGGTGCTGATCGCGGTTCTGCGCGGTGCCGTTGTCTTTATGGGCGACCTGATGCGCAAGATTGAGCTACCGACCAACATCGATTTCATGGCTGTTTCGAGCTATGGCGACGGTGTGAAGTCTTCGGGCATCGTGCGTATCATTAAGGATCTGGATATCGACATCCGTGGTCGCGACGTGCTGATCGTCGAGGACATTCTGGACTCGGGCCTGACCCTCAAGTACCTGATGAAGAACCTCGAGAGCCGCAAGCCCGCTTCGCTGGAGGTCGCTGCCTTCCTGTGGAAGGACGTTGAGGACCGCGTCTCGGCCATCACGCCCAAGTATGTTGGAACCCATTGCCCCGATGCCTTTGTGGTGGGCTACGGCCTCGACTATGCCGAGCGCTATCGTAACCTTCCGTATCTGGGCATTTTGAAACCGGAGGTTTATTCGTAAGATGCCCGACGACCATAACGATAACAATTCCCAGACTCCCCGGGAGCCTAAGATCCCGGGGATGCCCGGAGGCAAGAAGCCCACGCGTACGGGCTGGCTGTATTTTATTTTGGCTTGCGCGCTTCTGGGCTACGCCTTCTTTAACATGGGCTCCGGCTTTGCCAATTCCAGCAATACCGTTAAGCTCGCGACGAGCGAGATGGTGAGCGCCATCAAGCAGGATCGCGTCGAAGATCTGACCTATACGGTTCAAGACGGAAGCGTGACGGGTCATTACTGGAAGACGAAGAAGGACAAGGGCGATACGAGCGAGCTCAAGAGCTTCTCCTCGACCTATGTCGGCTCCGATTCGCTTGCCGAGCTCATGTCGGAGCACCCCGATACCAAGTACATCGTCAACACCAACGATCCCGATTTTTGGGGCGACTTGGCGATGAGTGTGCTTCCGACGATCGCCCTTATCGCCATCATGTTCTACTTTATGCGCCAGATGATGGGCGCCAACAACAGGAACATGCAGTTTGGCAAGACCAACGCCAAGACCAACGAGGCCACACGCCCCAAGGTCAAGTTTGAAGACGTTGCCGGCGTGGACGAGGCAGTCGAGGAGCTCGAGGAGATCCGTGACTTTTTGAGCGATCCGGATCGCTATCGCAAGCTGGGCGCCAAGATCCCGCGTGGCGTGTTGCTGGTTGGCCCTCCGGGCACCGGTAAAACGCTGCTGGCCAAGGCCGTTGCCGGCGAGGCGGGCGTGCCGTTCTTTAGCATCTCGGGTTCCGACTTTGTCGAGATGTTCGTAGGTGTCGGCGCCAGCCGTGTGCGTGACCTCTTTAAGGAGGCCAAGTCCCAGGCCCCGTCGATCATCTTCATCGATGAGATCGATGCCGTGGGACGTCAGCGCGGAGCTGGCTTGGGCGGCGGTCACGACGAGCGCGAGCAGACGCTCAACCAGCTGCTGGTCGAGATGGACGGCTTTGAGGAAAGCGAGTCGGTCATCCTGATCGCTGCGACCAACCGTCCTGACATCCTGGATCCGGCATTGCTGCGTCCCGGCCGTTTTGACCGTCAGGTTACGGTCGACCGTCCGGATGTGAAGGGCCGCGAGCAGATCTTGCGCGTGCATGCCGAGAACAAGCCGATGGACGAGGACGTTAAGTTTGAGAAGCTCGCCCAGATGACCGTTGGCTTTACTGGTGCCGATTTGGCGAACCTGCTCAACGAGTCTGCGCTGCTGGCCGCTCGCCGTCATCGTTCCGTGATCTCGATGGACGAGGTCGAGGAGTCGATGGAGCGCGTGATTGCCGGACCGCAACGCAAGGGTCGCGTGATGACCGAGGCCGAGCGCACCACGATTGCCTACCACGAGAGCGGTCACGCCCTGGTGGGCCACATCCTGGAGCACTCCGATCCGGTCCACAAGATCTCGATCGTCAGCCGCGGCCAGGCGCTGGGCTACACGCTGCAGCTTCCGCAGGAGGACCACTTCCTCAAGACCAAGAACGAGATGCTCGACGAGCTCGCCGTGTTCTTGGGCGGTCGCGTTGCCGAGGAGCTCATGTGCGATGATATTACGTCGGGCGCGAGCAACGATCTGGAGCGCGCAACCAAGATGGCGCGCGAGATGGTCACGCGCCTGGGCATGAGCGAGGAGCTGGGCACGCAAGTGTTTGGCGAGGCGCAACATCAGGTGTTCCTCGGTCGCGATTACGCCGATCATCAGGATTACTCCGAGGAGACGGCGCGCCGCATCGATATCGAGGTTCAGCGCATCATGCGTGAGGCCCATCGTCGTGCGGTCGAGATCCTGGACGCCCGTCGCGATCAGCTCGATCTGATGGCGAAGGTGCTGCTTGAGCGCGAGACCGTCGAAGGCGACGCCGTGAATGCCCTGCTCGATAACGAGTGGGACGCCTACCTTGAGCGCGAGGGCGATATCCTGGCGGCCAAGGAGGAGCGCAATGCCAAGGCGGCTGGCTTGCCGACCAAGAAGCGCACGCCTCGTATGAGCGAGGAGGAGCTGGCGGCTGATGCCGCGGCCTTTGCGCAGGCGGCCATGCAGGAGGATGCCGAGGCCGCGTCCGATGATGCTGGCGATGACCATACCGTCGTCGATGCCGATGCCGACAAATAGTCTTTGTGGCGAAAGCCTCCGCGGGGAAACCTGCGGAGGCTTTTTCTTTTGAGCGATATGGGGCCGCCTGTTGATTGGGGACAGACTTAAATGAGCGTTTTCACGCATTTAAGTCTGTCCCCAATCAACATTGCTGCGGCACTTTGCTCGGCTAAAGCGTACAATAGCGCCTATGCGAAAGGGGAACAGATGATCAACGAAACTATGTATGCTCGCGGTGCGGAAAGCTCCATCATCCGTGAGATTTTTAGCTATGGCCTTGAGCGCAAGGCGCAGATCGGTGCGGAAAACGTATTCGATTTTTCGCTGGGCAATCCGAGCGTTCCGGCACCCGCTGCTGTGGCGGAGTCCATTAAGAAGGCCCTGGAGCTGCCGAGCGACCAGCTGCACGGCTACACGCCCGCACCGGGCCTACCGCAATGTCGTGCCGCTGTGGTCGAATCGCTCAACCGCCGCTTTGGCACGAGCTATGAGGGCAAAGACGTCTTTATGACGGTGGGTGCCGCGGCTTCGCTCACCTGCGCGCTCAACGCCGTTACGAACCCGGGCGACGAGGTTATTGTTATCGCCCCGTACTTTCCGGAGTATCGCGTTTGGATTGAGAAGGCCGGCTGTACGTGTGTTGAGGCGCCTGCTGATGAAGACACGTTCCAGCTGAGCGTGGACAACGTGCTCAAGGCGATCACCGACAAGACGGCAGCCGTCATTATCGACTCGCCCAACAACCCGACCGGTGCCGTATATACGCGCGACACGCTGACGCGACTGGCCAATGTTCTGCGCGGGGCCAACGCTCAGCGCGATCCCGAGAATCCGATTATGCTCATCTCGGATGAGCCGTACCGCGAGATCGTGTACGGTGCCGAGGTGCCTTGGGTGCCCTCGATCTACGAGCACACCATCGTGTGCTACTCGTATTCCAAGTCGCTGTCGCTGCCGGGTGAGCGCGTGGGGTGGATCTTGGTTCCCAACACCAATCCGCAGGCTGCCCGTCTGATGCCGGCTGTTGCGGGTGCTGCCCGTACGCTGGGTTTTGTATGCGCACCGGCACTCTTCCAGCGCGTGATCATCGATTGCATCGATGAGCCGAGTGATGTCGGGGCCTATGCCCGCAACCGCACGGCGCTCACCGATGCTTTGACAGACTACGGCTATACCTATGTTGAGCCGGATGGCGCGTTCTACCTATGGGTGAAAGCGTTGGAGCCCGATGCGAATGCGTTTTGCGAGCGCGCAAAGAAGTATGAGTTGCTTGCGGTTCCCTCGGACAGCTTTGGTATGCCGGGCTGGTTCCGCCTGGGCTATTGCGTGAGTTACGAAACGATTGTCAATTCGCTACCCGCTTGGAAACAGTTGGCGGACGAGTATCGTTAAAAGTAAAGCGCTCTGCCTACAATGTTTTACGTGAAACGGGGTTTGGTGTTAAGCCGGACCCCGTTGTCATGGACGTTGTGTCTTTGGGATGGAGTGGTTTTACGACTATCAAAGGCTATGCGTACAATGAATATAAGCGACGGCCGTGCCAGATAAGGAGACCTGATGCCCTACCTGCTTTCTTGTGACATTCATACCCATACGATGTTCTCTGCGCATGCATATTCGACCATTGAGGAGAATGTGTACTGGGCGGCAGAGCGTGGCCTGCAGGTGCTCGGATCTGCCGACCATCTGAGCTCTATGGTTACGGCTTGCCCCAATGACCTGCGCAGTTACCAATTCTTTATCAACCAGGATATCTGGCCGCGCATTTGGAGCGGCGTGCTGGTGCTGCGTGGTGCCGAGGCCGATATCGTTTCGCTGGACGGAAGCCTGTTTGGCGAGGACACTCCTGTCACGCTCGATATCGCCGGCGATTCGTACAGCCGTCAGCATTCACTGTTCGATTTGGTTACGCGTAATTTGGATTATTTGGTTGCAAGCGTGCATAATCCGCAGATTGCTGAGGGCGCGACGCTGGCCCAGACGACCGAGATGTATATCAATGCCCTGGAGCACCCCAAGGTGTTCATGCTGGGTCACACGGGGCGTTCGGGCGTGCCGTTCGATATCGACGAGGTGCTGTTGGCAGCTAAGGCCAAGCACAAGATTATCGAGATCAACAACCATAGTCTTGAACACGGTGTCGACACTGAGCATTGGGCCGTATGCCGCAAGATTGCCGAGCGCTGCGCCGAGCTGGGCGTGGGCATTGGCGTTTCGACCGATGCGCACATTGGCATGGCAATTGGTAAGCTCGATTACGCTCGCAAGATGCTCGACGAGATTCACTTCCCGTTGGATCTGATCGTGACGCGCGATCGCGAGACGCTGCTGCGCGAGATGGCGGCAGCCGGCGTGTGCGATCTGCGCAATGGGATGTAGCGGAATTTATAAACCAAGCGAAGGGGGGGCGGCCCAGACGGGTCGCCCCCTTTCTTGTCCCAAAAATCTACTGAGGTTGGTTAGCGGCGTTCGAGGACCGCTACGGTTTCGGTGTGGTCGGTATGGGGGAACATGTCGACTGGCGTGATCTTGAGCAGGCGATAGCCTCCGTCAAGGAGCTGGTGCAGGTCGCGCTCTTGGGTCACGGGGTTGCAGCTGATATAGGTGATGCGGCGCGGCTTAAGTGCGCAGGCAGCTTCGAGGAACTCGGGCGTGGAGCCGGCGCGCGGCGGGTCGATGGAAAGAACGTCGACGCGTTCGTTGTTGTCGGCGGCATCCAGGATGTAGTCGGTGGCGTCGTCGGCCATAAACCAAGCGCTGCGGGTGAGGCCGTTGAGCTCGGCATTGCGACGTGCGTCGGCAATGCCCGCCGGGTTGCGCTCAACGCCGAGCAGCATAATGCCGATACCCTTGTTCTGGGCATCTTTAGCTGCGCACAGGCCGATAGTTCCGCTACCGCAATAGGCATCCATGAGTACGTCGCCCTGCTGCAGGTCCATGTCGTCAATCGCGAGCTGATAGAGCAGCTCGGTCTGCTGCGGGTTGGTCTGGTAGAACGCGGTGGGGGAGATATCGAACTCGCAGCCGAGCAGCTGGTCGCGCATGCACTCGGCGCCATATACAATGCGGGTTTCCTCGCCGAGGATGGCGTTGCCGGGACGTCCGTTGATGTTTTGGGCGACGGTGACGATGTGCGGATTGAGTGCGGCGACAGCCTCAAAGAACTCCTGCGCATGCGGCAAGTCGCGCTGAGCGGTCACGAGCGTGACCATGACCTGGTCGGTACGCCAGCCGCAGCGGACGACGGCATAGCGAAGCAAACCAAGATGCTTGTCCTCATTAAAGGCGGGAATATGCAGCCGCTCAGCTTCGCGTGCGATGCCGTTGAGAATCTGACGGGCACCCGGTGCCTCGACAGGACACTCGGGTACGGCAACGATCTTGTGCGTGCCGCGCTCAAAGAAACCGCAACGGACAGCACCCTCCTTACCGGGAGCAAAGGGAGTGGCGGCCTTATGGCGAAAACCGCGCGGCGCAGGATATTTGCCCGGGTCGCCCAGGGTGACGCCCATACCGCGAATGGGGTCGACGCTAATGCCCTCGCGCTCGCAAAGGGTAGCAAAAAGCTCCTCCATGGCGGCCTGCTTGGCTGCCAACTGCTTCTTATAAGGACGATTGAGCGCCGTACACCCACCGCAAGCTTTCATGATCGAACAGGGAGACTTGGGGTCCACAGCCTTACGCGCAGACGAAACCTGATCTTTATGCGAGCGCTTGGAGCGAGTCTGAGATGCCTTATCCTCGTTCCGACGAGAGCCGGGACGCTTGGCCTTAGCCTTGCCCTTGGCCGACTTACCCTTCGCGTCCTGAGACGACTTGGATTTCTTAGAAGATTTTTTCTCCTCTGACCCCTCAGCCGCCTCGATCAAAGCACGACGAGCCTTACGCTCCGCACGAGATTCTGCCATGAATTAACCCCACTAATTTACAAATTGAAATCTGAAAGCATTGTACCGTGCCAAGTTAGCAGACGATATGCAAGCGCCCATTTCATGTCAGCGATAAGTCCAACGATGTTTGCCCGGCGTGGGCGGGGAGCGGCGCGTAATTAAGTTTCCTGCTCTACAGTCCTGCGCAAGACGGAAAGCACATTAAGTGCTTTCCTTTGCGTGCGGAACTCGCGATAAACTTAATTACGCGCCGCTCCCCGCCCACGCCGGGCAAACATCGTTGGACTTATCGCTGACATGAAATGGGCGCTTGCATATCGTCTGCTA
>JAUMOL010000008.1 GCA_031295385.1 Collinsella sp.
AGACAGCCCCCACTCCCACGCCTACCCCCACGCCCGATCCTTCAACAGGTCAGTAGCCAGCCATAGCCAGCAATGGGGCCCGGACAGCACGCACGCTGCACGGGCCCCTTTTTCGTCTTACCCGGACAATGCCACCGTACGTCTCCAGGCACCGACACAAAAAGACGCCGGCTCTAGCCGGCGTCCCTACAAGTTTATGAAACTGCGTATACGTATCGACGCGCACGCCGCGCATCCCCTACTTACGAGAGTTACTCAGCTTGTTGATGAGCGCTTCAAGGCGCTCGCCGTCCTCGGCCGTCTGCGCAATGACCAGGATCGTGTCGTTGCCGGCAAGCGAGCCAAGCACATCGGGCAGCTCCGCAGCATCGACGGCTGCGGCAATACCAGAAGCCGTACCGGGCTGTGCCTTGATCATAACCAGATTATCGGTGCGCAGGACGCCGGTAACCAACTCGGAGACCATGCGCTGCAAATGCAGGTCCTCGGCAAGGACATAGATGCCCTCGGGGAGCTTACGCAATCCCATATCCGCGATGTCGCGCGAAACGGTCGCCTGCGTGCAATCGAAACCCATGGCACGCAGCTCGTCTACCAAAACGCGCTGTGTGCGTACGTCCTTGTTGCGCACGATATCTCTGATGGCATCCTGGCGCCCATTGCGTTTTTTAGCCATACAAAACCTCACTCCATAGATGGCGGAGACAATCAGTCAGTGATTGAATAGTTTAGCGCTATTAAAGGGTATTTGTGAATAAGAACGCATTTCGAAACAATTCCATGAAAGATTATTTCGAACGTAGCCGTCTTAGGAGATTTTGGCACCCGTCCGGTTAAAAAAAGCGGCCAGGTGCGTATACATCACGCAGCGCGCAGGCTTGGCACGGGCAATCGGTCCAAACAACAGGCCGAGTCCACGATGGTTGTCGCTGAGTGCCGCGGCCATCTGACGAGTCCGAGATGCTTCGAGCATATCACGCATACGAGCGGAACGCTCAATTGAAGAAACCCCATGCGGGCTCAAGCACAAATTTTCGATGCAGGCGACCAGCCCGGCGAAGTAAAACATATGGCTCGCCACCTTTAGCTGCGTGTCACTGCTCGCCTCGGCAAGCGAATCAGTAAGCACATCAAGCGCCTGCGCGTCATCGGTAAGCTTGGCAAACAATGTGGGGTCAAAAGCATCTGTGAGCTGTGGCGCCACCGTATGGAAACAGGCGCCACCGCACCCAAATATGCGTTGCGCCTGCGAAAGAGCGCATGTCATAAACCCAATCGAGCGAAACGCACAGTCGTGCGACAAGCACCTCTCGAACAGCGAGCGGCTGTACATCACACCGGAAGTCTGGGCAATCAGGCCGCCGGAAATCATCTGAGATAGACCGGCAGCCAAAGCAGCACGGTCATCGATCCTAAGAGAGGTGGCATCCAGTACGCGCGAATGGCGCTCACGATGAACATCGTAGCGGTCGAGCGATGCCGTGGGAATCACCATGTCTGCCGCAGCATCGCATGCAACATCGACCATCCTGGAAAGGGACTGTGGGGCAAACCACTCGTCGGCGTTCATGGCAACTATCCGCAACCCACGCGAGGCGGCAAAACCGGCCTTGAGACATGCCCCGCGCGCCGAATCCTCGACGTCGATCAAATCGATGTGAATATCTCTGCCGGCGGCAACCTCGAGCGAATGGCGCACACCCGGTGCGACATCGCGGAATACGACAACAATCTGCAGATCATAGAGGTCTTGGTTCTGGACGCTCTCGAGCGCGCGCATCGCATAGCTGGGTGAACCCTCGACAACGAGGATCACAGAAAGTCGCGGATGCGAACCACGTCGAACCAAGTTTTCCGTCCTCTCGACAGCGCCAAATCAAACCGTCGTTCATGGTACACCCGAGCTATAAAAGCAACGAGCCGCCTAACATGTTGCACGCCAAGAACAGATGTTGCACACGCGCAGCTCACACATAGTATGTGCCAGGAACGGACGCGTCGAGCACTCTCCTAGTCAAGCACGACAAGCTCGTCAGAGCCGTAATCCACGTCCATAAACGTAAGGCCACAGGCAGGCGCCGTGGGACCCGCAGCGGTACGGTCACAGGCGTCAATAACCTCGCGCATCCACTGGGGATCGCGACGATGCATGCCGATCTCGACGAGGGTGCCCACAATGGTTCGCACCATCGAATGCAAAAACGCATTGCCCTCGATGGTAAACGTGAGGATGTCCTCGCCAAAGGCGACCTCGTGGCCAAACTCGGCGCGCATTACGCAACGGTGCGTAGGCTTGCCCACGGCAGAGGCAACCTTGCAAAAGCTCTTAAAGTCCTGCTCGCCCAAAAGCGCAGGGCAGGCGGCCGCCATCGCATCGGCGTCGAGGGGATAGCGATGCCACCACACAGCACCGCGTGACAGTACGGGCCGCGCATCACGATCGGCAATGCGATAGGTGTAAGTACGAGAACGCGCGTCAAAGCGCGCAGAAAAGCCCTTACGAGCCTTGTAGACCTCATTTATGGCGATATCTTTACCCAGGAGGGCATCCATAGCCCTCAGCCACCTACGGCGCGTACACGCAAGCTCAGCGTCCGTTACAGGCACGCTGATGTGCTGCGCAACCGCATGCACGCCGGCATCGGTACGCCCCGCACACGTCAGATCGATCGGGCGGCGCAGCAGGGTCTCGATAGCGCGGCGCAACTCGCCCGCAACGGTCGTCTGGCCCGGCTGCTCGGCAAATCCGCTATACGATGAGCCATCGTAGGCAACACGGAACACGAGGGTGGCATCGAGCTCAGGAATCGAATTGAAATCAGACGGCGCGGTCATGAGCGCTCCCAACAAACAATCAATGGTTTCGCGACAAAAAAAGAGGGGCACGCGAACGTACCCCTCGAATATAGCCTATGCAGACGGATTGTCTACTCAGCGGTCTCCTCAGCAGGAGCCTCCTCGGCAGCCTCGACCTTCTTGGGAGCAGCGGCCTTCTTGGGGGCCGGAGCAGCCTTCTTGGCCTTAGGCGTGCAAGGCTCGGTGACGAGCTCCATGATTACGATAGGAGCATTGTCGCCCTTACGGTTACCGAGCTTCATGATGCGGGTGTAACCGCCGTTGCGGTCCCGCCACATACCCTGGGCAGCCTTGTCGAAAATCTCGCCAACGAGCTGCTTATCGCCGAGCTTGGCGATGGCCAGACGGCGAGAGTGCAGGTCGCCCTTCTTGGCCCAGGTGATGATCGGGTCGACGACCGAACGCAGCGCCTTAGCGCGGGTCTCGGTGGTCTTGATGCGGTCGTTCTCGAAGAGGGCCTTAGCAAGGCTCTTCTTCATGGCCTTGGTGTGGCTCGCATCGGTGCCGAGCTTCAGGCCCTTCTTAACGTTATGACGCATGGTCTAGTTTCTCCTCAAAAATGCGAAGCATTAAGCCTTCAGGCTCAGGCCCATGGACTCAAGCTTGTCCTTCACTTCCTCGATCGACTTAACACCGAAGTTACGGATGTTGAGCAGATCATTCTCCGAGAACTCAACGAGCTGACGGACAGAGTGAATGCTGGCGCGCTTAAGGCAGTTATAGGAACGGACGGAAAGGTCCAGATCCTCGATCTGCTTGTCCAGCTCGGCGTTGTCGTTGGTGACCTCGGGAGCGAAGATCGAAGCCTCCTCCTCGACCTCGGGGGTCTCGGCAAGGTTCATAAAGGCAGCCATATGCTGGTTGATGATATTGGCAGCCTGGACCACGGCGTCGCGCGGAGCGATGGAGCCGTTAGTCTCGATCTCGAGGACAAGGCGGTCGTAGTCGGTGTGCTGACCGACACGGCAAGCCTCAACGAGCTTGGCGCAACGGGATACCGGCGAGTACAGCGAGTCGACGTGGATCACACCGATGGGATCGTTGTCGCGCTTGTTAGCCTCGCCAGAGACATAGCCGCGGCCATAGCCGATGCGCATGCTCATGGTGAGATGGCCACCCTCGGTGAGCGTAGCGATGTGCTGCTCGGGGTTGACCAGCTCAAACTCGGACGGAATAAAGAAGTCCGCACCGGTGACCTCACAGGGGCCGTCAACCGAGATGGTGGCGGTCGCCTCGTCGGTCGTGCCGAGAGCCCTGAAGACAAGACCCTTGACATTCAGGACGATGTCGGTGACATCCTCGACCATGTTAGGGATGGTCATGAACTCGTGCTGCGCGCCATCGATCTGAATAGCCTCGACGGCGGCACCCTCGAGCGAGGACAGAAGAACACGACGAAGGGAGTTACCCAGCGTATCGCCGTAGCCACGCTCGAGCGGCTCAACGGAGACACGAGCAGACGTCTCGTTAATCTCTTCGACCTGAACCTGAGGCCTAATGAATTCTGACATGTATTACCTCCAGCCTCAGCAGCCCGGATGGACTACTTAGAGTAGAGCTCGACGATGAGCTGCTCGTTGATATCACCGCTGATCTGCTCACGCGTCGGCAGAGAGAGCACGTTACCAGACAGCTTCTCGATATCGACCTCGAGCCAGCCAGGGACCTCAAAACGCTCGGAGGAAATCAGAGCCTCCTTGATGGGGAGGAGGTCACGGAACTTCTCGCCGACAGCGACGACGTCGCCGGCCTTAACGCGGTAGGACGGGATGTCCACGCGCTTGCCGTTCACGGTGAAGTGACCGTGACGGACGGACTGACGAGCCTCTTTGCGAGTACGGGCGAAACCAAGACGGAAGACGACGTTGTCGAGGCGAGACTCAAGGATGATCATGAGGTTCTCACCGGTGACACCGTTCATCTTACGAGCCTTGTTGAAGTAGCCGTGGAACTGCTTCTCCAGAACGCCATAAATGAACTTGACCTTCTGCTTCTCGCGCAGCTGCATGCCGTACTCAGATTCCTTGCGACGGCGCTTGGGCTGACGGATAGATTCCTTCTTGCTGCTGTAACCGAGCTCAGCGGGATCGATCCCGAGCTGACGGCAGCGCTTAAGAACAGGAGTCCTGTCGATTGCCATATTGATACGATCCTTTCAGTTACACGCGGCGACGCTTCTTGGGGCGGCAGCCGTTGTGCGGGATGGGGGTCTTGTCCTGGATGCTCGAGACCTCGAGGCCAGCAGCCTGGAGGGAGCGGATGGCGGTCTCACGACCGGAGCCGGGGCCCTTGACGAAGACGGAAACCTTCTTCATACCGTGCTCCATGGCCTGCTTGGCAGCAGCCTCGGCAGCCATCTGGGCAGCGAACGGCGTGGACTTACGGGAGCCCTTGAAGCCCACCTGGCCAGCCGACTTCCAGGAAATGACGTTGCCCTGGGGATCGGTGATCGAAACGATCGTGTTGTTGAACGTAGAACGAATGTGAGCCTGGCCCACGGAGATGTTCTTACGGTCCGCGCGCTTCAGACGGGCAGCGCGAACGTTCTTCTTAGCAGTAGCCATCTATCTAGCGCTCCTTATTTCTTCTTCTTAGCACCGATCTGACGCTTCGGGCCCTTGCGGGTACGAGCGTTAGTGTGGGTGCGCTGGCCGCGGACCGGGAGGCCCTTGCGGTGACGAAGGCCGCGGTTGCAGCCGATGTCCATAAGGCGCTTGACGTTCTGGTTGCGCTCACGGCGGAGGTCACCCTCAACCATGATCTGGTTCTTGTCGATATAATCACGGATGGCGTTAACCTCATCCTCGGTGAGGTCCTTAACGCGCGTATCCACGTTAACGTTGCACTCGACGCAAATCTTCGTCGCAGTGGTGCGGCCGATGCCGTAAATGTAGGTCAGACCGATCTCAACGCGCTTCTCACGCGGGAGGTCGACACCATTAATACGGGCCAACGTAGTCTCCTCTCTTAACCCTGACGCTGCTTATGACGGGGGTTCTCGCAAATGACGAGGACCTTGCCATGGCGCCTAATGATTTTGCACTTATCGCACATCTTCTTGACCGAAGGACGTACCTTCATCGTTCTTCCTTTCGGTAGCGCTCAAACTACTTCCCTACTATCTACTCGCCCAGCCGCAGGCGTTAAAAACTATGGCTGGTCTTCACACACAAACCGACCGTAGGTTGAGCTAAGCCTGCAGTCGGAGAAGGAGTGCGTGTATGCGTGCCGCTATTTATAGCGATAGGTGATGCGGCCGCGGGTCAGGTCGTACGGGGAAAGCTCCACGACAACCCTGTCACCGGGGAGAATACGGATGTAATTCATTCGGATCTTGCCAGAAATGTTGCACAGAACCGAATGACCGTTCTCGAGCTCGACCTTAAACATGGCGTTGGGCAGCGGTTCCTTTACCGTACCCTCGAGCTCAATTGCGTCTTCCTTCTTCACAAGCAATCATCTTTCTCTAGAAAACGACAGCGATTGAGTATTCTACAATACGTGCGCACGTATCGTAATATCTTCGTAATGGCTCCACAACTACGTGGGACTTGTTACATTTGGAATGTAAATGCCGACGAATTTGAACGCGGCCTCTACATCTCGCCTCCTTGCAAGGAACACCAAGCGCCTTGGGCGTCAGTCGTGAGAATCACCGGGCCGTCATCGGTGATGGCAACGGTGTTCTCGTAGTGCGCGGCGGGCAGGTGGTCGTTGGTCGTGACGATCCAACCATCGGAGCCCGTGCTCACATGATTGGATCCCATCGTGACCATCGGCTCGATGGCAATGACCATACCGGCCTGGAGACGAACGCCCCTCCCTTTCTTTCCGTAATTCGGAACGTTGGGGTCCTCGTGCATCACATGGCCAATGCCGTGCCCCACATAATCGCGAAGCACGCCATAGCCGTGAGACTCGGCGAGGGACTGGACGGCATAACCAATGTCCCCAATATGGTTACCGGGGACAGCCTGCTCGATGGCAGCCTTAAGGCAATCGCGCGTAACCTCGCACAGGGCCTTGGCCTCGGGCGTAGGGGTACCGACGAAAAACGTCCAAGCGTTATCGCCGACCCAACCGTCGACAACGGCACCCGTATCGATGGAGATGATATCGCCATCACGCAGGATCATGTCGGGATTGGGAATACCGTGCACCACGGCATCGTTAATCGACGCACAAATGGTACCGGGGAATCCGCCGTAGCCCTTAAAGGCCGGGGTGCCACCATGCATGCGGATAATCTGCTCCGCAAGCTGATCAAGCTCAAAGGTCGAAACACCAGGACGAACCATGGCTCCAACGTGGCGGAGCGCCATCTTCGATAGCGCTCCTGCCTTCTTCATCTGCTCGATTTGCGTTGCAGACTTAATCTTGATCATAGACCGAGAGCCTCTTTGACATCCCCGTACACGGTCTCGCGAGCCTGGTCACCGTTGACCGACTTGAGCAGACCCTGGCCACGATAGTAGTCGACAAGCGGGCTCGTGGACTTCTCGTAGACGTCGAGACGGTTCTTGATGGTCTCGGGCTTGTCGTCGTCGCGCTGATACATCTCACCGCCACACTTGGGGCAGGTAGCATCGGCAGCGGTGCCGGTGTAACCGCAGGCGCGGCAGGTGCGACGCGAAGACAGACGATCGATAATGACCTCGGGGGCCACATCGACCAGAAGGGCGCAGTCGATCTCGCGACCCATGGCGGAGAGCTCGGAATCGAGCGTCACGGCCTGGGCGGTGTTGCGCGGGAAGCCGTCGAGGATGAAGCCCTGCTGGGCGTCATCGGCGGCAAGGCGCTCCTTGACAAGGTCGATCACGAGCTGATCGGGAACGAGCTCGCCAGCGTCCATGTACTTCTTAGCCTGAATACCAAGCTCGGTGCCACCCTTGACGGCAGCACGCAGCAGGTCGCCCGTGGAAATGTGAGCGACGCCAAACTCGGCGACGAGCTCCTGTGCGACGGTACCCTTACCGGCACCCGGAGCTCCGAGCAATACGAGGTTCATGAGCAATCCTCCTCTAGCCTATTTAAAGAATCCATCGTAATCATACATCTTGATCTGGCCTTCGAGCTTATCGACCGTGTCGAGCACGACGCCGACCATGATGAGGATGGACGTGCCGCCAAATGCCTGGATTAGCTGGTTACCCGTAAAGGAGAAGATGATCGAAGGCACGATGGCGATGAGCGCCAAAAAGACAGCGCTGGGAAGCGTAATCTTGTTGAGCGCGTTCTTGATGTAGGCCGCGGTAGCCCTACCCGGACGCACGCCCGGAATAAAGCCGCCCTGCTTCTTAAGGTTGTCGGCCGTGTCATCGGGGTTGAACACCATGGACGTGTAGAAGTACGCGAAAAACACGATGAGGACAACGTTAAGCACCCAGTTGAGCCAGCCGCGCGAAAGCGCAGAGGCAACTGCCTGGATCCAGCCGATGCCGGGGAAGAACACGGCAATCTGAGCCGGGAAGTACAGCAGCGCCGAAGCGAAGATGATCGGCACGACACCCGCCGTGTTGACCTTGATAGGCAGGTAGGTGGTCTGACCACCCATCATGCGACGGCCCACGACGCGCTTAGCGTAGGAGACCGGGATGCGGCGCTGGCCGCGCTCAAGGAAAACGATCAGCGGGATAACCAGCAGGATGATGGCGCAGATGATCACCATGGTGATGATGCCACCGGCATTGCCCTTGGTGCTGGAGAAGATAGCCTGCGGAAGACCGGCCATGATGTTCGCAAAGATGATCAGCGACATGCCATTGCCGATACCGCGCTGGGTGATGAGCTCACCAATCCACATGATCAGCATGGCGCCCGCAGTGAGCGTGCCGACGATCATGAGGTCGAAGATGATCTCGGGAGCGCCGGCGCCATGAAAGCTAATGCCGAAGCTCTTAAAGAGGAAGAGGTAACCCACGGAGTTGAGGATTGCCAGAGCCAGGGTGAGGTAACGCGAATACTGCGTAATCTTGGTCTGACCGACCTCGCCCTCGCGGGCAAGCTCATGCAGGGAAGGCACAACGGCCTGGAGCATCTGGAGGATGATCGAGCTGGTGATGTAAGGCATGATGCCCAGAGAAAACACCGAAACATAGCTCAACGCGCCGCCAGAGAAAAGATTCAGGAGGGCCATAGCACCTGCGGCGACCGAATTGTTATCGGTCGAGAAAAGGCCCAGCATCCCCTGGAAGGGAATGCCGGGCACAGGGACGTGCGCACCAATGCGGTACACGACGAGCATAGCTATGGTAAAAAGAATCTTTTCGCGCAATTCTTTGATGCGGAAAGCATTCTTAAGACCATTTAGCACGGCAGCTCGACCTTTCCGCCGGCGGCCTCGATCTTGGCCTGCGCAGAAGCGCTGACCTTGTCGACCTTGACCGTGAACTTCTTGGTGAGCTCACCATTGCCGAGCACCTTGACGGGCTCGAACTCGCTCTTGGTGATGCGAGCAGCCTTAAGAGCGGCGCCGTCGATCACAGCGCCATCCTCGAACTTACGCTCGAGACGCTCAACGTTGACAGCGGTGTACTCGATACGACGGGGGTTGCGGAAGCCCGGAAGCTTGGGCAGGCGCATAGCCAGCGGAGTCTGGCCACCCTCGAAGCCGGCACCCTTGGTGCCGCCAGAGCGAGAGCCCTGGCCCTTCTGGCCGCGGCCAGAAGTGGTGCCGTGACCCGAAGAATTGCCACGGCCGACGCGCTTGCGGTTCTTGGTGGAACCGGGCGCGGGAGTAAGATCGTGAAGCTGCATTTGCTACTCCTCTACAATCTCGACAAGGTGCTTGACCTTGAAGATCATGCCGCGGACGGACTCGTTGTCAGCAATCTCGCGAACCTCGCGGATCCTGTGGAGACCGAGGGCACGGACAGTACGGACCTGGTCCTGCTTGCAACCGTTGGTGCTGCGGACCTGCTTGATCTTGATGGTGTCAGCCATGCTTAGTTCTCCTTACCGACGAACATCTCGGAGACCGTCAGGCCACGGCGAGCCGCGACGTCCTCAGGGCTGGAGAGCTCCTTGAGGCCCTCGACGGCAGCCTTGATGATGTTGAGGCCGTTGTCGGTACCGAGGGACTTGGACAGGACGTTCTTGATGCCAGCAAGCTCGAAGAGGGGACGCACGGCGCCGCCGGCGATGACGCCGGTACCCTCGACAGCGGGCTTGATGATGATGCGGCCGGCACCAAAGTGGCCGAGAACCTCGTGCGGGATGGTGCCCTGCTCGGTCACCGGCACGTGGAACATGTTCTTCTTGGCATCGAGAGACGCCTTGGAGATGGCTAGGGGCACCTCAGCGGATTTGCCCATGCCAACGCCGACGTTGCCCTTGCCGTCGCCAACGACGACGAGAGCGACGAGGCTCATGCGACGACCACCCTTGACGGTCTTCGACACGCGGTTGATGTAAACGACGCGCTCCTCGAACTCGGAGGCCTCGCGCTGCTGCTTCTGATTACGAGCCATGTGCTACATACCTCCTAGAACTCGAGACCGGCGGCACGAGCACCGTCGGCGAGGGCCTTTACGCGGCCATGGTAGATACGGCCACCGCGATCGAAGGCGACCTTGGTGATGCCGGCCTCGATGGCACGCTTGCCAACGAGCTGACCGACCTTCTCCGCAGCCTCCTTGTTCGAGGTGTGAGTGCCCTTGAACTCGGCCTCGAGGGTCGAGGCAGAGACGAGCGTCAGGCTGGAACCCTTGCTGTCGTCGATAATCTGGGCATAGATGTTGGCGTTAGTACGGGTCACGCGAAGACGCGGACGCTCGGCGGTACCCGAGACCTTGCCGCGAACACGACGCTGACGACGCTTGAGGCCTTCCAGCTTCGCCTTATGCTTGTTCATACGTAAACTCCTAAAAAGGTTGATCTTGCCAGCACCTGACGGGGTGCTGGTCTTATGCGAGTGAGCCGGTTACGACTACTTGGCGGCCTTACCCAGCTTGCGGCGGATGTGCTCGCCAACGTAGTGGATACCCTTGCCCTTGTAAGGCTCGGGAGGACGATGGCCGCGGATCTCGGCGGCGATCTGACCGACCTGCTGCTTGTTGATACCCTTGACGTTCACGTGGGTGTTGTCGGGAACCTCGAAGGTGATGCCCTCGGGAGCCTCGACGATCACGGGGTGCGAGAAGCCCAGGGAGAACTCGAGGTTCTTGCCCTTCTGCTGCACGCGGTAACCGACGCCGGCAAGCTCGAGCTTCTTCTCGAAGCCCTCGGAAACGCCGACAACCATGTTGTGGATAAGGGCGCGGGTGAGGCCGTGACGGGCACGGGTCTCACGCTCGTCGTCGGGACGGGAAACGGTGAGGACGTTGTCCTCGACGTTGATAGCGAGCTTCTCAAAGACATCGAGCTCGAGCTGGCCCTTGGGGCCCTTGACGACAACGTTGTTGCCGTTGACTGCCACTTCGACTCCGGCGGGAATCTGGACAGGCTTATTACCGATACGAGACACGGTGATCTCCTTTCCTTCTACCTACCGAGCGAATTACCAGACGTAAGCGATGATCTCGCCGCCGACGTTGTGCTTGCGAGCATCGCGGTCGGTCATGACGCCATGGCTGGTGGAAATAATGGCGGTACCAAGGCCACCACGGACGCGGGGCATATCGGCAACGCCGGTGTACTTACGCAGGCCCGGCTTGGAAATGCGGCGGATGCCGTTGATGACCTTAGCCTTCTTGGGACCATACTTAAGCGTGATGTGCAGGGTCTTCTGGGGAACGGTGTCCTCGACATCGTAGCCCTCGATGTAGCCCTCCTCGTGCAGAACACGAGCGATCTCGACGAGCTTCTTGCTGCTCGGCATGGAGACCGTGGCCTTGTTCACAGAGTTAGCGTTACGGATGCGCGTAAGCATATCTGCGATCGGGTCTGTAAGGTTCATACAGATTCTCCTTCGTTCTTGATGAACACGTGCTCTTGGTTCTTCGCCGCCCTTAACGGCAAAGCCTAACTAGCGCGTTTTCCCTGTTCCAAACGGATGCTTGAAACGCTGGTAGTGACTTACCAGCTGGCCTTCTTAACGCCGGGAAGCTCGCCCTTGAGTGCAAGCTCACGGAAGCAGACACGGCACAGGCCGAACTTGCGGTACACAGAGTGCGGACGGCCGCAGCGCTGGCAGCGCGTGTACTCACGAGTAGAGAACTTCTGCTTGCGATTGCACTTGACGATCATCGATGTCTTAGCCACTTATATCCTCCTCACATAGAGTATTGTTCGCCCCAAGCGCCGTCCCCTTTTGGAAACGGCGCTTTTAGGGCAGGTGAACCTATTTCTTGAACGGGAAACCGAAGGCGTCCAGAAGGGCCTTGGCCTCCTCATCGGTATTGGCGGTGGTCACGAAGGTGATATCCATACCACGCTGGTGATCGATGGAGTCGAAGTCGATCTCGGGGAAGATGAGCTGCTCGGTGACGCCCATGGAGAAGTTACCACGGCCGTCGAAGCTCTTGGCGGAGATGCCGCGGAAGTCGCGGATACGGGGGATCGCGACGGAGGTCAGACGATCGAAGAACTCCCACATACGGTCGCCACGCAGGGTAACCTTGCAGCCGATCGGCATACCGGCGCGCAGGCGGAAGGTAGCGATGGACTTGCGGGCACGGGTGATCATCGGCTGCTGGCCGGTGATGGCGCGCAGGTCGCGCACGGCACCGTCGATGGCCTTGGAATCGGTAGCGGCCTCGCCGACACCCATGTTCACGACGATCTTCTCAAACTTGGGGATCATCATGACGTTCTCGTACTGGAACTTTTCCTGAAGCTGCTGCTTGACCTCGTTGTTGTACTTGGTCTTCAGACGCGGCACATACTTCTCTTCTGCCATTGTTCACTCCTTCTTGGGGTTTTAAGCACGGGGCGTGGCCACGGTGGGTTGTCCTCGTGCCTCCTGGCTGCATCCGCCCCGCTCATGGCATTTCGCGGTTTGGACTCGACGCAGCAGGAGCCG
Source organism: Collinsella sp. (assembly GCA_031295385.1). GTDB lineage: Bacteria > Actinomycetota > Coriobacteriia > Coriobacteriales > Coriobacteriaceae > Collinsella. The sequence continues at coordinate 12,818 of JAUMOL010000008.1, forward strand.
ACAAAACAATCGGTACTATACGCGCATCGGGAGCGTATTTCCAGAAAAACCTCGTCTGCCTGCACAACTCCACAACTCCCCCGCACAAATGGATCCCAAAAAGCAGTTGCGGTGAAATAGGGACTGTTTGGCGGCCTAACAGGCTTAAACAGTCCGTATTTCACCGCAACTTATTGGTGGGGATGCGATTAGCGCTTGCGGGGGACGAGTTTGGTGCGGCGCAGGTGGATCATCTCGGCGGCGATGGAGATGGCGATCTCCTCGGGGTCCTCGGCCTCGATGGCAACGCCGATCGGAAGGTGCAGCACGTCGATCTGGTCCTGCGTAAAGCCTTCCTGCTCCAGGCGGGCACGCACAAAGGCCGTCTTGCGGCGCGAACCCAGACAGCCCAGGTAGGCAGGCTTGGCGCGCATGGCCTGAATCACCACGTCGATATCGGACTTGTGACCCGCCGTGGCGACGACCACCAGGTCGCGCGGGCCGATGGGGCACTGCTTGCTCAGGCTCTTGTAATCGACCAGGCGACGATCGTAGACACCGGGCACCCATTCGGGCGTCAACGTGCCGGGGCGGTCATCGCAGGCCACGACGGCAAAGCCCGCCGCCGTGAGCACGCGCGCCGTCGCGGCGCCCACGTGCCCGCAGCCAAAGATGTAGGTCAGGCCCTCGGGGCAGAGCGTCTCGATGTGCGCCGCGGGAATCTCGGAGGCGGCGTTAGTGTAGGTGACGTTACTCCCCTCCTCCACCAGTGAAAGCCCGGGGCAGCCCGCAATGGTATGGCGCGATGCCTCGCCATGGTACTCGGCCACATCGCCCTCGAGCGCGCTCGCGATAAACGGCTCAAAGTCGATGACGAAGTCGCCGATGCGCCGATAGACCAAGACGTCGGCAATTTCCTGGAACAACGGTGCCTGGGTCGCATCCAGATGCAGATAGCACAGGCAAATGGCTCCGCCGCAGATCATGCCGGTATCGGAGTTCTCGCCGCCCATGGTGTAGCGGACCAGACGCGACTGTCCCGCGCTCAGGAGTTCGCGCGCCTCATCCAGCGCAAAGAGCTCAATCTTGCCGCCGCCGATAGTGCCCGCCTGGCTGCCATCGGCAAAGACGGCCATCCATGCGCCCACACCGCGCGGTGACGACCCCGCCGTGCCGGCCACGACCGCCAGCTCGCACGTCTCGCCAGCACGCAGGGCGGCAAGCGCCGCATTCACAACATCGAGCTTTTCCATTGCCGCCTTCTATCCTCTAAAGATATCGGTGAGCATAGCGAGTGCCTCGAGCACGCCGCCGCCGACCGACGTCGCCTTGTCCGAAATGTAGTTGATATAGCTGGCATCGCCGCGCGGATCGACATCGGCGCATTTAAAGCCCTCGGTCACCTGCACGCCGTTCGCCAAAAGCCCGCGCAGACAGCCATCGATCTGCGTGCGCATGGGCGTATCGCCCGCGTAGCCAATCACGTCTCCGGCGCGCACGATGTCGCCGATTGCGCGGTCGGACCGAAACACGCCGGCGGCGGGGCTGTGGATAACGCGCTCCTTGCCATAGCCGGCGATCACGCCCGGCACGCCCGTGTTGGGCTGGGGCGAGCCCTGGGTAATGACGCGGCCCAAAAAATGCCCGCGCATAGTCTCGACCACGGCATCGCAATCAACCGGCGCGGTAAAGCCCGGCCCCACGGCGATGACGGCAGGCGCCATGTCGCGCGTGGTGCCCAGGTTGCGCTTGGCTAAAATCGCGTCGACCACAGCCGCGGGCTTCAGTTCGTCGAGCATCTGCGCCTGGGGGTCCACCACGACGGCGACGTCTCCAGCCCCGGTAATCTCAAGCGCCTCGGCCGACGTCTGCGCCAGGCGAGCGCGAATGCCCTCAACCTCGACCTCGCCCAGGCGAATGGCCTCGCAAAAACTGATTGTGCGGCGGATGCACGTGGGAACCGCGATATCGGCCATAACGACCGACACGCCGGCGCGTACCAAGCGAGCGGCGACGCCCGTGGCGATATCGCCGGCGCCGCGAACATAAACGAGCATTCCCGGGACACCTCCCTGTGCTACGGTTTGAGCAGAGCAAAAGCGGTTCGACCGCTACTCTGATGATTATTTATTATCACAGTATTATACGGCGGTGAACAGATGGAAACGGTTAGCGGCAATCTTGCCTCGGCGCTCAGGATCGAGCCGGGCATTACCGCGATTATCGGCAGCGGCGGCAAGTCGACCTTGCTAAAGACGCTCGGCCTTGAGCTTATGCGCGCTGGCGACCGCGTGCTCCTCTGCACCACCACGCATATGTTCCCCGTCGCCGGCGTGCCATGGGACGGGTCGGGCCGTCGTCTGGACGCCGCGCCTTGGAAGCCGGGGGCCCTGCATGTTCCCGGCTGCACCTGCGAGGCATGCGCTGGCATGAGCCGCGGAAGTATCTGCCAGGCGGGTATTTTGGACCCGGAGACGGGCAAGCTCTCCTCCCCTGCCGAGCCGCTCGACCAGCTGGCGCAGCGCTTTGACTATGTCCTGGCCGAGGCGGACGGCAGCAAGCGGCTCCCGCTCAAGGCCCACGCCGCCTGGGAGCCGGTGATTCCCTCTGGCACGGCCAACATCGTCTGGATCGTCGGCGCCTCAGGGCTCGGCAAGCCCATCCACGAAGCCGTCCACCGCCCCGAGCTCTTTTGCGAGCGTTGCGGCTGCGAGCTCACCGACATCGCCACGCCCGAGCGCGTCGCCCAGGTGCTCAATGCCGAGATGCAGGCGCTGAAGCTCGGCACCGCACGCGTCATGCTCAACCAAGTCGACACGCTCAACGACCCCACGATGGCTGACCGCTTCGAGGCGGCCCTCGACCACCCCCTCGTCGCCACCAGCCTCAAGTAGCCGGCCCCATCTCGTCAGTTGCGGTGAAATACGGACTGTTTGGCCGTATGACGGCCGCAAACAGTCCGTATTTCACCGCAACTGCGGAGGGGACACGGCATCTTTGCTGCTAGCGGGGGACGTAGCGGCCGGGTTGGGCTCCGGTGGGCTCGCCGTCGCGTGCCACCAGCACGCCGTTCACAAACACGGCCTTGGCGCGACCATGCGCCTCAAAGCCCTCGAGCGGCGTGTAGTCCACGGCCTGATGCTGTGTCGCCGCGCGAATGGTCCAGCGCGCCTGGGGATCCCACACGCACACGTCGGCATCGGAGCCCTCGGCAAGACATCCCTTGCGCGGATACATGCCAAACACGCGCGCCGGGTTCTCGCTCATCAAGCGGCAGAGGTCCTCGGGTCCCAGCTGTCCCTCAAAACTCGTGGCAATCGCGACGGGACGATGCTCCACGCCGGGCCCGCCGTTGGGAATCGCGCGGAAATCGTCGCGCCCGCGGTCCTTTTGCCCGTGCAGGTTAAAGCTACAATGATCGGTCGCAATCGTATCGATCTCGCCGGCCACAAGCGCCTCGCGCAGCGCGGCACGGTCGCCGGCATGGCGCAGCGGCGGACTCATCACATACTTGGCACCCGCAAAGCCGTCCTCGCCCTGCTCCAGATAGCAGGTGTCGTCGAGCATCAGATACTGAGGGCAGGTCTCGACATAGATATTCTTCTGCCCGCGCGCCTTGGCCGCACGAATGGCCTCGAGCCCCAACTTGGTCGAAAGGTGCACCACGTTGACTGGGGCGTCGCCGGCCAGGTGCGCCAGATACAGCAGGCGGCTCACGGCTTCGGCCTCACACACGTCCGGGCGGCTGAGCGCATGCCCCTCGGGCCCATGAATCCCCTGCTCGTACACGCGCTTCTGCAGCTCATTCACCAGCGTACCGTTCTCGCAATGCACGCACAGTATGCCGCCAATACGCTTGAGCTCCTCGAGCACCTCGAGCGTCTCGGCATCGTCCAGGCGCAAATGATCGTAGGCAAAGTAGGTCTTAAACGACGATACGCCCGCCTCGCGCATAGCCGAAAGATCGGCGCGGTTGCGTTCATTCCACTCGGCGAGTGCCATATGAAAGGCGTAGTTGGCCGTGCAGGTTCCGTCGGCACGGCGATGCCACTCGGCCAAGGCATCGGGCATGGTCACGCCGCGATCAGCCGTCGCGTAGTCCACGATGGTCGTCGTACCGCCGCAGGCAGCCGCACGCGTGCCGGTCTCAAAGCTATCGGCCGTCCAGTCCATGCCGGTCCAGCACTGCATGTGCGTGTGCCCATCGATAAAGCCCGGGAACACCCAACAGTCCGTGGCGTCCTGGACGGTATCGTCCTCACCCGGCTCAATCGCCGCGGCAATCCGCACAATCTTGTCGCCCTCCATGGCAAGATCGGCGCGGCGAAGCCCCTGGGGCGTCACGAGCGCGCCGTTTTTGATGATGATCATGTTGCTCCTTATTGATTAATACAGTTGGCCACGCGATCAAAATACGAGCAGGCGGCGATATGCTCCGTTATGCGTTGCTGCCCCTTGGCGGTATCGACGTCCCACAGCTCGTAGGCACGCGCCTCGACCAGCGCAACGTCGACGCGACCTTTGAGAATCGAGCCCCCGCCGTCCTTGCCCTCAAGACGCATGAGCGCATCGAACAGTTCCGCCGGAAAGAGCACCGGACTCGAAGGCTCACCGTTGCACGCAAGACGCACCGGATGCTTGCGGCCACGCTCGTCAAATGCACGAACCATAGCCTCAAAAGAATCCGAACTCACGAGCGGCTGGTCGCCCGGCAAAAAGAGGCAACCTTTCCAGTTGCGTTCGACTCCCCACGAAAGGCCCGCACGGACGCTATCGCTGCGCAGCTCGCCATCGTGCAGCACGCACGGGCAATGCTTGTCCTCGCAAATCTGGGCGACCTCGGGCCAACGCGTCGAAACCACGACGTCAAAGCCCCGGGGAACCGAATCGATGGTCCGGGCAATCAGCGGCTCGCCATAGATATCGGCAAGCATCTTGTTAGAGCCAAACCGCTTGCCCTCGCCCGAAGCCATAATGACGCATCCAAGTTTCATGGTGATACCTCCCCTGAAACCATCGTACCCATAACTCGCGCCGCGGGCATCCACATCGAGAGCGCTTATCCCGCACGCCCGCGATGCAAAAAAGGGGCACCCCGCCGGTTGGCAGAGCGCCCCCTTTACATGGCTTACCTCAACCCGGCTTTAGGCCTGGAACCAACGGGCGGTATTGCGCTCGTCGAGGGCCTTGAGGGTAGCGGCGGGATCGGCAACCTTCTGCAGGAACATCATGGCTGCGATGGCGTACGGCTTGTAGCTGGCCTCCTTGTACATGCCCACACGGTGCATGTCGAAGACGTCGGCGTTAACCTCGCCGTGCTCGCAGGAGACACCGGAGATGTCGGCGGGCAGCGGGTGCATAAAGATGGTGTCCTGGCCGTTGGCGGTCTTCTCCATGAGCTCGGTCGTGGAGCACCAGTCCTGATGGGTGGCGTTCTGGGCGAGCAGCTCCTTCTCGAGCGCTGCGATGCCGGCGTCGTCGCCCTCGGCGTACAGGTTGGTGCGCTTCTCCATGGCGGCAAACGGAGCCCAGCTCTTGGGGATCACGATGTCGGCGTCCTCGAAGGCCTCGGCCATGGTGTTGACCTGCTTAAAGGTGGTGCCGGACTCGGCGGCATAGCTCTTGGCGCGCTCGACGACCTCGGGCATGAGGTCGTAGCCCTCGGGGTGAGCCAGGGTGACGTCCATGCCAAAGCGGGGCAGCAGGCTGATCAGCGACTGCGGGCAGGACAACGGCTTGCCGTAAGAGGGCGAATAGGCCCAGGTGACGGCAACCTTCTTGCCCTTAAGGTTCTCGAGGCCGCCAAACTCGTTGATGAGGTAGAGCATGTCGGCAGAGGACTGCGTGGGGTGGTCGGAATCGGACTGCAGAGAGATGAGCGTGGGACGGTGATCCAGAACGCCATCCTCGTAGGCCTGCTGCACGGACTCGGAGACCTCGGCCATGTAGGCATCGCCCTTGCCGATGTACATGTCATCGCGGATGCCGATGACGTCGGCCATGAAGGAGATCATGGTAGCGGTCTCGCGGACGGTCTCGCCGTGGGCGATCTGGGACTTCTTCTCGTCCAGGTCCTGCAGCTCAAGGCCGAGCAGGTTGGCGGCCTTAGAGAAAGAGAAACGCGTACGGGTGGAGTTGTCGCGGAACAGGGAGACGGCCAGGCCCGAGTCGAAGATCTTGGACGAAACGTTGTTCTCACGCAGCTCGCGCAGGGCGTCGGCGACGATGTAGAGAGCCTTGAGCTCATCGGTGGTCTTGTCCCAGGTGTGCAGGAAGTCGCTGCCGTACATGCCCTTAAAATCGAGGCCGTTCAGCTGCTCGACGAGCTCGGTAAACTTAGCGTCCATGGAAATGTCCTTTCTAAAGATGAAACGATCGCAATGAGTAGATGTGCTCCGGCATGCGCGTGTGGCTAGAACATGCAGAGCACCATGACGAGGACCCGCCACCGTTGAGGAAGCATGGGAGATAACGACCGCGGGCCCCAAGTCAACAGGGAGCGCCGGGGACACGAGCGGCCCCCGGCTCAACAAAATCGAGGAATGGGACTAATCGATCTTGTTGTTGGTCAGACCGGCGCGGAACACGGTGGCGTCGCCATCGGCCTGGCTCGGATCGTAGAGGTTCAGGGCAGCCACGTACATGGCGGCAGCGGTGACCAGGTCATCCTTGTAGGTGACCTCGTTGGGGGCGTGAGCCTGAGACTCGGCACCCGGGCCAAAGCCCACGCAGGGGATGCCGTAACGGCCCTGGATGGAGACGCAGTTCGTGGAGAAGGTCCACTTGTCGCACAGCGGGCGACCGGTGCGCTTGTCCATGCTGGGCTCGCAGCCGATGCGCTCGTCACCAAACATGGCCTTGTGGGCGTCGACGAGGGCCTTGACGTGCGGAGCGGTCTCCTTGTTGATCCACGTGGGGAAGTAAGCCTCGGTCTCGTAGACCTCGCCGGTCCAGGACGGACGGTCGTACATGTACATGGAGACCTTCACGTCGTCACCGTACTTCTTGGCTGCCGGCAGGTTGCGGATCTCGTCCAGGCAGGACTCCCAGGTCTCACCGGCGGTCATACGACGGTCGATGGAGATGGCGCAGGAGTCGGCCACGGCGCAGCGGCTGGGGCTGGTGTAGAAGATCTGGCTGACGGTGCAGGTGCCGCGGCCCAGGAAGCGGGCATCCTCGAAGTGCTCGGGATTGTACTTGGGGTCGAGCATCTTGACGAGACCCTTGATGTCGGTCGACTCGTCGCAGCCGTTGTTGTTGAGGGCGCGGACGTCGGCGATGATGTCGGCCATCTTGTAGATGGCGTTGTCGCCGCGGTCGGGAGCGGAGCCGTGGCAGGAGGTACCGTGAACGTCGACGCGGATCTCCATGCGGCCGCGGTGACCGCGATAGATGCCGCCGTCGGTGGGTTCGGTGGAAATGACGAACTCGGGCTTAATGCCATCCTTGTTGTAGATGTACTGCCAGCACATGCCGTCGCAGTCCTCTTCCTGGACGGTGCCGACGACCATGATCTTGTAGCCCTCGGGGATGAGGCCCATGTCCTTCATCATCTTGGCAGCGTAGGTAGCAGAAGCCATGCCGCCCTCCTGGTCGGAGCCGCCGCGGCCGTAGATGATCTCGTCGGTCTCGTAGCCCTCATAGGGATCGGCATCCCAGTTCTCGATGTTGCCGATGCCGACGGTGTCGATGTGGGAGTCGATGGCGATGATCTTGTCGCCTTCGCCCATAAAGCCCATAACGTTGCCCAGGCCGTCGACCTTGACCTCGTCATAGCCAAGGCTCTCCATCTCGGCCTTGATGCAAGCGACAACCTCGCCCTCCTCGCAAGACTCAGAGGGGTGGGAGATCATAGCGCGAAGAAAACGCGTCATATCAGCACGATGGGACTCAGCAGCGTTTTTAATTGCCTCGAAATCGAGTTCCTTAGTCATAACAGTCAACCTTTCTACAAGGGTTTACCTACAGGTAGATATTTCAGATAGATCACTTGTGCCAAGCAGCGTGAGGTCGAGTACCCGGCAAGCAAGTAAACGTAGGGCGGCGGAGCATATGTTTGCTCCGTCGCGAGTTCCGCACGAGCCGGAGAGCACTTAATGTGCTCTCCGTGCGAGCAGGACTGTCCGAGCAGGGAGCAAACATATGCTCCGCCACCCGGACAGGTCAGACCTGCTAGCAAGTGGGGTATTCGCCTTCCCAGACGATGCGACGGTACTGATCCGGATCGGTGTCGCCCTCGGTGGAGAAGCAGAGCACAGAGCTCGTCTTGTCCAGGCCGATGAGCTCCTTGAGCTCGGCGTACTCGGGATCGAGCATGAGAGTCTCGACCAGGCCGGTGGTCACCGCGCCGGACTCGCCGGAGATGACGCGCGGGTCGCCCTTCTCGGGAGCGCCCAGGGTGCGCATGCCGCGAGCGGTGACCCAGTCGGGGCAGGACACGAAGGCGGTGGTGTGGTTGCGCAGGATATCCCAGCCCAGGATGTTGGGCTCGCCGCAGCACAGACCGGCCATGATGGAGGGCATGTCACCGTCCACGATGCGCGGGTCGCCGTCGCCGGCGGCAGCGCCCTTGTACAGGCAGGCGGCAGGCGCGCACTCAACCACGACGAAGGTGGGCGGGTTATCGGGATACAGGTTGGTGAAGTAGCCCACCACGGCGCCGGCGAGCGAACCCACGCCAGCCTGGACAAACACGTGCGTCGGGCGGTTGATGGCCATCTCGCGCAGCTGCTCGGCAGCCTCGGAAGCCATGGTGCCGTAACCCTCCATGATCCAGGACGGGATCTTCTCGTAGCCCTCCCAGGCGGTGTCCTGAACGATGACGCCACGCTCGCAGGCGTCAGCCTCGGCGGCGGCCATGCGCACGCACTCGTCGTAGTTGACCTCTTCGATGGTCACCGTGGCGCCCTCGGCGGCGATGTTATCAAAGCGGGGCTTGGTGGAACCCTTGGGCATGTGCACGACGGCCTTCTGGCCCAGCTTGTTGGCAGCCCATGCCACACCGCGGCCATGGTTGCCGTCGGTGGCGGTAAAGAAGGTAGCCTGGCCAAAGTCCTTGACCAGCTGATCGGAAGTCAGGTAATCGAAGGTGCACTCGGCAACGTCCTTGCCGGTCTCGTCGGCAATGTAGTTGGCCATGGCAAACGAACCGCCCAGAACCTTAAAGGCGTTGAGGCCAAAGCGATAGCTCTCGTCCTTAACGCACAGGTTGGACAGACCCAGGCGCGCAGCCTGGCCGTCCAGGCGGGCAAGCGGAGTGACGGTGTACTGGGGGAACGACTGGTGGAAGGCGCGGGCCTTCTTCACGTGGTCGAGACTCATGATTCCCAAGTGCTTGTCATCGCTCTTGGGCATCGTGTTGCCCGCCCACTGGATCTTATCGGCCATACGGTGAACTCCTTAAGTCCTCTCTTGCCGGCCCCCGCATACGCGTTTCAGCCCGATCCCATTCACACGGCTGAACTTTTATGTGGATGCCAAACAAAAAGTTTGTTAGTAATGTTCTATCACACTTTTTGATTGGCATACCTAACGAATTGTTTGTTGCCGTAATCGGTACTTTTTCGCCGCCGAACGGTCATGAATTGCCTTGTTGATGGATTTGTTTGCGGTCAAGTGTGGTTTATGGCAAAGTGTGCCCAAACTAATTTTTAGGAAGGCACCCATGACCCCCGCACAGATTGAGTTTTACAAGCGCCTCGCACACGGTCTGGCGCTCCAATTTGGCCCCAACTGCGAAGTCGTCGTCCACGATCTGGAGACCGAGGACGTGGACCACTCCATCGTAGTGATCGAAAACGGCCACGTCAGCGGGCGCAAACTGGGTGACGGCCCCAGCCATATTGTGTTTGAGTCCATGCACGAGGGCAGCACCGACGTACACGACCGCGAGCCGTACCTCACTAAAACCACCGATGGCAAGCTGCTCAAGTCCTCGACCATCTTTATCCGCAACGACGAAGGCAAGCCCGTCGGCATTTTGGGCATCAACTTTGACATTACGCTTATGAAGGCTTTTGAGCGTTCGCTCGACGCCTTTACCGGCACCGGCGGCACGGGCTATACCGAGCCCGAGCCCATTACCAAGAACATCGGCGACCTGCTCGAGGACCTGCTGCACGAGTGCGAGCAGTTTGTGGGCAAGCCCGCGGCACTCATGACCAAAGACGAGCGCATTCGTGCCATTGGCTACCTCGACCGTCGCGGCGCCTTCCTCATTTCCAAGTCGAGCGAGCGCGCCTGCGAGTTCTTTGGCATCTCCAAGTACAGCTTCTATAGCTACCTCAATGAGGCCAAGGCGGCGGCCGGCGACAAGTAGGCACTCGCCTGGATTGCCCCTCCCCTTTTGGGCGCGAGTTCTGGAAAGCACGAATCCAAGACCGAGCCGCTTGGGAAGTTCCATATAATCGATGTCATTAGTATTTCGAAAGGATGGGACAGAATGGCGTTGAGCAAGGCATCATGCACCGGTCGCGGATTGATTCCGGCAATTGGTGGACATGTGCACCGCATGTTCGATGAGGGTGAAGACGACCTGTTTTCGCTGAGCCTTGACGATGTGATGGATGATCGCCCGTGGACCGCCGACGAACTCATGGGCGGCGGGGCTCGCCCGTCAAACCCCAATCCCGCACTTGCGCCTAAGCCCGCATCTGCGCCGACTCCTGCGCAGTCGGCTGTTTCGACGCCCGCGCCTACACCCGCACCCACTTCGGCGCCCACGCCCGCTCCCCGCCCCGCAAGTGACCCATCCGAGACGGCGGCATTTCTCGCAGCAGCGACGCAGGGCAAATCGGCCGACAGCACTGTTATGTACAGCGCCCAGCAGTTGCCTGTTCCTGCGGCACGCAAGCCTCCGGTCGCAAGGCTCGATGAGCCCGTTGCCCATCAGGTTGCCTACGATTCCTGGGCTGCAGCCGATCTGGATGAGACCTCTACCGGCATGCCGGCGCTCGACGTCCCAGTTAACCCGCTTTTTGCCGCCAACACGGGCGCCGCGGACCATGAGGGCGGTGCGGCATATTCCGATTATTCCGATGGCTATGCTGGCAACGGTCGCATCGAGACCGAGGATTATGGCACCGCATCGAGCGATTATCTCAACGATCCGTACGCTGCCACGCCCGCACCGGAATATGACCCGGAGGCCGCGTCCGCGCCGGCGTATACCAAAAGTGCGGGCGAAGAGCGCTTCGCCGATTATTACGCCGAGGAAAAGGCGCTGCGTTTCTCGGAATTTCCGCAGGCAGTCAAGGTTGCCTTTATCGCCATTATCATTGCCCTGCTCGGCGTCATTGCGTTTGAGGGATTCCAGCTGTTCCGCGGCCCCACCCAAGCGGAGTCGGAGACCCAGCAAAAAGAGGACGATAACCAGTACCTGGACATCAACACCCTCAAGGGCGATCCCAACGACGAGGACGACGAGTAGCGAGGGCTGAAGGCGGCCGCAGGATCCCGCATCCAGCACCGGCTTCTAAGTGCTGTTTTGTCATCCAGCTACACTTTTCCGAAGTTTTAAGGTGCCTATTTCGACACTTTTCCGTACTTTTACACGGCTGATTTCGACACTTTTCCGGATGAAAGCCGAATAATCACTTGGGAAACCAACGCCATCCGCGCGTCATTTCGCGGATGGCGCTTGATTTCTGTCCGTACACGTTGAGTCTGTACACGTTGATAGACTCCATCTTGCCCGCAAGGAGCGGGCGCGTTTTATCCAGAGTCGGGGTAGAGAGTTGGCTCCACGATCCCGACGCCAAACGGCCAAGAGGCACGGTGGCCCTGCCAACATCGATGAAAGGAGTCCGTATGGACAATTTCTCCGTGCGCAGTGAGCGCAACTTCCACAACCTGGCAGCCAAGCCAAAACGAATGCATCTTCTGGACGAGCCGAGCGGCTATGCCTCGGCCATGGTCAAGAACAGCCTCTCCCACCAGATGCACTTCACGGTACAGAAGCTCGAGGAAGAGCTCTGCGCTGCTGGCAATCCGCATGTGCTACAGATTAAGTTGTTCGGAGACGATTTGCGTGAGCCGTCTAGCTGGAAGCTCTTTGCCGACGGCGCGTGCGTCGCAAGCGGCTCGGGCGACTTTGCCCGCGAGTGCTTCTGCGAGGGAGCCGAGGTGTTCCTGGATCTGTGTCGCGACGCCGTCGAGACTGCCGAGCTGTGCCAGCGGAGCGAGAGGGAGTACGAGCTGTTGGGTGCCGCGCGCGGGATTGCGGGGGGTGTAGGAACAGAAGCCTCATGACGGTGGCCTCAGCTGGAATGACGTATCGCTCGATAAATGATCTCAACAACGTAGCCGATGCGCCGCATTTCACCTCAAAGGCATTGAGCGATCGGGAGGCGTCCAGCATTTCTTTGATATCCCCAATTGATTGTTCCGAGAAAGTCTCTTCATGTCCTTATAATCGCCCTTACGAGAAACGTGGACGAGACAGGCGTCCATATGCCGTCTCTAAACTAACGAGCCGTTCGCGGAAAGAACATCTGGCTAGCATGGGCCAAAGATATACTGGTATCGCTGCAACAATTATGGAAGATCGGCACCACCAATGACCTCCTTGAAATTCTCTAGGCGCTTCGCGCTTAGCCTGCTCGCCTCGCTGTCCGCCACCGTAGCGCTTGCTTTGCCCTCAACCGCCCTAGCCGCGTCGGACCCGAACCCGCCCAGCATCTCCAACGTGACGATATCCGCGACGACAGTCACGGCCGGCTCCACGCTGCATGTCGGCTATAGCGTCGATGACCCTGACGGGGTACGGTCCGTCACGCCCATAGTCGAAGTCGTTGTCGAAAACGATACCGGAGACCATGGAATCAGTTCCCGTCTCGCCTTCTCGTCGACCGGCAACACGACCGCGGGCTTCGATATCTCCACCTCCCCGAGCGACCGGCCCTGCAGGTACCGGATCATCGGCCTCGGCGTGACCGATAGTCTTGGATGGGTTACCGATGTCTACGACACGACGTATGCCGAGGAGAAGGGGCTCGACTGTCCGACCTTCACCACCGACCCCCTCGAGTATGAGGTGACCGAGGGACCCGAGGACCAAAACCCGCCGACCGTGTCCTCCGTGTCGCTCTCGAGCAGGGAGGTCGCAACCGGTGCCGACTTCCACATCTCTTGGACCGTCTCCGATGCCGACGGCGTTCGCTCCGTTTCCCCCATACTGCGGCAGGGCTGGGAGAATTCGGACGACGGCTGCTCTGTTTCGTCAGCCTATTATCACGGAGGCTCGTCTATCGACGGGTTTGACCTCACATTCGACAGCAATAGAATCGGAAGGCACAGGCTGATCGGCCTTTCGGTCACCGATGGCCTAGGGTTCGAGACCGATGTGTACGAGAGTTCCTACGCCAGGGCCAACGGCATTTCGGGCGCGACTTTCTCGGTTGGCGACCCGAGCGAGCTGTGCTTCGAGGTGACCGGCAGCGCGATCGACCGGAACCCGCCCACGGTCTCGAACGTTTCCATCTCCGCGAAGAGGGTCCCCGTCGGCGGGATCCTCCGTATCTATTGCAATGTAGGCGACGCGGACGGCGTAAAGTCTGTCTCCCCGATCCTCGGCGACCCCGGCTATGTCGAGGACCCGAACTCTTTAAAGACCCGCAAAACGTTGAGCTGCAGCTACGATGCGGCAAGGGGCTATATCGAAATCGAGTTCCCCACGTCGCTCTCGATGGGCTCGTTTGAAATCCAAGCCCTCGCGGTCCTCGACAAGACGGGCCACGAGACCTTCGTCTACAGCTCCGCCTACGCCGAGCGTAACGGCAAGACCGGCGTTCAGACCTTTGATGTCGACGACGCGGGGGACGTCACCTTCGACGTGACCGCTCCGCTGTATGCCGCCACCAAGGGCGACGGGCAGGCGTATGCAAAGGACGGCAAGGCCGGTCTGACCTTCCGCTTCAGCGGTCCTCTCGATGAGTTCACGCGTCTCCTCGTGGACGGAACTGAGGTCTCCGCCGAGAACTACACCGCAACCAGGGGCAGCACGATTATCGAGCTCAGGCCGTCCTACCTGGACACGCTCGCCGCCGGCGGACACACCGTCACGGCCGTCTGGAAGGACGGGACGGCGACCGATGCGTCCTTCACCGTGGAGGGGAAGGCCCAAGGGGAGCAGGCGGGCGAAAAGACCGACGTAGATTCACCCGGCGACAACAAAAGTGATCCTGCCACTCCTGAAAAGGACGCCGACGAGGCGGCTACAAAAAAGTCGGGACGCACGACAGCCGATGAACCAAAGCTCGCTGCAACCGGCGACTCCACTTGGATGGCCAGCATCGCATTGGCCATGGCGGCCACGGCCTGCTTCACGGCAGCGAGAAGGCTTGAGCCCAAGCAGCATAGGCACGAACAGTAGCTCAAAGCGAACTCAACTGGGAAGGGCAGATGGATAGCCGTCCTTCTCTTATAATCAACCCAATCCGCTGAAATGCAATCAGTTAACGAGTTTCGCCAGACGCTCGGCCTCTACCCCGCTCTAGCAAGCCACCAGGCGATGAGATAATGCCCACGACTATCAACGTAAGCAAGGAGCGCGCTATGGCAGACAACGAGACCAAACCCTCGGCGAACGACGGCCGAGAGGAGCTCGTGGCAAAACAGCTCGCATCGACCAAAATCCACCTCGCGCTCACTCAGAAGCGGGTGGACGTCTCCGGCGCCATCAAGCTACCGCTCGAGCGAATTCCCCAACTCGGCGTGGCGTTCGCCTCGCTCCCCTCGATGTTTCGCACCGTCACCAACACGGTGAGCGTGCCCACGCTGCTCCAGGCGACTGACAAATATGGTAACCCGCTCGATCCGTCGAAACTCAACTCGTTCAAGGACGGCAGCGGTCTCACAGGGGGCTACCGCGACGCCGCCAAGGGCCTTGGGCAGGCGCGCTTCCACGTAGTCGAGGGCGACATCGCCACGAGCGTCACGCAGGTGCCTTACGATCCAACATCGCTATTCATGGCAGCCGCAATCGCGCAGATAAACCAAAAGCTCGACTCCATCCAGGAGTCCGTCGACGAAATGTTCGAGTACATGCGTCAGCGCGACAAGGCCAACATGCGTGGCAACCTCAAGACGCTCGCAGACATCCTCAACGGTTACGGCCTCAACTACGGCAACGCCACCTACATGGCAAACGCCCATATGAAGGTGCTCGACATCAAGCAGTCGTCCGCGCAGGACATGGAACTCTTCCGCTCGCAGGCACAGGCGGATCTGAAAAAGAAAGGGTTCATCGAGGTGCGAGACGGCTTGGGCAGACGCCTCGACAAGGTGCTCGACTACCTCAAAGACTGCCAGCTCGCCACCTACATCCACGCGTTCTCGCTGTTCCTCGAACCCATGCTCGCCCAGAACTTCGAGCCCGCAAAGCTCGCGGACGCCACTGCGAAGATTGAGGCTGATTCGATCGCGTACCGCGAGCTCTACACCGACTGCTACAACGCACTCGAAGCGGGGGCTGTCGACACCGTCGATGCGGCACTGCTGGGCGGTATCGCGTCCGCGGGCAAATTGCTCGGCCACGCCATCGCAAAGACCCCCGTGGGCGACCATACACTCATCGACGAGGCGCTCGAAGGCGCAGGAGAGAGCATCGGAAAGTTCAACGACAAGCAATCCGAGAAACTCCTCGAAAAGCTCCATCAGGCAAAGACGCCCGACGTCACGCCGTTCAAGCAGAGCGTAAAGGAGATCGACACCCTCTACAACCGCCCCGCGCGGATCGCCGTGGACGCCGAGAACGTCTACATCTTGCCTGCCAAGCAGCAGGAAGAGTAACGATACGCGACAGGCACGCGCCATGCAGACAGCTAACGCCCCTACCTTCCCGCCGCCTTCAGCTTCAGCAGCAGGTCGCCCAGCTCGGGGCACTTGTTGGAAAGGCGCGTCTGGGCTCGATCGCCCATCCCCCACCGCTGGCGGATCTCCTGAGCACGCGGACTCACGCGGTAGTCCCCGTCCATCACCTGCTTGAGCAACTTGGCGGTCACGCGCGCGTCGGCTAGGGCACTGTGGGCATGACCCGTCGACTCGTCAAACTCGATGCCAAACCATGTTGTCGCGTCACTCAAAGAGACGCACCCGTGGCTGCCCACGTCCATGATCGAGGTGTAAAACGCCTGCAGATCGGCCCAGTCCGTAGGAAATGCGGCAAGGTCGATTTGCTTTGCCTGGCACTCGGTCATAAGCTGTCGATGATCCGCCCCGCTCCAGCAAACTATCTGGGCGGAGTAGCGACCGATCCAATCACTGAGCCTTTTGATCACCACATAGAGCGGATCAGCCATCGCGGTGTCCACGGCCGATATCCCCGTAAGCTCGCGGACGGGAAACGCAACGCCTTCGGTAAATTCCGTCTGCACAAACTGCGAGAACTCGCCCATAACGTTGCCGTGGTAATCGAGCTTGACGGCACCGACCTCGATAATCTCATTGTGCAGCCCACGGCGCTGGCGCTGCTTTGGCACCGGCGCAAACTCAAAGTCCAGCACGATCTGGCGCGCTAAGTTCGTCGTATCGATAGCCGAAATACACGGCGTCTTTTCAGCTGACACGGTTATGGCCTTTCTCCGTCAACTGCCGCTTGTTACATAAGCGGCTACATTGCCGTAAGGATAGGAACCCGTGCGGACATGAAAGTGGGGCGCAATACCATGCGCCAGGCACACGCCATGCAGACGGCCCCAAGAGAGTTGCCCGCTCTATTCAAATGCATGAAAAAGATTTAGGCCCGGTGACTTGAATCAGCGGTCATCCCGGGCCCATCAGAGCTCGTAGAGCTCTTGGTTGCTTTGGTCTCGCTCTTCACGGCGCTTATCGAACTTTCCGAGGCACTCAAGCAGCATTCGAAGCATAACAAGTCGCTGCCATTAAGGCACTGACCTCTTGACCAAGCAACGGCGCTGCCCAGCTATCACCCTTGGGCTGCCGTCAACTTTATTCTATCCGCGATCATCTGGTTTACCAAATGGATTTTCGGTAAAGGAAGCACGGCACGCCCGCAAAACCACTACGCCCCAAGTGCCGCCATGGGAATCACCGCCACGCCGTCGTCGCGTGTGTAGGCAATGCTCCCCTTTCCAACCACGACCGCCAAAAACGCCGGCGCGGCATTCTGGGCGGCAGGATTGGAGAGCACTTTCCTCTCCAGCGCCTTGAGATTTCTCGCTCCATCGTCTGTTTTCGCATCACTCAGCTTGACCTCGATGGCTCCCCAGCGCCCGTCGTGCTCAACGATCAGATCAACCTCAAGGCCCTTCTCATCTCGGAAATAATGGACACTGTTGTCGACACCGCCGTAGGTGGAAAGGAACACGCGCACGTCGCGCAGGACGAGATTCTCAAAGAGCATCCCCAGCGTTTGCATATCGCCAAGCAGCCGCTCAGGGGTAGCCCCCAGCAACGCCGCCGCAAGTGACGGGTCACAGAAGTAGCGCTTGGGGCGCACGCGAACGCGGGCCTTCGAGCGCATGGGCGGCTCCCATCCGCACAGGTCCTCGGTCAGCTTGAGCCTGTTGAAGAGGTCCAAGTACGCAGCGATGGTCCTCTCGTCGGGGCCCGCCTCACCGTACGAGGCATCCTTTACGAGCGTCTTGTACGTGACAGCCTGGCTCTCGTTCATGGCAAGAGCTCGCAAAAGGCCGTGTGCAAGCTCGGACGACATGCCCTCGTCCAGCACGTTGACGTCGAGCACCGAGTGCACGTACTGGCTTGCCGTCTCTCGCGCAAGATCTTCCGAAAGCCCAAGATTTGCAGGCCAACCGCCCCTGCAGCACCAGCGGGCGACGTCATCCACCGTGCTCTCGCGACGCTGAGGGGCAAAATCCTCGCCCTTAAAGAGGCTTGCCAGTGACACGAGCGGCTCGCCGTCGCCCGACTCACACAGGGCCATGGGGCGCATTGACAGACGGGCGATCCTACCCGTGCCGGAATGACGAACATGGCTGCGCTCCTCGCTTTTGAGCGCGGTCGAGCCCGTGAGCAAAAGTGCCCCCCGTTCGTTGCCGCTCGCGTCCACGAAACGCCGGGCGGCATCCCAAACCTCGGGCACCTCCTGCCATTCATCGACCAGGTGTGGTGCATCGCCGATGAGCGCCAGGCTTGGGTCGACCTCTGCCGCCGCACGCTGCGCAGGCTCATCGAGCCTGGAGACGCTCGCCGAGCGAGAGAGCGCCGTCCAGGTCTTGCCGCACCATTTGGGGCCGTTGATCTCCACACAGCCAAACGCCCGCATAAGGGTGTCGAGGCGCTCCTCTATGAGCCGGGGCCTATATCCCTTTTGGGTCAATCTCTTTGGTGCATCCATAGACGGCCGTCCCTCTCTATCATGCGATATGCGAAATTACGCCATTCTCAATGCTGATTTTACGCTACTTTCAATGTAGTTTTTACGCCATGACAGATGTAGTTTTTACGCCATTTTCATTGAAGGTTTTACGCTTGGCATCCTTAGCGCGACCCATTCCGAGCATCAAATCAGAGCGCGCTTGGTTATCTCCGCTCGCACATCTCGGCAAACGAAATCAGCTTGGTATCTCCCCTGCTCGCCGCAGCATCCTGACATCCTTGCGTAAAGCCTCGCTTCGAGAAGATCGCATAACTTTTTCGTTGCCGTCTAAAGAGCTCGCTTCGGTGCACGAGCTTTTGCAGCACGTCTTCGCCCACCGGTTCATTGCGCCATTTGCACTCCGCAAACAGCGCAGTGCCCTCGCCATCGTCAACAATCAAGTCGATTTCTTCCTGCGTATGCGTGCGATTATCCGTCCCCCACCAGCGCCCGACGCTCGCCGGAACCACATCGAGCTGGCCCGCGCGCGCGAGTTCGTACACGTATTGTCTGCATATAAGCTCAAAGACCGTACCCATGTAATCCGATACGTGCGGCTCAATGCGCTTATACGCCATCTCGGCCATATCGTTTTGAATCAGCCCAATGTTCTGCGGCACAAACTTGTACCAGAACCTAAACATCTGGTCGCTCAGCAGATACACGGCTCGCTTATTGCTCGTCTCGTTTAGGGGCAGCTCGCGCTCGACAATCCCAAGCGACGCCAGCTTATCCACATAGCTCTTTACGTTGCTCGCAGGGATTCCCGTAGAGCTCGCAATCTCCGAGATCTTCGAGCGCCCCCGGGCAATTGCCTGCACGATCGCATCATATTGCTCGGGATTGCGGCACTCTTGCAACAGCAGGTTACTCGGCTCCTCAAAGAGATAGCCCGTAGGAGTAAGAAAAAGACGTTTGATGTTGTCCTTAAGCGATACGGTAGGATCGACTTTCTCGATATATGCAGGAATGCCGCCCGTCATGCCATAGCAAACTGCAGCGTCTTCGCGACCCATGCTCTGCCACAGGTCGAGGGTCGTCGTAAAATCGAGCGGCATGATCTTAAACTGGGCCGTACGCCTACCGTATAGCGGACTCTCGTAGCCCAGCACCTGCTCTTCCATGAACGAAAGCGACGACCCGCACAGGATAAGCATGAGCCTGGTCTCTTTGTACAGGTGATCAATCTTATCTTGCAGCAACGAGCTGATCTCGGGATTCGATTGGGCGAGATAGGGATACTCGTCAATCACGACAATCAAACGTTCCGTGCGAGCCATGGTGGCCAATGCATCGAACGCCTCGTCAAAGCTACGAAACGACACGCCCGCAGCACCAACGGAGCCCGCAAGTATCGCCTGGCTAAAGCCATGCAGGTTTGCCTCTACATTGGTACGACGAGCTTGAAAGTAAATAGCCTTCTTGCCTTGGATAAACTCTGTGATAAGGCGCGTTTTACCCACACGACGGCGGCCGTAAATCACAGGCATCTCAAAGGAGTCCGTGCCATACAGTCGATTGAGCTCGGACATTTCCGCTGTTCTTCCGACAAACATAGACCATCCTTCCTTTACGTTATAGCTAGCTATATTATACCTTCCTATAATATAGCTAGCTATAACGTAATTCGACAAGCGGCGCACACGAAAGGGGCGGTACACCACCGCACGTGGACCGTTCCGGAAAATGCATCCCGTTCTGGAGCCAAAAACTGGGCCGTAGTTTCCGCCAAGCATCCCATCCGGAAAGCGTGTCCCGTTCTGAGCCTGAATTCTGGGATGTACTTTCCGCTGAAGCTTCTACCGGAAAATGCATCCCATTCCGAGCGCTCATTCCGGGACACAGTTTCCGCATGCGGCCCCGTTGGGAAAGTTCATCCCGCTCTGAGGACTCGTTCCGAGATGCAATTTCCGCTTGAGGGCTGTTCCGGAAAGCGCGTCCCATTCCGAGTGGCAATTCCGGGACACAGTTTCCGCAGATACAAGGCGACAGTCCGCCGCCCTTATCACATGCCTTCAAATATACGATCCAGAGACACAAAACAGCAGATAGAATGCTCTTTTTCAAAAAAGTACACGTCCCGAAACTTACCCATTCTTCATAACTCGCTACCGTTCAAGGTCGCCGATTACCACGCGCCGATTCAAACAAGAAATATGTCGCCAAAAGCAGGTCATCTACCTGCATGGTTAGATTTTGGTCAGCTTTTGGTCAGCTGAGCGGCAAGTTCCGGCTGATACGTTTTTGCTACCCAAAAGGAGGCGGTAGCTCATGACCCATTGCAATGACCAACTCATCGACCAACTGCTCACCCAAGCCGAACAAGAGGGGCGCTGTCTGATTCCCCCGAGCGCGGCGATCCGAAAAGCGCTCCTGCGGCGCATCGGCGACATGGTCGTCTCCCCCATGCCGGGATTGTTCGCGCGCAAAATACGCTGGGATGAACTAAACCGAGCGCAACGCCATTGCGAGATTATCCGCGCCCTTGCGATCATCCACCCCGATTGGACGTTCTGCTCGTTTTCGGCTGCCTGCCTGCTGGGGCTCGAGGTCTCGTGGCGACACCTGAATGTCGTGCATGTCTGCAGCTCGACAAAGCCGTCGGCTCGTCCGGGCGCACATATTCAGCGGCACCAGATTGAGCCGGCCGGAGCAATACGCAGAGTCGGCATATCGGTAACGCCGCCTATCCAAACGGCCACAGATTGCCTGCTGCAAACTGGTTTTGCCGACGGCATGCCCATTGCCGATTCGGCGATCTCAAAGCTCGGCCTTACGCGGGAACAGCTGATGGAGGCCGTTGAGCAACGAGCGACTGCCCGCAATGGTCGCGCAATTCGCACCGCCCTCACAACGCTTCGATATGCCGACGTCCGCGCCGAGAGCGGTGGGGAATCGGTCGCCCGAGCCGTCATGATCGAGACCGGTTTTGCGCCCGACTGGCTTCAATACGAGCTGACGGACCCCTTCGATTCGACCGAAACCATGCGAACGGACTTTGCCTGGGAGACCCAGGCGCGGGAGCTCACGTTGGGAGAACTCGACGGGCTCGTCAAATATACCGACCAGGCCATGCTAGCCGGGCGCACCACCGCCGAGGCGCTCGTTGCCGAACGACAGCGCGAGGCGCACCTATCGCTCTACGGTCACCCTCTGCTGCGCTTTACCATGAACGAGGTCCGCTCGGCAGGAATGCTCACCAAAAAGCTTCAGACGGCAGGCATCCGGCAGACCGCGCTGCCGACGTGGCTCAACGAAGTGGAGCTGTAGGAGCTGCTAGGCCGCGCATCGCCGGATCGCATCCCCCCTATCTGGGCCGCGTTTTCCCAACGGCCACGCCAACGGAAAGCGCGTCCCATTCTGAGGCATGATTCCGGGACACAGCTTCCGGTTGAGGGGCGATCCGGAAAGCACGACCCGTTCCGAGACCGAATTCCGGGACGCAGTTTCCGCTTGAGGCTTCAACCGGAAAATGCATCCCAGGCTGGAGCCATATTCCGGGACACACTTTCCATTTGAGGCCTCTACCGGAAAACGAATCCCATTCTGAGCGTCGAATCCGGGATACAGTTTCCGTTTGAAGCCCGTCCGGAAAGTACGCCCCATTCTGGAGCCGAAATCTGGGACGAATCTTCCGCATGCGGAGGCGCTCCAAACAAAAGGCCCCGGCTCGCGATGGAGCTGGGGCCAAAGGCGCAGCGTATGTAATTGATGCTGAGCGCGAACGGCCCGTTAGCAATGGCCGTACGCGCTCTACCCTACCCGCGGTGACGGGCGCGGCTGTAGGGCGTATCCACCATGGGCAGATCGGGACGCAGTTTGCCGTCAAACGCGCGGTAGGCGTTCTGCACGGCGGGCGCCGTGGGGATCGTTGCGATCTCGCCGATGCCCTTGCCGCCGTACGCCACGGGCAGCAGCTCGTCCTTCTCCACGTAGATGGCGTGGATATCCGGAATCTCGGGCGCGCGGAACAGCCCGAGCGTACCGTACCTTGCCTGGGGCACGCAGTCCTTGAGCGGCCAGTCCTCGGTAAGCGCATAGCCCATACCCATGAGCACGCCGCCTTCGATCTGACCCTGAATGGAGATGGGGTTGACCACCTTGCCGGAATCGTGCGCGGCATAGACCTCGCTCACGCGGCCGTCATCATCCAGAATGACCACATGTGTGGCAAAGCCGTAGCAGATGTGGCTCTTGGGGTTGGGAACATCCGCACCCAGCTTGTCGGTCGGCTCCAGATACACGTAGCCAAACTCGCATCCCTCGAGCGCCTTGATGGCGGCCGCGGGATCCTGAGGATGCATACCCTGGCCGGCGACGAGCTCCTGCGTGCGCAGCTGATAGGCGCGACCGTCGTCGTACTCGATCTTGACGCCGTCGCCATGCGCGCTCACGGGAGCGGCGGGCGCAGGCTTGCCGGCCTCGATGTCAAGCATGGCATCGCGCAGCAGGAAGGCGGCACCGCGCACGGCCTCGCCGGTCACGACCGTCTGACGCGAGCCAGACGTGGTGCCGGAGTCGGGAGCGTTCTCGGTGGAGCACTCGCCATTGGCAATGCAGCTCAGCGGCAGACCGCAGGCCTCGGCAACGTCTTGCAAAAAGACGGTGTTACAGCCCTGGCCGATGTCGGACGTGGCGGCGTAGACCACGGCGCGGCCATCCTCGATGCGAATCTTGCAGCGGCCGGCATCGGGCAGGCCCACGCCCACGCCGGCGTTCTTCATGGCGCAGGCAATGCCGGCGTGGCCGGGATGCGCGTAGTAGGCATCCTTGACCTCGAGCAGCGTCTCCTTCAGCGCCGTGGAGCAGTCGGCAATCTGGCCGTTGGGCAGAACCTCACCCGGCTCGATGGCGTTACGGTAGCGAATCTCCCACGGATCCAGGCCGACCTTCTCGGCCAGCAGGTCGATCAGGCTCTCGAGCGCAAATTCGGACTGGCAAACGCCAAAGCCTCGGTACGCACCGGCGGGCGGGTTGTTGGTGTAGTAGCCAAAGCCGCGAATGTCGGTATTCTGGTACTTGTAGGGGCCGACGGCATGCGTACAGGCGCGCTCGAGCACCGGGCCGCACAGCGACGCGTAGGCGCCGGTGTCAAAGTTGATCTCGCAATCCAGACCGGTAAAGTTGCCCTCGGCGTCGCAACCCAGTGTAAAGGTACCGTCCATGGCGTGGCGCTTGGGATGGAATGCAAGCGACTCGGCACGAGTGAGCTTGCACTTCACAGGACGCTGGAACTTATAGGCAGCGAGCGCGGCCAGGTGCTGGATGGACACGTCCTCCTTGCCGCCAAAGCCGCCGCCCACGAGCATGGTCTCGACGACCACACGCTCGGGTTCGCTATCCCAGCCAAACATGTGGGCGCACTCTTTGCGCGTATCGTAGGCGCCCTGGTCGGTCGACTGCACCTTGACGCCGTTCTTGTACGGGAAGGCGACGGCGCACTCGGGCTCCAAGAAGGCATGCTCGGTAAAGGGTGTGGTAAAGCGCTGTGTCACGGTAAACGCGCTCTCCGCCAGCGCCTTGGCGGCGTCGCCGCGCGTCACATGGCGGCTCTGGCACACGTTGTCCTTGAGCTCCACCGTGTTGCCAAAGGCAAAAAAACTGTCGTGCAGGCGCGGGGCGTCGGCCGCCTTGGCCTCGACAATGTTACGCACGGGCTCCAGCGGCTCGTAATCAATCTTTACGAGCTTCTTGGCCTTCTCGAGCGTCGCCTCGTCCTCGGCAACCACCAGCACGATGGCATCGCCCACGCAGCGGGTGATATCGCCCTGAGCGATCATGACGTCCCAGTCCTGGATAAGGTGGCCGACCTGGTTGACCGGCACGTCCTCGGCGCGCAGGATGCCCACCACACCGGGCAGGGCCTCGGCCTTGGAGGTATCGATGGAGAGCACGCGGGCGCGCGGATACTTGGAGCGCACGGCGCTGGCGTAGGTCAGGCCCGGCTGATCGAGCTCGTCGATGTCGTCGGGATACTTGCCCTCGCCGAGCACCTTCTTGCGCACGTCAATACGGAAGGCGCGCTTGCCCACGCCGTAGTCGTCGCCGCGCTCCAAGTCCTCGTCGATCTGTTTTTCGCCGCGGAGCACCGCGGCTGCCAGCGAAATGCCCTCAATAATCTTCTTGTAGCCGGTGCAGCGGCAGACGTTACCGCGAATGGCGTACTTGATCTGCTCCTCGGTGGGTTCGGGGTCCTCGGCGATGAGCGCCGCACCCGCCATGACCATGCCGGGGATGCAAAAGCCGCACTGCACGGCGCCCACGGCGCCAAAGGCGTACACGAAGGCCTCGCGCACGTCCTCGGGCAGGCCCTCGACGGTCACGATGTTGCGGCCGGCGGCAAGCGCGGTGGTCAGCACGCAGGCCTTGACGGCCGCACCGTCCACGTGGATGGTGCAGGTACCGCATGCGCCCTCGGAGCAGCCGTCCTTGGCGGAATGGATATGCAGGTCGTCGCGCAGGTAGCGCAGCAGCGGTTTGTTTTGGGTCGTCGTGCGCTCAACGCCGTTAACGGTAAAAGTGAATTCCTGTGCCATGGTGATTCCCTTCTACACGCCGGCGGCGATGCCGGTGCGGTCGTGGATAGCGCCATGCGGGCAGACGACGGCGCACATGCCACACGACAGGCAGTCCGCGCCGTCGATATGGGCGCAGTTGTCCTCGATGCGGATAGCGCCGGCGGGGCACTTTTTAGCGCACATGCCGCAACCGATGCAGCTGGTGTCGCAGATCTTGCGCGCAATGGCGCCCTTATCGGTGTTGTTGCAGCGCACCAGGATGTTCTGGTAGCCGGGAACGAAGGCAATCACGCGCTGCGGGCACGCCATGCCGCACAGGCCACAGCCCGTGCACTTGGAGCGGTCCACACGGGCGACGCCGTCGACCAGCGCGATGGCACCGTGGGGGCAGGCCGTAACGCAGGCGCCACAGCCAATGCAGCCTTCGCTGCAGCGGGCGTCGCCGCCTGCGGAAGCACAGCCGCTTCCGCAGGCAACGTAGGCCACGTGATGTTGAATGGATTTGGCCATAAGAGACTCGCCTATTTCTTAAGAAGGTACGAATAGTTGTCGCGCACGGCCCTGATGGTCAGGCGGACGGCCTCGGGCAGACCGGTGTTGACGGCATCGACCGAGACGGTGCGGACCGTGCCGGCGACGCGGACCTTAAAGTGGTCCTCGTCCACGGCCAGGAAGCCCTCGTTCTCGGAGTTCTCCATGTCCTGCTCGCTCCAGAACAGGGTGAGCTTGTCCTTGTAGGGACGGCCCTCCTGGTAGGGGCAGAACACGGCGCAGTTGCCGCACTCGTTGCACATACCGTCGACGTGGACGACCTGATGCTTGGCCAGGCCCGGCACCTTAATGGCCACGTTGGCGCGGTTGGGGCACACGTCGCAGCAGACCTCGCACACCGAGCCGCAGCCCAGGCAGCGGGTCTTGGTGCAGTTGCGCTTGTCGCGGCACAGCGACCCCTTGCGCTCGTAGCAGGTGTCCTCGCGGCCAGCCTGCTCGTTGCAATCGGCGTACTTGTTAAAGTCAACGCCGGCGATGGCACGGGCGACCTCGGCGGCGTCGGCGATAGCCTCGACCACGGTGGCAGGACCGCGACGGCAGTCACCTGCAGCCCAGACGCCCTCGACGCCGGTGGAGGTGGCGGCAAGGCGGCCGCGACGGTCGTGCTCGACGCCCGCGGCATCGTACAGGCTGGCATCGATGCCCTCGCCCACGGCGCAGATCACCGTGGTGGCGGGAAGCTCAACGGTCTCGCCCGTGGCGACAGGGCTGCGACGGCCGCTTGCATCCGGCTCGCCAAGCTCCATAACATCGCAGGTCAGCACGGCGCCGTTAAGTGCCTTGGGCGCCAGCAGCTCGCAGAACTCAACGCCATCGGCAAGAGCAAGATCGAGCTCTTCCTCGTCGGCGGGCATCTGCTTCTTGGTGCGGCGATACACCAGGCGCACGTTCTTCACACCAGCCAGGCGCTTGGCCACGCGGGCCGCATCCATGGCGGTGTTGCCGGCGCCAATGACTACGACGTCCTCGCCCAGCTCGAGCTTCTCGCCCTTCTTGGCGGCCTCGAGGAACTCCAGCACATCGAGCTCGGCACCCTCTCCCAGGCCCGCAGAGCCGGGCATCCAGGCACCGGTGGCCACGACCACGTCGGTAAAGCCCTGGGCCTTGAGCTCGTCGATGGACTCCACGCGAGCATTGAGCTGCACCTTGGCGCCAAAGGCCAGGCAGAGCTCGGCGTCGTGGGAGATATCGTCGCTGGCGATACGGAACTCGGGGATCACGTGACGGACCACGCCGCCGAGCGAGTCGCGGGCCTCAAAGATGGTGACGGGCACGCCGGCGCGCGTCAGGAAGAACGCCGTCGCCAGTCCGGCCGGGCCGCCGCCGATAACGGCAACGTTGTGCTCGCCGTCGTTGGCGATGGCCTGGGCGCGCAGCTTGGGCAGCACGGCGGTCATGGCCTCGCGGGCGGCCTTGAGCTTGCTGGCGCGAATCTGGGCGCCCTCGGGCTCGTAGAACGCACGCTCGCAGGCACGGCCGCAGGGATGCGGGCAGATGGTGCCGGTAATGAACGGCAGGGCGTTGCGCTCGATGATGATGTTGAGTGCGTCCTCGTAGCGGCCCTCGTCAACAGCCGCCAGATAGGCGGGAATATCCTGCTGGATGGGGCAGCTCGTGCGGCACGGCGTGGTAAAGCAGTCGGAAAGCGGGCTCTTGCCGGCGACTTTGCGGTCGGGCAGCGGGCGCAGCGGCTTCTTGTAGAGCGGGTTGGTGAGCGAGTCGGTCTGGATCGCGGTCACGGCGTCGAGAGAGACGCCCGCGAACGGCTTGCCATCCAGGTCGGTAAACTCGCCGGCCATCTGGCTAAAGCGCTCGTAGCCACCGGGTTTGAGCACGTCGGTCGCCAGGGTAACGGGCCAAATGCCAGCATCGTACAGGGCGCGGATGTTGTAGACCGTGGCACCACCGGAGTAGCTGATGCGCAGTTTGCCATCGAACTGCTCGGTAATGCGGCGGGCGGCCTCGATGGTCAGCGAGAACAGCGAACGGCCGGACATGTACATTTCGGTCGAGGGCAGCTCGTTTCTCGTCACGTCGACGGGGAACGTGTTGGTCAGCTTGACGCCAAACTCCAGGCCGCGCTCGGCGCACAGGGCAATCAGGCGCTCGAACATAGGCACGGCATCGGCCCACTGCAGGTCCTCGCGGAAGTGCGTGTCATCGAAGACGATGTAGTCAAAGCCCAGCTCGTTCAGACGCTGGCGGGCAAACTCATAGCCCAGCAGCGTGGGGTTGCACTTGATGTAGGTGTTGAGGCCCTTCTCGGTGATCAGATAGGTCGCGATGCGCTCGATCTCGGCGGGCGGGCAGCCGTGCAGAGTAGACTCGGTGATGGAGTTGGAGACGCGCGCCGGAATGGACTCGACAAATGCGTCGTCAACGTGCTCAAACTTGTCCAGGTTAGCGAGCGCCCACGTGCGGCACTCGTTCCAAACCTCGGAGCCGCTGGCGTCCTTCATGCCCTCAATGTAGGCGTCGACCTTGGGGCTCTTGATACCCTCCAGGTCATAGCCCACGGACATGTTAAAGACAAAGCCGTCCGGGCTACCCAGACCGTACTCGCGAGCGATGAGGTGGCAGGCGAACCATGCCTTCACGTACTCAGCAAAAGCCTGCGGAACCTCGAGCTCGGTCGACCACTCGCAGTTGTAGCACTCGTCCTGCGCCACGATGCAGGGCTTGTTCACACACTTGGAGAGCTCCTCGCCGTCCATAACCTGAACGGTCTTAAGCTCAAAGAAGCGGGAACCGGCCACGTAGGATGCCACGATGTTCTGGGCAAGCTGCGTGTTGGGGCCGGCGGCCGGGCCAAACGGAGTCTCGATGCGCTCGTCAAAAATGGGAAGCGCGCCCTCCTGGTTGGTCGTGACCATCTTGCGCACGCCAAAGACGGCGCCCTGAGTCTTGTGCTCCTCGATAATCCAGTTCATCAGCTGCGAAAACGGGATCGGCCTCATGATGTCGCTCATAATGAGCTCCTCTCTGTAACGCCCGGCGAGACCGCGCGGCGGGCGCAAATACGGTGTAGCGCTAGCACAGCGCCGGCGACCCCGCGGAGGTCGCCTATACGCGCGTCGGATGCGGCGAAACATCCGGCGCGCGTGAATCTACTTGTAATTAGTAGGCGCGATCGTTGAGCGTGCTCCAAAGCTTCTTGGACTCGGCCATGGTCGACGCGTTGATCTTGTCCTCATCAATACCGACGAACTCGCGATCCTTGTACAGGACGCGGCCGTTGATGATGGTGGTACGGCAGTTTTTGCCCATCATGCCAAAGAGCATGTGGCCGTCGATGTTCTCCTCGCTCAGCGGCGTAAAGGGCTTGTAGTCCATGACGATGACGTCGGCGGCAGCGCCGGGCTCAAGCACACCGAGCTTGCGATCGAAATACTTGCTGGCCATCTTGGCGTTATTCTCGAACAGCATGGTCATGGCCTCGCACCAGCCCACGTTGGGCATAGCGGCGTTATGGCGCTGAATGATCAGGAAAACCTTAAGGCTCTCGAGCATATCGTGGGTGTAGGCGTCGGTGCCCATGCACACGGGAATGCCGCGGCGGAAGAACTCGAGCACGGGGGCGCAGCCCACGGCGTTGCCCATATTGGATTCGGGGTTGTTAACCAGCCAGGTGCCGGACTCCTTGACGATATCCATCTCGGCGGGCGTCACGTGGATGCAGTGGCCGAGCATGGTGTCGGGACCCAGCAGGTTGTGCTGCAGCAGGCGCTCGACGGGGCTGATGCCACCGCGGTTGAGGCGGGAGTCCCACACGTCGTTCATGCCCTCGCACACATGGATGTGGAAGCCGGTCAGGCCGTTGTTGGCCTCGGCCATCTTATCCATGGTCTCATCCGACAGCGTAAAGGTGGCGTGACCGCCAAACATTGCGGCGATCATGTGGTTGTCGTTATCGCGACGCTCCTTGACGGCCCACTGGGCAAACTCGGCGTTCTCGGCAATAGCCTGGTCGCACTTTTCCTGGCCACGGCGGTCGGAAACCTCGTAGCACAGGCACGAACGCATGCCCAGCTCCTGAGCTGCGTCCTTAATGGTAAAGAGGCTACCCGGAATCTCGCAGAAGCTCGCGTGGTGATCGAAGATCGTGGTGACGCCATCGCGGATGGAATCCAAAATCGTGGCATAGGCGCTGGCCTTGGTGCCGTCGAGCGTCAGGTTGTCGTCAATCTTCCACCACTGCTGCTCAAGATTTTCCAGGAAGTTGGTGGGGTTGCAGCCCTTAATGGCAAGGCCGCGGGCCAGACCCGAGTAGATGTGGGTGTGGCAGTTGATGAGTCCGGGCATGATGAGGTTGCCCTGGGCATCGACGTACTCGGCATCCGGGTACTTGGCCTTGAGCTCGCGCTCGGGGCCCACTTCGACGATCGTATCTCCGTCAATGGCGACCGCACCGTTTGGAATAAACGGGGTCTGAGCGTTGCGGGTAAAGACGGAACCGTTAGCGACCAGAAGCATGGATGCTCCCTTCAACATCAGAGGCGGGGTTTGACACCTCTGACATGGCGGAGTGCGAAGCGCCGGCCTACACCGGAAACGGGCCCTCTCCCGTCAACGCTTCACCAAAGGGGCAAACCCTTTGAAGTGCGGCTTGGTGCCGCATGGCGTCGGCGGACGAGGCGATGCGTCCGCCGACGAATAGCACCGAATTGGTTACTTCTTGCTCTCGGGCAAGACCAGATCCACGGCAGCGTCCTTGGCAGCATCGATGTGCTGAGCCACGACCGGCGTCTGCGGAAGGATCAGGTTAAGGACAATGGCCATGATGGCGGTGGGGGTTACGGCATTGGAGCCGATGACGGTGGACACCCAGGCGGGCATACCCTCGCCGGCAAGGCAACCGCTGGCCATCCAGATACCCAGGCCAAAGACGACGGAGGTGCCGACGATGGTGGTAGTGCGCTGCGTGAGGCCCTCGCGGGTGAACATGCGCACGCCGTTCATGGTGATGGTGCCAAAGACGCCGACGGTCGCGCCGCCGATGACGGGCTGCGGGATAGCGGAAAGGACGGCAGAGAGCTGCGGGAACAGACCGGCGATGGCAAAGACGGCCGCAATAATCACAAAGACCCACTTGTTGACGACCTTGTTGGAGCAGATGATGCCCACGTTCTGGCCAAGGGCGCTGGTGGGAAGACCGCCCAGCAGACCGCCGACCATAGAGGTGAGGCCCTGGGACACGATAGCGCCGGAGAGCTCGCGCTCGGTGGGCATACGGTCGATGGAGCCCAGGCAGGCGGCGGAGACGTCACCGATAACCTGGATGGCAACCATGGGGAACACGACGGCGAGGGTAATGCAGACCTCGGGATCAAACTCGAGCGCGTAGGGCATGAGCTTGGGAAGAGCGAAGACCTGAGCGGTGGCGACGCTGGAGAAGTCGATCATGCCAAAGGGGATGGAGACGATCATGCCAACGATCATGCCAAAGAACACGGATCCCAGCTTGAGCGTGCCCTTGCCAAAGTTGGCGAGCGCAAAGACCACGGCGAAGGTGATAAGAGCGACGCACCAGGCCTGCGGGGTGCCCCACAGCGGCGTACCCATACCGCCGGCCATATACTTGACGGCCGTGGGATACAGCGAAACGCCGATGGAGAAGATGACCGTACCGGTCACGACGGGCGGGAACAGCCACTTGATCTTGCTGTAGGCCAGACCAAAGAGGACCGCGACGGCGCCGCCGACGATCTCGCCACCCAGCAGCGCACCAAAGCTAAAGCCCGAGGCACCCATGGCCTGCAGGGCCGGCAGGAACGCGAACGAAACGCCCATGACGATGGGCAGGCCGCCGCCGATGCGACGGAAGGGAGCGAAGGCCTGAAGGGCCGTGTCGATCGCCGAAAGAATGAGCGCGACCTGGATGATGTCGGTACTCTGCTGGCTATTAAAGCCGTAGACGCCGGCCATGATGACCGCCGGGGTAATGATGCCGGCAAACGATGCCAGTACGTGCTGAAGGGCACACGGGATCATTTCCTTAACGGGAGGCATGCCTTCGCGAGTGAACAGGGCTTCAGTGCCGTTCGTAACCGTCTCCTGGGTCATTTGACCACCAATCCTCGAAGTAGTTGTTTTCGCATCTGACGCTCTATTGTGACGCAGTGCGGGGTTGAGGTTGTGCCTTCATTGCATATCGTATTAAAGATGATTCTCATTCTCAATAATAATTTTTTGTTATCAGACTATTCTTGAGCTGAAATAACGCATTTCCGCAGGTCAGGAAAGTGTCTGGTCAAAATAACATCTAACTTTTCTTTTGGTCAACCGTTTACCGCTAAATTCCTACCGTTCGTCTGCATTACGCAATGTACCTGCGGATATACGAGATGATGGGCAGCGTGTTACCATGAGAAAAAATTGTTATGAACATTTCCGATTTCACCCAAAGGAGTTGCCCGTGAACGAGACCGTACGTCGCTTTTTGCCGATGGTCGATTTTCTGGAGCAGATACTCGGCAAAAACAGCGAGATCGTGCTGCACGATTTCTCGGATCCCGACCACGCCATCGTCGATATTCGCAACGGCATCGTGAGCGGCCGCAAGGTCGGCGGTCCCGCCACCGATCTGGCACTCAAGATCATGCACGACGCCAAGTATCGCGACCTGCCGTTTATTACGGGCTACGAGGGGCGCGGTGCCGGCGGCAAAACGTTGGAGTCAGCGACGTACTTTATCCGCGAGAATGACGAGATCGTCGGTATGCTCTGCGTCAACACCGATCTCTCAACCGTGCGCTCCATCAACGCCATGGCGCAGCAGCTCATGGCGTGCTTCGACGCGGCGCCAACGCGCACGGAGCCCGCCCCTATCGAGGTCGAAAGCCTTTCGGAGTCCACACAGGAGCTCATCGACCGCAGCATTGCCGAGTTGCTGAGCGCGCGCGGGCTGGATATAGCGTCGCTTGGTCAGAGCGACCGCGTGGACGTCATTCGCCACCTCAACGGCAACGGGGTGTTCATGCTCAAGGGCGCCGTGGCCTGCGCCGCCACCGCGCTGGGCATCTCGGAGCCCAGCGTCTACCGCTACCTGCAAAAAGTCCGCAAGGAGGGCTAACGAGCAAAATGGAGCGCGGCTCCACAAGCGATCCGTCACTTGACAAAAGACCCTGCAGCTCGCACTGAACTGCCTCCCATTTCTTGGACATGAGAAATGGGAGGCTTTCTTTATGCGCGTTGATTTGAGGGTGAAGCATGATGTCGAGGCCAGGAAGGCGGCCATAGGGCTCTTCGAGCTCGGGCACGGGTATAAATCTGCCG
>JAUMOL010000017.1 GCA_031295385.1 Collinsella sp.
CCCTTCGACTCGAATTCTTGACGGCCTGAACAATCGTCAATATCGGTCGGAGGGGTGGCTTTGTAAAGCCGTTTGTCTCCACCCGCGTAGCGGGTGGTTTAAAGCTGGCCGCTGCGCGGCCAGCAGACTAAAGTCTTGAAAAAAAGCAAAAACCACCACAAAGGAGCCTGGCCCCTTTGTGGTGGAAATGACGTTTGCCCAGATAAAACCCGCCAAAAGAAACCTGTCCCTTTTTGGCATGTTATGGCAGCGCAGCGAGCCGGTTCCAAGTGCCCCAGGTCGCCCCGAAAGAGGAGCGACGCGTACTTTGGTACGCGAGCGACGGCTTGAGGGGCGAGACGGGGTACTTGGAACCGGCGCAGCGTCAAGCCTGAAGGTGGTCTTGGATGAGGTCGCAGATGGCTCGGGCGTCGTTGATGTTGATGGCTCGGGTCGCAAAGCCGGCGTCGAAGGCCTGACGCGCCAGGGCCTCGTTGCAGGCAAGCGCCAGCGTGCGACCGTCAACCAGGTCGAGCGAGCTC
Source organism: Collinsella sp. (assembly GCA_031295385.1). Taxonomy (GTDB): domain Bacteria; phylum Actinomycetota; class Coriobacteriia; order Coriobacteriales; family Coriobacteriaceae; genus Collinsella. Next base: position 522 of record JAUMOL010000017.1, read on the forward strand.
TTGCCGCGCAGACGGTCGACACCGGAGCGCGCTACCACGATGTTGTCGAAGCCCTCGGTCTTGTAGCCCTCGATGATCACCACGTCGACATCGTTGTAGCGCGACAGCAGCTCGCGCGCGGGCATCTCGTCCTCCTCGCGCGTGTCGGCGTACTCCGCCCAACGCGTGGCGCAGATGAGGCCCACGTGTTTGGAGCCGGCCTGGTGATGGCGCCAGGTATCCTTGGCGGGCACATCGATATCGAAGCCGTGATGCCCATGATGCTTGAGCGAACCCACGCGCAGACCGCGGCGGGTGAGCTCGGCGATAACCTTCTCGACGAGCGTTGTCTTGCCCGAGTTCTGGTAGCCGATAAACGCGATCGCGGGGACGGCCGGTGTCGGAGCTGCGGGCGCGACGGCGACGGGTGCGCTCGCGGGCGCGGCACCGTCAGCGGCCACGGACTCAACAGCAGCGACCTGACGCTCGGCACGATCCCACACGCCCGAGCGGCCGCCCTCCTTGTGCAGCAGGCGCACGTCGACGATCTCCATGCCGCGATCGACCGCCTTGCACATGTCATAGATTGTTAAGCACGCAGCACTCGCTCCAGTCAGGGCCTCCATCTCGATACCCGTCTTACCCGTCACGCCGGCCGTAACCAATACATGAAAGCCAACCTGCCCGTCAACGCGCGCCGGCGCCCAGCCCTCGGGCACGTCCTCGGCCGGCGTCCCCGCCGGAGCGATGGGCTCGATATCGCACTTGCTCTTGGTAATGAGCAGCGGATGGCACATGGGAATGATATCGCTCGTGCGCTTGATGGCCATAATGCCCGCCACGCGTGCGCAGGCAAGCACGTCGCCCTTTTTGGCGCGGTCCTGCAGCACCATGGCCTGCGTCTCGGGGTGCATGAGGATGGTGCCCTCGGCGATGGCGATGCGATGAGTCTCGGCCTTGTCGGACACGTCAACCATGCGCACCTCGCCCTTGGCGTCCACGTGCGTCAGCTCGTCGCGACGGGCGTCGCGGGCGGGCTCGGTAGCAGCGCTGGCAGTCGGCTGCGCGGACGCGTCGGCGTCGCTGTCAGTAGCCGTGACTTTGTGGGCAGACATCGCGGCCCTGCGAGCGGCCTTGGTGGCATCGGCGTACCTGCTCTTGGCCATATGATCATCCTCCGATTTGGGACATGAATCGTTGCGTGCCCTCAATTATCGCGTGTTCCTGCGGTTTGTGGGCCACGGCATCGCGCCAAATCGAAAGTACCTGCATATCATCACCACGGCGCAGCGCCTCACGCACCGGATACTCGGCATCGCTGAACAGGCACGGACGCACGTTGCCATCGGCCGTCAGGCGCAGACGGTTGCAATTCGCACAAAAATGATTGGACATGGCGCTAATAAAGCCAACCGTTCCCGCCGCGCCAGGAAAGTGCCAATAGCGCGCAGGGCCCGCGCCGGCAGGAGCGTCGTTGATGCCGAGCGGCTCGAGCTCGCCCAGTCCCGCCGCGGCTGCCCCGGCATTGATGCGCGCCCGCAGCTCGTCGCTCGGCACGGTATCACTCGCGTCCCACAGCTCGGGATTGAGCGCGGGCGCATGCGGGTCCACAGCGCAATGCGAGCTCGTGCGTTCGTCGCCGATGGGCATGTATTCGATAAAGCGCAGGTGGATGGGGCGGTCAAGCGTGAGCCGCGCAAGGGCCGCCACATCCTGGTTGAGCCGGCGCACCACAACGCAGTTGATCTTAACGGGCTCAAAGCCCCAAGCCAGCGCCGCGTCGATGCCAGCCATGGTCTGCTCGAGCCGACCCAAGCGCGTGATCTTTCCAAACAGCGTAGGGTCGAGCGTATCGAGCGAGATGTTGACGCGGTTAAGCCCGGCGTCTTTGAGCTGCGGCGCCAGCTTGGGCAGCAGGGCGCCGTTGGTGGTGAGCGAGATGTCCTCGATCTGAGGAATCGCGCGAATGTCGCGAATGAGCGGGATGATACGGCGGCTGACCAGCGGCTCACCACCCGTCAGGCGCACGCGGCGAATGCCCTCTCCCGCCACCAGACGCACAAAGCGGGCGATTTCCTCGGCGCTGAGCAGCTCGTCGTGCGCGCGGGGCGCCACGCCATCGGCCGGCATGCAGTAAATGCAGCGAAAATTGCACTTGTCGGTAACGGCAATGCGCAGGTAGTTGATATCGCGGCCAAAACCGTCATGTTGCACGTGCCCGTCCACGCAGCCCTCCCCTCACGCGGCGTTTTATTCTTCGGAAAACATAATACCCCACGAGAGAATCATGCCGACACCCGTACGACAGGACAGGTCGCTTCGAGCAAAACGGACTTCCAAGCCCATCCTCAGCATACAAACCATCACAACATTCGATGCTTTTTCCGATTTTGGCAAAAAACGTCGAATGTTGTGATGGTTTGTCTGCCCACGGCACCCCGTAGGAGGACCAAAGCGTCCCTAAAGGCCGCCGTCCCAGTGTCGAATCACGAACTCTCGCAGGTCGTTCTGCCGCTTTTGGAACGCTTCGCTTCGGTCGCACTTGAGGCCCATAGCGAGTGCGATGGCGTTCATCGCCCGGTGCAATTGCAGCTGGTGGGCAAACTGAGTCCCGGTGAGAACGATCATTCTAAAGCCCAGCGCGCTCAGCACGGTCATACGCTCTGCATCCGACGCGCTGCGCTGTTTATCAAGATGGTCCGAACCGTTGTATTCAATCCCCGTACCGCTCGCAGGCGCATATACGTCGATCTCGAAATACCCGGCCTTTGCGAGATACTTGAACTCGTTGGGAACATCGACCCGATGGTTGAGCTCGATCTTGGCGTATCCCAGCCCGCCCTGGGAACGTTTTGCTACGACCATGATTGCGGTGGCCGTCTCCATGGGCGACCGCGCGCCATCGTGCACGCGCTTGAGCACGGCGGCCGCGCGTATAGCCCCCTGACGAGATCGGTTCTCATTGCAATAGGCAATCAAATCGGCAACGGTATATCTCTGCCCCATCTCGATATAATCACCTGCCGACAAATGATTCAAATGGTATCGGGCGCAGATTTCGTAGCCATATTCCAGCTGCTCGGGCTCGCTCATCCACGAGCCCGCCTGGACAAAGCACATGGCCTCATCAACCACTAGAAGGCCCTCTGCCACCTCGATAAGATGGCCCGGAGGTACCGGCGACCCAAACACGTGGCATCTAAATCCAGCCGGCGTCGAGCGCTCAAAATCGAAGTTGACGAGCGTGTCGATATGATCGAGCTCTTCTCGTGGAATACCGAGCGAAACCAGATAGTCGGTAACGATCCCGACTGCCGTTGAAGCCCTCAGCCCCTTGGCATCGAGTCCCAATTTGGGCAGGCTCGCGGTCGGCTCCGCCTCGTTAGCAAGCGAGTCCTCATCGTATAGGCTGCTTGCTCGCGAGAGCGGCTCGGACGGACGTGCCACGTTGTGGTACAGCCAGGCAGTCTTATGGGACAGGACGATCGGCAGGTCCATAAGCCCTCCAATGGAGTCGGATAACCAACCTTATTCCCCTGCCCACGGGTCCGCACACCTTCGTGCGCAAGAAAGCGATTCCACCCGGTCGAGTGGCAGAAAAAACCATCACAACATTCGATGCTTTTCCCGTTTTTGGCAAAAAACGTCGAATGTTGTGATGGTTTGAGGCGAGGTGAGGGGCACGGAGGGGTCAAAGTATCGTGCTCGAACGGGTTAATCCAGCTCTTTTAAGCCATGCGCCAGCTGCCAGTACTCGCCGTGCTGGGCGAGCAGCTCTTCGTGCGTGCCGCGCTCGATGATGCGACCGTGTTCGAGGACCATGATGGCGTCGGCATCGCGGACGGTGGACAGGCGATGCGCGATCATAAACGTGGTGCGTCCGCACATGATGCGGTCCATACCGCGTTCGATGAGCTTTTCGGTACGCGTGTCAATGGAGCTCGTGGCCTCGTCCAGGATGAGCACCGGCGGGTCGGCCACGGCCACGCGCGCGATGGCGAGCAGCTGGCGCTGGCCCTGCGACAGGTTGGCGCCGTCGGCCGTGACCGGTGTGTCGTAGCCTCTAGGCAGGCGGCGGATAAACGAATCCGCGCAGGCGGCCTCGGCGGCGGCGCGCACCTCCTCGTCGGTCGCGTCGAGCTTGCCAAAGCGGATGTTCTGCGCAATGGTGCCGCTAAACAGGTGCGTGTCCTGCAGCACAATGCCAAGCGACCCGCGCAGGCTGGCCTTGGCAATGTGCTTGACGTCGATGCCGTCGTACGTGATCTCGCCGTCATCGACCTCGTAGAAGCGGTTGATGAGGTTGGTGATGGTCGTCTTTCCGGCGCCCGTGGAGCCCACAAACGCAATCTTTTGCCCCGGCTTGGCAAACAGGTTGAGGTCCGTGAGCACGCGGGCGCCCGGCACGTAGGAAAAGTCCACGGCATGGAAGCGCACGTCGCCGGCAAGCGGGACCAAGCCGCACGTGAGCTCGGTGCCGTCGGCGGCCACCGCGCGGCCCGACTCATCAACGGCTGCCACGTCATGCAGGTGCCCGTAGACGCCCACGCCCTGGCCCTCGGGAATTTTCCACGCCCACGCGGCATCGCCCGTCTGCACCAGCTCCACGCAGCCCTCGTCCACCTCGGGCTCAAGGTCCATAGCCGCAAACAGGCGCTCGGCACCGGCCAACGCGTTGAGCAAGAAGTTGCCGAGCTGCGTAAACTGGTTGATGGGCATGGCGGCCTGGCGCACAAAGACCAGGTAGCTTGCAAGTGCGCCCACATCGGCGAGCCCCTTGATGCAGAGCATGCCGCCCGCCACGGCGACGATGGCATAGTTGACGTAGCCAATCACGACGGTCATGGGCACCATGGAGTTGGCATAGCTCACGGCGGCGGTGCCGGTGCGGCGAAGCTCGTCGTTGCGGCAGGTGAAGCCGGCAACATTCGCCGCCTCGCGGTTAAAGACCTTGATGACCTTTTGGCCCGAGACCATCTCTTCGATATATCCGTCCAAGTCGCCAAGCGATGCCTGCTGGGCGGCAAAGAAGCGCTTAGAGCGCGCGCCCGAGTAGCGCGCATACAGCACAATGGCTGCATCGCACACGAGCGTGATAATCGTGAGCTGCCAGTTAAGGATGATGAGCATAGCCGTGGTACCCACAACCTGAATGGCGGCCTGAATCACGTTGGCAAAGCTGTTGTTGAGCGCCTCGGAGACGGTGTCGACGTCGTTGGTGAAAAAACTCATGATGTCGCCCGAGCGCGTGCTGTCAAAATAACTGAGCGGCAGCGTCTGGATGTGCGCGAACAGGTCGCGGCGAATATCGGACACCACGCGTTGGGCCGCACGCACCATGATCTGTGAGTAGCCCAGGGCCGAGAGCACGCCCGCGGCGTAGATGATCGCCGTCAGGATGACCTGCCTGGCAAGCAGTTCCTCCCCGCCCGTGGCCAAACCGTTAACGATGGGGCGCACCATGTAGGTGCCGGCGAGGCTCGCGATGGCGGCGACGGAGGCGAGCACGCCCACCGCGAGCAACGAGAACTTGGCATGCCCCATGTAGGAGAGCAGGCGGCGCACGGTGCGCTTGAGGTCGGCCGGGCGTGCTTGGGCTGCGGTCTTAGGCATGGCGCTCACCCCCTTCCAAGGGCGATCCTCCGGGGACGGAGGAAAACGGATCATTCGCGCAGCCATCGTCACTGCCGTCGCCGGCGTCCACGTTCCCCGCAAACTCCATCTGCGAGGCGTAAATCTCCTGGTAGATGTTGTCGCCCGCCAGCAGTTCCTCGTGCGTACCCACGCCGTGGACACGACCGTCGTCCAACACCACAATGCGATCGGCATCCATGACGCTCGCGATACGCTGGGCGATGATGAGCACGGTCGTATCGGAAATCCGAGCGATGTGCTCGCGAATCTTAGCGTCGGTCGCCATATCGACCGCGCTGGTGGAGTCGTCAAAAATGAGCACGCGCGGATGCTTGAGCAGCGTGCGCGCGATGCACAGACGTTGCTTCTGGCCACCCGAAACACCGGCGCCACCTTGACCCAACTCGCCGTCCAGCCCGCCGATGCGATCAAGGAACTCGTCCACGCACGCTGCGCGGCAAGCCGCGAGGAGCTCATCGTCCGACGCCTGCGGATTGCCCCACTGCAGGTTCTCGCGCACGGTGCCCGTGAACAACACGTTCTTTTGCAGCACAATGCCCACGGCGTCGCGCAAGGCGACCAGGTCGTAGTCGCGCACGTCGTGTCCGCCCACAAGTACGACGCCCTCGGTGGCGTCGTACAGGCGCGCAATCAGCTGCACAAGCGAGCTCTTGCCCGAGCCCGTGCCGCCGAGGATGCCCACCGTCGAGCCGCTCTCGATGCGAAGGTCGATATGCTCGAGCACATCCTCGGCTGCATCCGCGCGGTATTTAAAGGAAACGTCGCGAAATTCGATACTGCCGTCCGCTGGCGCCGCAGTCGCGAGGTCTCCCGCGGGGTTGGCGATAAAGGGCTCCTCATCGAGCACCTCGGCGATACGGCCCACACTCGTAAGAGCGCGCGTGAGCAGCAAAAACACATTGGAAATCATCATAAGCGAGTTCATGATCAGCAGCACGTAGCTCATAAAGCCCGTGAGCGAGCCCACGCCCAGCTTGCCGGCGAGAATCATGCGGCCGCCAATCCACAGGATGGAGAGCGCAGCCACGTACATCGACAGCTGAAACACCGGCAGGTTGAGCACCGCGTTGCCAAAGGTCTTCGTCGCAGTGCGCGCGAGCTCGGTATTGACGGTGTCGAACTTGGCCTCCTCGTGCTCGGTACGAACGTAGGCCTTGACGGCACGCACGGCGGTGAGGTCCTCCTGTACCACGCCGTTGAGGTGGTCCATCGAGGTCTGGAGTTGGCGGTAGAGCGGGCTCACGCGATAGGTGATGGCGCCCAGTACGATTGCCAGCACGGGCAAGATGATCGCAAAGACGGTGGCGAGCGGGCGCGACAGCATCAGCGCGTAGATAAGGCCGACGATAAGCGTCACCGGGCCGCGCACCATAGGGCGAAAGCCGTTGCCCACAGCATTTTGGATAACGGTGATGTCCGTGGTCATGCGGGTGACGAGCGAGCTGGCGTCGTAGTTGTCCAGGTTACCAAAAGCGAGCGTCTGAATCTTTTTGTACTCGGCCTCGCGCAGGTTAGCGCCTAGGCCCGAGGCAACGCGGGCGGACGTGCGTGCATAACCCAAGCCCAGTACCAGCGAAAGCGCAGCGCACACCAACATGTACGCGCCCTGCAGCAGCATGTAGTTGATATCACCCGCAGGCACGCCCACATCGATGATGTTGGCCATGATGACCGGGATAAACAGCTCGAGCACCGTCTCGACCGACACAAAGAACACGCCGAGGATGGCATCGCGACGGTATGCCCCTAGATAGGAAAACAGTATTTTGAGATTGCGCACGCAGGTTCAACCCCCATCAAACGTTGTTCGCAAACGCACGTATTATTGCGCGACAGGCGATGGTGTCAAGTGACGCGAAACCGATTTCTGCAAGGCTAACGAACGTGCCAAACAAGCATAGTGCGCATCTGTATTCAGTTGGAAATAATCGTGGGCCTCACTTTTTTCGCCCTGTCTTCGACTCAAACCTTGACTCTACAATCGTTGTAGGGTTTTCACTACACTGGTACCTAAACGAACCAAGCCAGAAAGTACCCCGCCCATGGAACACGACCTCACACGCGGCAATGTCCTTAAGACCATCGCGGTCTTTGCCCTGCCCTATATGCTCTCGTACTTTTTGCAGATGCTCTACGGCATGGCCGACCTGTACATGATGGGGCAGTTTAGCGGCGCCGCCGGCATCACCGCCGTGGGCAATGGCGCGCAGACGCTCTATATCATTACCGTGACGCTCGTGGGCCTGGCCATGGGAACGACGGTCATCGTCGGCCACGCCGTGGGCTCGCGCCGCTTCGACCGCGCCGAGACCGCCATCGGCAATACCATCACGCTGTTTATGGGCGTCTCGGTGGTGCTGGCCGTCATCTTGTTTGCACTATGCCCGCAAATCGTGGCGCTCATTGGCACGCCACCCGAGGCAGTCGAAGGAACCGCCGCCTACCTGCGTATCTGCTTTGTCGGCATTCCGTTTATCGCCGCGTACAACATTCTTTCGGCCATCTTTCGCGGGCTGGGCGATTCGCGCTCGCCCATGTACGTGATTGGCGTGGCATGCATCATCAATATCGCGCTCGACTTTCTGTTTATCGGGCACATGGGGCTCGGCCCCGTGGGCGCGGCGCTCGGCACAGTGACCGCCCAGACGGCCAGCGTTGCCCTCGCGCTCGTGTGGCTTAAGAGCCGCCGCACGAACATCCACGTTAAGCGCAGCGACCTGCGTCCCCAGCCCGAGGTGCTCGGCAGCATTCTTAAGATCGGCGTGCCTGTGGCCGTGCAGGACGGCTGCATCCAGGTGGCGTTTATGTTTATCACCGTCATCGCCAACCATCGAGGGCTCGTCGACGCCGCCGCCGTGGGCCTGGTCGAGAAGATGATCAGCTTTTTGTTCATTGTGCCGAGCTCCATGGGCGCCACCGTCAGCGCGCTCACGGCGCAAAATGCCGGCGCGGGCAAGGGCGATCGCGCGCGTCAGGTGCTCAAGGACGCCATGACGATCTCGGTGGTGTACGGCTGCCTGATCACGGCGCTGATGTGGCTGGTGGCGCCGGCGTTTATCGGCTTTTTTGCCAAGGACGCCGCGGTGGTCGCCGCCGGTACCGGCTATATGCACAGTTATATTTTCGATGCAATCTTTGCCGGCATCCACATTTGCTTTAGCGGCTTTTTCGCTGCATACGGCAAGAGCTACATCGGCTTTGCGCACAACGTGCTGGCCGTGGCACTCATTCGCGTGCCCGGTGCGTGGCTGTTGTCGAACGCCTATTCCGATACGTTGTTTCCCATGGGCATCGCGTCGCCGTGCGGATCGATTTTGTCGGCAGTCATCTGTGTTGTCGCGTTTACCGTGCTCAACCGGCGCGGGGCTTTTGACAAGTTGGCAGCGTAGCGGGGCAACGCGAAATCACCCTCATCGACGATATCATCAGCGACGACCCGGCGACCTACGTAACACAGATCACGGTGCCGGTCTCTCTAGGCTAGACCGAGCCTCGCCTCTAGCTCGGTCAACGCCTCAAAGGCATCGCGAGATGCACCCGCCGCGCGCTCACGCTCGGCAATGCAAATTCGCATCATTAAGCGCTCTTTTGCCTGCACTTGGGAATGCCTCGCGCGCCCTTCCACCTGCAAGCAATTGCGATTCTCTATATCCATTACGCCTCCGGCACCTCACCAGTAGCCAGGATCTGCTCGAGTGCGTCCTCGTCCAGCACGGGTACGCCTAGCTGCTCAGCCTTGGTGAGCTTGGAGCCCGCTTTGGGGCCGGCGACCAGATAGCTCGTCTTCTTTGACACACCGCCCGAAACCTTGGCACCAAGCACCTTGAGCGCCGCGCCCGCCTCGTCGCGCGTGCGGTTGACGAGCGTGCCAGTGAGCACGAAGGTCAGACCCGCGAGCGGCTGTGCGTCGGCGAGCTCGCCTGCCACGCCAGCGTCGGCTGCGGCCTGCGCGTGTGCGGTACCCAAGTCGATCTCGAGCGACAGGCCCGCCTGACGCAGGCGCTCCAGCACGGCGAGATTCTCGGGCACGGCCAGGAACTGCTTGACGCTTGCCGCAATCTTGGGACCGATGCCCTCGCACTCGGCGATGTCCTCTTCGCTCGCCAAGATGAGCTTGTCAATCGACAGGAATCGCTCGGCGATAACCTCGCCCACGCTCTTGCCCACGTGGCGGATACCCAGGGCAAACAGCACGCGACCGAGCGGCTGGCTCTTGGACTTGTTGAGCTCGGCGATGATTTTCTCGGCCGTCTTGAGGCCTACCGGAATGGGGTCGCCCTTCTTGACGCCCTTTTTGCTGTTGGAGCTGGCATAGGTGCGCCCCGTGTCCAGGCCGGCGATGTCGTCGACCGTGAGCTGGTAGAAGTCCGCGACATCGTGGATCAGGCCGGCGGCAATCATCTTGTCGACGATCTCGTCGCCCAGGCCGTCGACGTCCATGCAGCCGCGACTCACCCAATGGAGCAGGCGCTCCTTGAGCTGCGCGGGGCAGTCGATGGACACGCAGCGGTAGGCAACCTCGCCATCCTCATGGACCACGGGGCTGCCGCACACGGGGCAGACCTCGGGCATGTGCCAGTCGACCGAATCGGCCGGGCGCTTGTCGAGCACCGGCCCCACGACCTCGGGGATCACGTCACCCGCCTTGTGCACGATGATGGTGTCGCCCTCGCGCACGTTTTTGCGGCGAATCTCGTCGATGTTGTGCAGCGTGGCGCGCGCGATGGTGGAGCCGGCAACCATCACCGGGTCGAACTCGGCGACCGGCGTGAGCACGCCGGTGCGGCCCACCTGGATGCGAATTTCGCGCAGGACGGTCTGCTTTTCCTCGGGCGGGAACTTAAAGGCGATGGCCCAGCGCGGTGCGCGGGCAGTAAAGCCCAGGTCAAGCTGCTGCTGAAAGCTGTCGACCTTTACGACCACGCCGTCGATGTCGTAGTCCAGGTCACCGCGGTGCTCAAGCGCCTGGGCACAGAACTCGTGGACCTCGGCGGGTGTGGCGCAGCGTGCCACGTTGGGGTTGACGCTAAAGCCGGCGCTGCGCAGCCAGTCCAGAAACTCTCGCTGGCTGTGAACGTGCAGCGGGTCGGTATCGGCGATGGCGTAGATAAAAGTAGCGAGGTCGCGACGCGCCGTAACCTTGGGATCCTTTTGGCGTAAGGATCCTGCAGCAGCGTTGCGCGGGTTGGCGAAGGGGTCGCGTCCCTCGGCATCGGCCTCTTCATTCAGGCGAACAAAGCTGCCCTTGGGCATGTAGACCTCGCCGCGTACCTCAATGGTGCGCTCGCGGTCGGCGCCCATATGAGTGAGCGCCGGCTCGGACAGGTGCATGGGCACATCCTTGATGGTACGCACATTGAGCGATACGTCCTCGCCCGTGGTGCCATCGCCGCGCGTGGCCGCGCGCACGAAGGTGCCGTTTTGGTAGGTAAGCGCCACGCCCAGACCGTCAATCTTAAGCTCGCAGGTATAGGTGACGCTACCTGCGCCAAGCGCATCCTCGGTTCGTTGGAGCCACGCGTCAAGTTCGTCCAGATCCATGGCATCGTCCATGGAATACATGCGCGCCATATGCGTGACCGGCGTAAACTGCTCGCTCACGTACCCGCCCACGCGTTGGGTGTAGCTGTCGGGCGTCACCAGGTCGGGGTAGGTCGCCTCGATTTCCTGCAGCTCAACGAGCATTTTGTCGAAGGCGGCATCCGTGATCTCGGGCGCATCGAGCATGTAGTAGCGATAGGCGTGGTAATCGAGCTCGTGACGCAGCTCGGCCGCGCGCGCTGCCGCCTGGGCACGGGCATCGGCCGGTGCAGCGGTATCCGCGCTCGCGGGCGTTTCGGTATCGATGTCCACGCCGTCACCAAACAGGCTCGATTGCTCCATAGCGGCACTCCTTCGCTCGATTTCAAACGGATACTAGAGTACCACCGGTCGCAATGAGGCCGAATAGCGGTCTCGAACCGCACCGAATCGGCAGCCGCCAGACTGGGGTGGACAGTTAGTTCAGATACGTATAAATCCTAGAGCCGAATCAAGAACGACCACCCCTGTTTCAACTAATTTGGGCTCCTCGAGACCATGTAAACGTCCCACTCTCCCTTCCAAACACCCATTCGAGCCCCATCCCAATCAAAAATTGCTTAAAACGCATCCCAAGCTGCCCCAGATTTATACGTATCTGAACTAACTGTCCAGACCATTCCGGACCAGGCCTCTTGTCAGCCCCAAGCGATCCGTTTTCCTCCGTCCCCAACGGATCAATAAGAAAAGAGGGGCTGTCCCGCGTTGGTGGGACAGCCCCTCTGGCTTCGATATGTGCGATACGGCTCGTTAGAAACCCTGACCGTAGCCCTGGCCCTGGCCCTGCTGGCCCAGCAGCTCCTCCAGATACTGGCGCAGCTGCTCGTCGGTAATACCGCCGTTACCGGTATCGGTCGCGCTGTCGTCCTGCTGCTGGTTCTGCAGCTCCTCATCGGAGCCCAGCTCAACCGTGACCTTTTTCTCTTCCTTGCCACGCATGAGTGTGATCTCGACCTTCTCGCCCACCTCGTGGCTGCGCAGTGCGATGATCAGGCCATCGGCGCTCGTGATCTCGTCGTCGCCCAGCTTGGTGATGACGTCACCCTCCTGAATGCCGGCCTTGGCGGCAGGACCATCCTCAACGACGCTCGCCACATACGCGCCGCTATCGGTGCTCAGCTTGTTAGTGCGGGCATTGAGGGCATTGACGCTCGAAAGCGTAGCGCCCATGTACGGATGCACCGGCGTCTTGCCGTCGATGATCTGGTCGGCAATGTTCTTGGCGTAGTTAACGGGAATAGCAAAGCCCACGCCCGAGCTGGAGCCCGAATAGCTCTCGATGAGCGAGTTAATACCCACGAGCTCGCCGTTGTCGTTGACGAGCGCGCCGCCGGAGTTGCCCGGGTTGATGGCGGCATCGGTCTGGATCATGTTGGCGTAGATGGTGTTGCCACTGGTAGAGCTCATGGCCGTGGAGCGATAGAGCGCCGAGACGATGCCCGTGGAGACAGACTGTTCGTTGCCAAACGGCGAACCGATGGCCATAACCCACTCGCCCACGTTGAGCTTGGAGGAATCACCGATCTCAATCGGCGTGAGCTTGGAGGCGTCGGCGTCCTTGAGCTTGATGACGGCCAGGTCACTCGAAGCATCGTTGCCCACGAACTCGGCCTCATAGGTGGTGCCGTCGTCCATGGTAACCACGTACTGGTCATAGCCATCGACCACGTGGTTGTTGGTGAGGATGTGGCCCTCGGTATCGAGCACCACGCCCGAGCCGACGCTGCCCGAGTTGTCCGACTCGTCGGCAGACTGCGAAAGCGAGCCATTCTGGCTGCCGCTCGAAGTGGCGGTAATGGAAACCACGGAGGGCAGGGCCTTGGCAGAAACGGCCTCGGCAAGTGTGGTGTCCTCGGAGTCGATTGTAATCTTTTGCGTCGACGAACCCGAAGCACCCGCCGTCACGGCATTCTTTCCGCCGCCAATGTTGAGCGTGCCACTCATAATGAGCGCGATGACCAGCAGGGCGCCGCAGGCACAGCCGGCGAGCGCCGTAATAAAGATCGGCAGCTTTTTGGTCTTGGTCTTGACCACTGTGTGCTTGTTTACAACCTGCTGGCCGCCCAGCGGCTGGCCGGTCTGCGTGTCGTAAGCCTGCACGTAGGGAATGTTGCTGCCGGCAGGCGTCGACTCCACCTGCACACGCGGCTGCTGCTGGGTCTCGCCAGCGTTGCCCGCATCCTGGGGACGCTGGGAATCGTTCTCGCTCATGGCTGCGATCCTTTCGTCAAATAACCAAAGGCCCGCCAAACACGTGGCGGGCCATCATTGTTCACGTTGAGTTGTACCCCAAGCTGGGCAGTCCCGAGCACTAGATGCCAAGATTTCAGCTTTGCTTAAGTAATGACATGCTTATAGGCCAATTCGTTCTATGCCGTCATGTCTATTCGATATAACAGTCGATAGCAAAGCTATATGTTGAATCGTTAATGAAGTCCGTAATCGTCGCGCCCATGCCTGATCCGCACGTCCACTTATCTTTCTCCGCGTCGTATGGCGTTGGCCCCCACCCCGTTTCATATGATGCTTCGCTTTCCGTGAAGTTATTCATCACGTATTTATCCTTCTGCATGAGCGCGTACCAAGCGTTTGCATACATCACAAGCGGATCGATTTGGACTATCGAGTACTTTCCGGAACGAATCTCAATTTCTGTTTTATCGTTATAATAAGCGACTGTGAGCTCAATCTTGGCAAGCAGCGGCAACGTTTCATCTGATTCCCTCTGGATTGTTATGACATCACCGGCCATAGCGTCGGCAGACACAGTTTTGCTCTCTGGCGTGAAAATAGTCTCTCTGTGGCGTGAAAATAGTCTCTCTGCTTCTTGTTCGCGTTTTTTCATTGCCATTTTCATCTCTGACCACCGTGTCGACCACGAGCGTCAATCGCTTCTGAGCGTCCGGCAACTCCACGGCTTCTGCCATCCCGGCTCGCATCAAAATAGGAGCCCCCGCCATCAGACCTAAGAACTGCTTTCTATCAATCATTCTTCATTCCCCTTGTCTACTTGATTTGACTTTCTCAGCCGAATGGGGATACAGAACAGTCCCGTCAAGTTCCTTATCTTCCACAAAAACTAGAATCCATTTATCACCTGCTTTCAACCCTGAGACATATCCGGAACTTGACTTACGGCGCATATCGATTCTCTTACGGCAACCACTTGGCATAAGCGCCTCAAATTGCCCGTTATGAACATCCGATAGAGCGCGCACCTCGACTGCAACAACCGTGTCGTTTTCTCCCCCATTAGTCGCCCTTAACAGAAAGAAGCTCGCTGCGGTGAGCGAAGCAAAGGAAAGCACCAATAGGAGCATTGCCCTTCGAATGAACTTGTCGCCGTTCACGAGTACAATCAACCCTTGCAATATGTGCCATCGTGAGACGTGTAAATTGATACGTCATATGGAAGAAACTGTAGCTGGTTTGTCCATCCATTCCAAACAACAAGCAGGTACTTCTTGGCATTCGAGTATGTGTTATGCATTGCCACGTAGCCCACAACTGCCATTGCGTGCCCGCTGCCATTTGACCGGAGCCTTCCAGAGAAAATACTCAGATTCCCCGAGTCGGTATTCACCCTAAAGGAATCCCATGACGGATACCAAACGAATGACGTCTCAAGCTCCTTGCCTCGTCTTGCACAAAACTCCTTTAAGGCCGGAGCGGGTTTGTCAGGAGAAGTCTTGCCTTGAGTAAAGTACAGACCAGTCGCTTGATCATATTTCTTTCCTTCTTCTTCTTCCCATGTCCCCGACAGCCTCCAAAGCTCCGAGTATAAATCGGACAATTTAAGGCGGTTCAAAGTCACATAGTGACTGCTAACTGCAAACATTGCCGAAACAGCGCAAGCATAAGTCCCCGTTTCTTTGATAACTTCTGTTTGCGTTGGCGTTATTATTCCCGAAACCGTTTTGCTCGCATCAACAACATATCCCTGTTTATACAAATCCTTGGCAGATACAAAAACGTCATCGAAATGTTCCGGCGATCCGCTGCGATTGCCTCCCGAGGACAATTTATTTGGTACTTTTTTTCCACTTGCGTCTAAAACAATGTTTTTATCTAAGTCGGCAACGCCAACAGTTAGCTCGTCAATCTTTAACGCAACGACGTTATCCGAGGATGCGAGGAGTGCAATTTCTTCGCTTGCACTCTCGATAGGTAAAAGAGCGTTCGGAGCCAAGCAGTATTCGCTGATCCACCAAGATCGCTCTGAATCAAATACGACGTAGCCATAGTTAACGTCATCCCGCTTCGCACGAACGATATACCCGATTGATTCCCCATCGGAATTCACCATTTTTACTGGGTCACAAGCGGTCACCGGCTCATCCGATACATCATCAAAGAAAGCTTACGCTTGCTCCACAGCTATTTGCGGTGTGACACGGACTAAGTCGTCGTCTCCAAAAACCAACCTTGGAGACATCAGGGCGGCAAGCAACACTATGAATCCGACAATCACCTTTCTCGAATAACGCATTTCTTCCTCCATCCGTGTAGTAGGGAGATACGGTAACTAGATGATATTTGCTAGATAGTGTTATACGTTTGATATTGTTTTTACTGACACACTTTTAATCGGTGAAAGGTCTTCTTTTCGCCCTAAATGAGAAAAGGGTACTGGAGAAATCTCCGGTACCCTCACATTCCTCTATTTACTTGCTAGTCCTTAAACAGATAGCCCACGCCGCGGACGGTGGTGATGTGCGCCGCGATCTGCGGGCCCACCTTGGAGCGGATGCGTCGAATGTGCACGTCGACGGTGCGCGTGCCGCCGCAGTACTCAAAGCCCCACACGCGGTGCAGCAGCACCTCGCGGCTGTAGGCGCGGTTGGGGTGCGTCGCCAAAAAGCTCAGCAGCGAGTACTCCATCAGCGTCAGGTCGATGGGCTCGTTATCGAGCGTCACCTGGTAGGTGGCCAGGTTAATCTCGAGGTTATCGATGTTGAGCACATCGTCGGCGGTGACGGTCTCTTCCTCGCCCATCAGGCGCTGCGCTCGAGCCTTGAGCTCGTTGGGCGTCGCCGTGGGGCATACAAAGTCGGCATGCGCGTGATTCGGCAGGCGAAGGGTGCCAAGGGCCTCGTCGTCGACGATCACCAGCATAGGAACGCCACCGCGATCGTCAAGCCACTTGGCAATCTGATCGATGCGGTCACTGCGGATACCGTCGGAATCGAGGATCAGCAGGTCAAAGTCGTGCGCCGCGGTCGGCGAATCGGGAGTTGCCAGGCTCACCTCGACACCCAGGGTGGTCGTCAAGCTGCGGGCAAACTCGTGGAAGCGCGTCGTGCGCGCCATGAACAGGGCACTCTTTTCGGACATATCGGCCTCCAAAGAAATGAGCTCAATCGTACTGGAACAAGCCAGCGCGATTAGGAGTTCGCCAGGTAGTGCTTGATCTCCCACTCGGTGATCGTAGACTCAAACTTATGCCACTCGTCGCGCTTCTTTTTAAGGAAGAAGCTGTGGATGTGCTCGCCGAGGGCATCCTTCATAAACTGCGAGTCCTCAAACACGTCGAGCGCCTCTTTGAGCGAGCGCGGCAGCGGCGTGTAGCCGGCCTCGACCATCTGGCGGCCGGTAAGCTTGAGCGTCTCGGCCGTGGCCTCGGGCGGGAGCTCCAGCTTGCGCTCAATGCCGTCCAGACCAGCCGCCAGCGTGACGGCGTTGACCAGATACGGGTTGGCCATGGGGTCGGGGCTACGAAGCTCGATGCGCGTGGACAGCTGCTTGCCGGGCTTGTAGACCGGGATGCGGACCATACTCGCGCGGTTGCGCAGGCCCCACGTGGCGTACTGCGGCACGGAATCGCCGCCCGTGGTGATGCGCTTGTACGAGTTGACCGTGGGGTTGGTGATGGCGCTAATCTCGCGGGCATGCGCCAGAATGCCGGCCATGTAGTGTTTGGCGATGTCGGAAAGATGGTACTTCTCGTCGTCCTCGCCCCAAAAGACGTTGTTGCCGTCGTGGTCGAACAGCGACTGATGCAAAAACATGGCGCTGCCGTCCTCGCCCGCCAACGGCTTGGGCATAAAAGAGGCGTGGCAACCGCTCTCGTAAGCCTGCTGCTTAATGATGAGTTTGGCCGTGGTGATGGCATCGGACATGCTTAGGGCCTCGGCATGGCGCAGGCTCATGCCGTGCTGCGAGCGGCCGGCGGCGTGGAAGGTGTACTCCACGGGCACGGACATCTTCTCGAGCGTGAGGACCGTGTTGCGGCGCAGGTCGCGGGCGGCGTCACTCACCGAAAGATCGAAGTAGCCCACGTTGTCGAGCGGTTCGGGGGTGTGCTCGTCGGGGAAGTAGTAATACTCCAGCTCGGCGCCCACGTTGAGCAGATAGCCAGCCTTCTCGGCCTTGCGGAACATGCGGCGCAGGGCATCGCGCGGGTCGCCGGCAAACGGCTTGCAATCGGGAGTGCACACGTCGCAGAACACACGGGCGACGCCGTTGTGGCTCGGGCGCCACGGCAGGATCTGGAAGGTCGAAGCATCGGGAAACGCCAGCATGTCGGCTTCCTCGGGCGTGGCAAAGCCCTCGATGGCGGAGCCGTCAAAGCCAATACCCTCCTCAAAAGCGACCTCGAGGTCCTCGGGGCTAATGGCAAAGTTCTTGAGGCGGCCGAGAATGTCGACAAACCACAGACGCACAAAGCGGATGTCACGCTGCTCTACGGAGCGGAGTACGTAATCGATGTTCTGCTGGTTCATGTCGCTCCCCTTTCTTTCGGGCGGGTTTCGACTGGTCTATATCGCAGATACTATCGCAGAAAAATGTTTCCGCAGGGTTAAAGCGTATCAAGCGCTCAAAAAACGTGCGCGAACAGGCCGTTGCGAACGAGTGGTTAGCGCGAGGTTGATGCGCGGTGTTCGATGTGACCGGGGATCTCGATGCGTTTGGGCGCCAGCTTTGCGGCCTCGCCCACCGTGGTGGTAACGACGTCGATGCGCTCGGACAGGCGCTCGACTACGCGCTCGGCAATGGTGATGGTGTCTTGCGCTGCCGTGGTCACACCGCCAAAGAGCACATGGTTCCAGGGGTAGTCGTCAAACGTCGCGATCCTGAGCCCCGCCGGCAGCGAGGGACCAAGCTGCGCCAGCACCTCGGTCAGACGCAGGAAGACCAGACCGTTGACGGCAATGAGGCCGAGCTTTTTGCCTGCATAGCCGCGGATGGTCTCGTCCAAGCGGCCGACGCCCGAGGCGCCACCGTCGGCCAGGGTGACGACCTCACCCGCAAGGCCGCGTCGCGAAAGTTCGTCGGCAAAGGCCTCGGCACGCTCGCGACGCACGGGGCTGTCGTCGCTTGCCTCGGTGAGCAGGCACAGGCGCTCGCTGCCTGCAGCGGCCAAGGCGTCTACCAGACCGGCGACCAGCTCACGGTTGTTAGATGTCACTAGATCGACACCGCCGTCGGCAACGTCGCGGTCGAGCAGCACAACAGGCAGACGTCCCGCTGCCGCGGCGATCGCCTCGTCATTGCCTCCGCAGGTGTTGACGACCAGGCCGTCCACGCCGGCATCGATAAGCCTGGTGAGCGACTCTGCCTCCTTGGCGGGGTCGCTGCCGCTAATGGCCGTCATGAGCGAGCAGCCGCGCGCAGCGGCGCTGGCGGAAAGTCCTTCGAGCATGGCGCTGGAGAACGGGTTGGCGATGTCGGCCAGGATCACGCCGATGAGGTTGGTGCGCGAGCTCCGCAGATTGCGCGCGGCGGCACGTGGGCGATAGCCAGTGCGCTCGATAACCGCCGCGATGCGGGCACGGGTCTCCTCGGTCATTTGCCCGGGACGGTTGTTGAGATAGCGCGAGACCGTGGCCGGGCTCACGCCCGCCTCGGCGGCAATGTCCTTGATTCTCATCTGCGCCATAACGCACCCCGTTTCCCAATTGTCGGCGGTCTGAGCCATTTTAGGCATTTTTTTAAAAATCTCGGTTGCAAAACGCTGTAGGTGAGCAGCGTCGTTTTTGCGTCTCGAGCAGATGCGATGATGGGCTAGTTATTCGAGTCTTTAGGCAGCTCAAAATAGTCGGGATGTAAGGCGATAACCGGGCCCTGCTCCTCGGGCATCAGGTGCAAGTGCGTCTCTGCCAGATAACTCGCCGCATCGGTATCGCCCCTCTTAATGGCCTCGAGAATCCGGCGATGCTGCCGACGAATCGGCTCCCAATCCAGATCCTGCGACACCATACGCAACCAGTTGTATCGCTCAAAATGCGTGTTGACGCTCTTCATCCAATCCCACAACATGTGACGACCGGCAATCTCAAAACACGTCTCATGAAACAGGTTGTCCAGATCGAAAAAGCGACGCGTTTCGCCATGGTCGAGTGACTCAGACTCGGCAAGAATCTGCTCGAGCCGATGCTTTTGCTCAGGCGAGGCGGCCGAACAGCATTTAATAAGCACGCTTCTCTCGAGTTTCTCGCGCAAGAAACAGGCGTTCTCGGCGCGCTCCATGCTGATTTTTGAGACATAGGTGCCGCTTTTGGGACGCGTTTCCACCAGCTCCTGCTCACGCAGGCGCACAAAGGACTCGCGAATGGGCGTGCGCCCGATTCCCGTCTCCTTTTCCAGACCAATCGCCGAAAGGCGCGTGCCGGGCTTGAGCTCGGCATAGATGATCTTGGAGCGCAATGCGTTGTATGCCTGGTCTTGCAGGCTCTGATTATGCTGGTGTTGTTCCATAAAGCCCTCGGATGAAGCTCACGGTTTGTCGAATTTCACCACGTAATACTATCGCATCGACACGCCCCGGCTCCCAATCAGTCTTTTTGGGACGGGGCTCTTTTAGCTACCCTGGCCCGCAGATCGGCCCCCCTGTCACAAAAGTGGCCCATCTACTACGTTAACACGGATAGCCTCGGCCATACCGAAACCGTGAAAACAAAACCGCAGGTAGACAGCTTGTCGATTTTCGAAAAAGCCGACTATGGTTGATCCCTGCGGCTTAAACGTAGTAGATAGGCCCTTTTCGTGGCGCAGCACTACTGCACCCCAAATTGGTACCTCGAGCCTGTTATAAGTTGCTGTGAAATACGGACGGTTGATAATCAAGGCGCGCTATACGGCTTGCTATATCTCACTATACTTTGCTGAACGTCGCTATACTTTGCTATAACTTGACAATAATCGGCCCGTTACCATCCGGGATATAACGGACCCCAAGCCAACGCTGGCTTGGGGTCCGTCTTGTACCATGGCTCTTTTTGACTATGAGCGCTCGTATTTCGTGGCCCGCCCGGTTCCCTGCCTTACGATTGCATTCCGTTCAAGCAGAGATTCGAGTGCCGCCAACGTCCGCATGCGGCTCAGCCCCGTCTGTTTTTCAATCTCGCTTCGCGACATAATTCGACCGCCCGACAAGGCTTTGAGAACCTGGACCTCTTCCTCGGACCCTTCAAGGGCATCGGTAACGGGCAATGTGACGGCCACCATGCCGCCGCGAACATCAAAAATTGGTTGATTGATCGAATCGCGATAGGCACGTCTAATGCGCGCGATTCCCGTACCAAATTTCTCGATGTAATCCAGCTTTAAGAAGGCCTCTGCAACGATGGGGTTTCTGAGCACGGATATCTGCCCATACAGGTATTGCTCCGTCGTCAAACCGGCGGGCAGCGATCCAGGAGAGGTCACAACGACGCGATCATCGTACAGGGCAATTTGAACGTTCGCTCGAACGTCCCACGTCCGATGCACCAAAGCATTTGCGACAGCTTCGCGAAACGCCTCGAGAGGAATTCGATCGGTTTGGACGCGCTCCATCCCTTCGATACGCTCATAACGGTAGTAGCGTGCAAACATAGCTACCGCCCTGTCCACCTGCTCAATTGCGGATACATTTGTCGCCGCTTCGCGATCCAAGATCACATCCTCGGTATCACCAAAACGGACGCAATCGATGCTCGGAAAATCATTCTTATCCGCCAAAATCGCCGCAGCGTTGGTATAGCCGTCCTTGCCGAGCAAGCGAAGCGTGCGCATAATATCCGACGTTAGTTCAGAAATGCCGAGATGTTCAACACACTTATGCTCGAGCGTGTGAAAACTCAAGTCCTGGCGAGCCGACGTGAGCGCGTCGAACGTTACGTTGCTGCCTTCGAGCGTCAGCCTGCCATACTCAAACCGGTCGACCTCCACTGTTGCCGAATCGTTTCGCCTGTAGGCCTTTCCCTTGCTTCGATAGGGTTTGTCCTGGCCCTCATAAACCGTAAGGATTACGGTCCCGTGTTTCTCATCGGGCTCGAGCGTGTAACGGGGAGCGGGGTCCAAGCTGTCATTAATCATGTTCTCGATGCGGAGACACTCTGCGACCGGATCCGCAAGGCCGACAACCACGCCCTCGTCATCAACGCCAAACTCAATCTTGCCCGTCCCGTAGTTTGCATAGGCGCTCACCGTTTTAAGAAACGTCGGCGTAACGCTTTCCTTGTATTCGACTGTAGGGCTCTCTCTAACAACCATATGCACAACCTCTTCGTTTCGTACTATTCATGACCGTATTATAAGACGAAAACCGTTTGCGTACTGATTTATCCAAGACGTAAACGGTTTTCGTCTTGATTTGCGTACGGAATTAAGACGCATAATTTCGCTTTCGTATGGCTCAATATCGGACGCAGACTGTTTTCGCCTGTCAATACATCTGCAATCCAAACGAAACGAGCCCCGAGTTCGCATGAACTCGGGGCTCTTTGTGCCGCACATCTATGAGAGGAGCAATTCGATGCGTACGGGCGCTACTCCATGAAGCCGCCCTGGGATGGCGGCAACCTCGTCGAGGAGACCATCCACACTCACCGTGGCGTGGCCGACGCCATCGCCGCGCGCAACCCCACTGCAGCGCACGACGCGATGTATTTGCATCTGGTGTACAACCGCAACATGATTGCGGAAGTCGCACAGACAAAAGGCATTTAAGGCTCGACAATGATCTTTCTTTGATAAAACGCAAGCGGCGGCCGTCCCAAAACGGGACGGCCGCCGTGTTTTGCTATCGACTGGCGCAATGGAATCAGGTTTACATGCATCAACTTGGTGCAAACCAACCTGTCCCCCCACGCACCAAGGGGTTGACTAGAGCTCGCAGGCAATCTTGTAGCCGTCGCCGATGGCATCGCGGATGTTGCCGCACTTCTGGGCATCGCCCAGTACGTGGGCAGCAACGCCAGCAGCGGCAAGGTCGTCGGCCAGCTTGGTATTGGGACGATAGCCCATGGCAAGCACCAGCGTATCGGCACCGGTGATGGTGCGGACCTCGCCGTCCTTCTCGTAACTGATGGTGTCCTCGGTGATCTCGGTCACCTTGGCCTCGGTCAGCACGTGAACGCCCTTGGAGAGCATGCGCGTGATGAGCACCGCGCGACCGGCGCCGCCCTCGTTGGCGGCGAGCGTCTTGGTCATCTCGATAACGGTGACATCGCGATTGGCCGGCGAGAGGTCATTGACCAACGGGGCCAAGTAATCGGCCGTCTCGCAGCCAACGGTGCCGCCGCCCACGATGACGATCTTCTTGCCCGGGAAAGCCTTGCCACCCAGCAGGTCGTCAGCCGTCATAACCTGCTTAAAGCCCTGCATGAAGGCCGGAGCGATGGGCTCGGCGCCATAAGCTAGGACGACCTCGTAGCCGGCGTAGTCACGCTGAATGTCCTCGGCAGTAAGCTCGGTGCCAAATACGCACTTCACGCCGGCCTCGGCCAGGCGACGATACTGATACTTGATCACGCGGGTGAGTTCCTGCTTTGCCGGCGGAACGGCCGCGATGCGCATCTCGCCGCCCGGTTCGTCCTGCTTGTCCACGAGCACCACGTTGTGACCGCGCTTGGCGGCAATGAACGCCGCCTCCATGCCCGCGGGACCGGCACCCACAACCAGTACGTTCTTGGCCTCGGCGGCAGGCTCGTAGCCAGCCTCGTCGCGCTCCACGTCCGGGTTGACGGTGCAGGAGATGCGCTTGCCGAACATAATGCCGTTCAGGCAGCGCAGGCAGCCAATGCAGGGGCGGATGTCGTCGGCGTTGCCGGCAGCGGCCTTATTGCAGAACTCGGCATCGCACAGATTGGCGCGGCCCATCATGCAGATGTCGGCAGCGCCGTCCTCGATCAGCTCCTCGGCGATCCAGGCCTCGTTGATGCGGCCGACCGTGGCAACGGGAATGTTCACGTGCTTCTTAATCTCACGCGAGCAAGCGGCGTGCGAGGCCTGCTGGGTACCAGCGGCGGGAATTGCGGAGCCGCGCTTGATGGTGGTACCGCCCGACACGTGAATCATGTCGACGCCGGCCTTCTCCAGACGACGCGAGACGTAGATCATGTCGTTGAGGGTCAGGCCGCCATCGGTGTACTCATCGCCCGAGATGCGGACGTCGATGATAAAGTCCTTGCCGCAGCGCTCGCGAATCTCGGCGATGACCTCGAGCAAGAAGCGCATGCGGGCGTCGAGCGAGCCGCCGTACTCGTCGGTGCGCTTGTTGTAGAGCGGAGTCAAAAAGCCGCCGAGCATACCGTGGGCGTGCGCCGCATGGACCTCGACGCCATCGACGCCAGCCTTCTGCATACGCACGGCAGCGTCGCCAAACTGGTGCGTGAGCTCGTGGATCTCATCGACCGTGATGGGGCGCGGTGCCTCGCGGGCGTAAGACGGGCCCACAAAGGACGGAGCGATCAAGCGCGGCGTGCCCGGAACGTTAAAAGCCATGTAGGCAGGGTGGAAGAGCTGCGGCATAATCTTGCAGCCGTACTCATGCACGGCGGCGGCGAGCTTTTCCCAGCCGGGGATAAACGTGTCGTCGTAGCAGCACATGTCGCCCGGCAGATAGGTATAGGTGGGCTCGACCGTCACGACCTCGGTGATGATGAGGCCCACGCCGCCCTTGGCACGGGCACGGTAATGATCGACCAAATCGTCGGTCACATAGCCATGATCGGCCAGGTTGGTGGACACCGGCGGCATAAAGACGCGGTTCTTGACCTCGGTCGTACCGACCTTGATCGGGCTAAAGAGCATCGGATAGGCGGAGGACTCCATACAGGGTTCCTTTCGTTTAAGCCGCTCGGCGGCAGTTGCTAACGTACTTATCGTATCAGCAACCGCCGTATCCGCGGCCAAACATACCCAAACGCCGGTCGGCTAATGAATACCGCGGCCCAAGTCTTCGGCGATTTTGTCTACGCCCTTAAGTGCAGCGCACGTCTTTTTGTTGGAGCAATGCCCCGTACAAACGCCACCCTGAGCGCAGTCGGCGCAGGTGCCCTTGCGGTAGATGCGCACGCATACCGCGACAAACGCAACGCCGATAACAGCCAGTACAACAATATCGATAGGTGCCATAGCAAGCCTCCTCTAGTTAACCATCACTTACTTTACCCCATTCTCCACCTACCAAATAGGGACGGTTTATTTTGGTCGGTTTTATCTGCGGAAACGCCATATCTCCCCCACCAAAAAGCCCGAGTGTCGCTGGGACACCCGGGCTCGTGGAAAGGGGTTAATCCTTATTCGGACTTAAGCGGAAACTGCGGCGGAAGCAGTGTTGGTCTCGTCCTCGTCGGTCCATGCATGCTTGGGCATGGGACGGAAGATCTGGAAGAGCATCGCAACCAGCAGCACGATGGCCACAATCGTCCAGATACCAAACTGTCCAAGAACAAGCAAGTTGTAGAACTGGTTGATGAACAGGCCGATCACCCAAGCGAAGGCGCACTCGTAACCGATGGCGATCGCAGTCCACTTGCCGGAATCCATCTGGTTGCGGATGGTGCCAATGGCGGCAAAGCACGGAGCGCACAGCAGGTTGAAGGCTCCGAAGGCAACGCAAGCGCCCATGGTGGGGAACATGCCGGCAAACGCGGTCCACAGGCTCGGGTCGGTCTCGCCCGCGTCGGCGACGGACAGCAGCGAGCCGGCGGTGGCAACGACGTTCTCCTTGGCGACGAGGCCAGAGACAGTCAGCGCGGTGGCCTGCCAGGTGCTAAAGCCGAGCGGGGCGAAGATCCAAGCGACCAGGTTGCCCAGCATGGCAAGCACGGAGTAGTCCATAAACTCCTCGGGGATGCCGTCCATCGCAGGCAGGAAGCCAAAGGAACCGTTATAGCTACCAAAGTTGGAGAGGAACCAAACGACGACGGTGGACGCAAAGATGACCGTGCCGGCCTTCTTGATAAAGGCCCAGCAGCGCTCCCACACGTGCAGCGCCCAGGAACGGATCGCCGGGAAGTGGTAGGCAGGAAGCTCCATGACAAACGGGGTCGGACGGCCGGCGAAGAGCTTGGTCTTCTTGAGCATGAGGCCCGAGGCGATGACGGCAAAGACGCCCAGGAAGTAGAAAAGCGGGCTGATCCACGCGGCGGTGGTGGAAGAATCGCCAATGATGGAGCCCATGAGCAGGGCGATGATCGGCAGCTTGGCGCCGCAGGGGATGAACGTGGTGGTCATGACCGTCATGCGGCGGTCCTTCTCGTTCTCGATGGTCTTGGTGGCCATGACGCCGGGGACGCCGCAGCCTGAGGACACGAGCATGGGGATGAACGACTTACCGGACAGGCCAAAGCGGCGAAACACGCGGT
Organism: Collinsella sp.; assembly: GCA_031295385.1. Taxonomy (GTDB): domain Bacteria; phylum Actinomycetota; class Coriobacteriia; order Coriobacteriales; family Coriobacteriaceae; genus Collinsella. Next base: position 26,312 of record JAUMOL010000017.1, read on the forward strand.
CCATGATAAAGGCGACGCGGGCCATGTAGCCGCAGTCCTCCAGGAAGGACAGCATCACGAACAGCAGGAACATCTGCGGCACAAAGCCGAAGATGGCGCCCAGGCCGCCAACGATACCGTCGCAGACCAGCGAATCGACCAGGCCACCGTCCTCGGTGCCACCCGCCACGAGGGCGTCGTGCACCATGGTGGTGATACCCGGGACATAGGGGCCGTACTGTGCCGGGTCGACCGAGTCGGCGTCGTCACCCGCGGCCTCGACAGCCTCATCGTAAGCATCGCGGCCCTGACCGAGCACATACCAACCGTCGGTGCCAAAGAGCTGATCGTTGGTGAAGTCGGTCACCGTTCCGCCCAGGGTGGAAACGGCGATGTAGTACACGCAGAACATGATGACCACAAAGATCGGCAGGCCCAGGATACGGTTGGTAACCACACGGTCGATCTTCTCGGAGGTGCTCATCTTGGCCGGGGCCTTGGTGAGGCACTCGTCGATGATGTGTGCGATCACGCCGTAGCGCTCACCGGTGATGATGGACTCGGCGTCATCGTCGCAGTCCTGCTCGCACTGAGCGACCAGCTCTTCGACGCGAGCGGCCTTCTCCTTGGTGAGGTTGATGAGCTTGCAGGCGTCCGCATCACGCTCGAACAGCTTGACGGCGTAATAGCGGCGCTTGTTAGCGGGAACGCTCGCAGGCAGATTGTTTTCGATGTGGTCAAGAACGTCCTCGATGGAGGAATCGAACTTGTGCTCCGGCACCTGGCCCTTGGAAGCAGCAGACTTCTTGACCTGCTCGAACAGCTCCTTGATACCCTTGTTCTTAAGAGCCGAGATCATCATGACCGGGCAGCCGAGCTTCTTGGACAGTTTGGCGGTGTCGATCTTGTCACCGTTCTTCTCGACCAAGTCGGCCATGTTGAGGGCAACGACCACAGGCAGGCCGGTCTCGATGACCTGAAGCGCCAGGTACAGGTTGCGCTCGAGGTTGGTGGCGTCGACCACCTGGACGACCACATCGGGCTCGCCGCTCATGAGATAGTCGCGCGAGCACTGCTCCTCGGGGCTGTAGGGGGAAAGCGAGTAGATGCCGGGGAGGTCCGTGATGGTAACGTTCTTGTCGCTTAGGAGCTTGGCCTCCTTTTTCTCAACCGTGACGCCGGGCCAGTTGCCAACGTAGCCGTTGGCACCCGTGATCAGGTTGAAAAGCGTGGTCTTGCCGCAGTTGGGGTTACCCGCCAGCGCGACATGGATCTGAGAATCCGCCATTCAATCCTTCTTCCTTGTGTGCCCGCGCTGCTTTCTCCGCACGGGCTGGATAATGTGGTTCAAAAATGCTGCATTAAGTTAGAAATACCTAACTTTATCTGCAGAAATATACGCCGCGAGCCCTTACTGGACCTCGACGACGGCGGCCTCCTCCTTGCGGATGGAAAGCTCGTAGCCGCGCACGTTGATCTCGACCGGATCACCGAGCGGTGCAACCTTAACGACCTTGAACGAAGTGCCCTTGATGAGCCCCAGGTCCATAAGGTGGCGGCGAAGCGCACCCTCACCGTGAAGCTTGACGATGGTGGAGCTCTCGCCCACCTTAACGTCACCCAACGTCTTCATCCTCTTGTCCCCCTTTCGGTTTTTATGAAATGCTGCAGACTAGCCGACGGTCATGATGTGCATGGCAACCTTGGAATCGATGCCAAAGCGTGCGCCCAGCACCGTGACGATGATATTGGCACCACTCGAGCTCACCACGTGGATTTCGTTGCCCTCGACAAAGCCGAGGTCCTTGAGGTGGTGTTTCATGTCCTCATTGCCCTTTACACGAGACACGCGCACGGTTTCGCCCGCTTTTACCATCGAAAGCGGCATGGCCGGCATCTGCGGTCCGCAAGACATGAGTTGCTCCTAACGTCAGTTCGTCCTCAACATCGACGCGATAAAAGTTAACCACGTCTATGTTCGCTTTAGTAAACTAGCACGTGGTTAACTTTTTTGAAAGGGTCCTGTTCAGTTTTTCGAAAAAGTTTCCTATACGAAACAAAAAGGCGCGGCAAAGAGCTGTCCTTTGCCGCGCCCCGTCATGCTTAAAGCGAGAGGTTTCTAATCGACGTAACGCACGAGGCCTCATCCACGCCCGAAACGCGGAACACGATGTCCTCGCCACATTCGCCACAGAGTGCCATGAGCCCTATAACGTCGCGGCCATCGACATGACGATTGCCAATCGAAACCGACACGTCACTACGATGCTTGGCGATAATGTCATAAAGCAGCGCAACCGGGCGGGCATGCAATCCCAACGGATCTTTAATCGTCTTCGTAAATTCGACCATGTCCCCTCCCACGACATCGCACATTCGGCCGGCAAACCCAGCCACGTGGTAGCTATTGTAGCGTTAGATGCTTGTCGGGAGCTCCTCTGAGCACCTCGTGGGCAAAAAGTGGCAAATATGAGTACTGCCACCAATTTAGTAGCAGCAAAATCGAGAGCAAATTGCTTACTTTAAGCGATTCGAAGAGGTTGAAAGCCGTCAAACGCCCTTTAAAGGGGGTTAGATAAATTGATTTTGAGTCCATTTTTACTCAGAACAGGCCGAAAAATATGACACCTCTTTTGCAACAGTACTCATATTTGGCATTTTTTGCCCACAGGGTCCAAAACCATGCTCCAAAACACAAAAGGAGGGGCCTCGTAAGGCCCCTCCTTAGGAAAGGGAATCGATTTATTCCACAGCCGTAGATTAATCCTAGCCGCTACTCCATCATGTCGAGGACGGAGGGGCGAAGCTCGTTCTCAGCAGCCTCGGGATCGGTTTCGCGCAGGCGGTTGATGTAGCGGTTGTACCACATCACGGCAAGGCCCAGGAAGACAACCACGCCGCCGACGTTGTAGACCAGCGTCAGCCACAGCGGCTGATCGAGCGGAATGGTGCCGCAGATAAGCACGAAGCAGAAGACCACAAGCAGGAATGCAGCAATGACCAGGCCAAAGGTGCGCGAACCCATGCGGAAGCCACGGGGAGCAGCGTCGAAGTTCTTGCGCAACATAAAGTAGGCAAGCAGGATCAGCAGCGGCGGGAGCAGAGCGGTGGCAGCCGTCATGTTGGTGACGATCATGAGCAGGTCGTCGAGGTTACCGGAGCCCAGGGCCGGGATGATCAGGATGGGGACGACGATGGCGAACTGCAGCCAGGCAGCGCGGGCGGGAATGCCGTGCTCGTTGAGCTCGACGATCTTGCTACCAAAGACGCCCTTGGGGATCTCGGTGAAGAAGACCTTGATGGGAGCGGAGGTCCACATCATGAGGGAACCCAGCGTAGCGGCGAGAAGGATCAAGCCGATGACGCGCGTGGACACTTCCATAGGAATGCCAAAGTGGGCAAAGACAGCGCCGAACACGTCGAAGATGCCGGTGGAGATGGCAACGCTGCCCTCGGGGATGAACAGGTTAACCAGCAGCGAAGCGCCTGCATACAGAAGGCCGATGGTCAGGCCGGCGATAACGACGGTGCGCACGAAGGCCTTGACGCCACCCTTAAGGTCGTTAAGGAACACGCCGACAGACTCAGCGCCGCCAACGCCCTGGATGATCCAGGCAAGCGTACCGAAGAAGCCCCACGCAGTTGCGAAGTTGCTCATGTCGGGAGCCATGTTAGCGGGAGTAGGAGCCGTAGCGAACTCAACGCCGCCAAAGGCAGCAGCCAGGGACAGCAGGATGAACACGGCGGTCAGGCCGAGAGCTGCGGTCGAACCGAAGGAGGAAATGGAGCCGATCCACTTAGCGCCCTTGGTCGAAACCCACGTGGCGATAGCAAAGACGACGATCTCGATAATGGTGATCCACAGCTGCGAAAGCTCGGCGTTGGCACCAAAGAACACGTAGCTCGCGTAGATGATGACGTTGGGCAGGACGGACGCAAAGAAGAACAGGTTAACGAACCAGTAGCTAAATGCCGTCAGGAACGCCCAGCGACCACCCATCGAGGTCTTAACCCATGCGTACACGCCCGACTCGGAGTCCTTGTTGAGGCCGACGAACTCGGCGGTAACCAGGGTATAGGGGACAAAGTACAAAAGCGTGGCGAAGAAGAACGACGGCGCAGCTGCCAAGCCGATGGCCGCGTTGTTGTTGATGATGTTCTTGATACCGAACACGGCGGCGACCGTCATGCCCAGCAGAGCGAACGAACCGATCGTTCCTCGTTTTTCAGAGCTCATAAGCCCTCCCAATCATCTATTAAATGTCATCCAAAACCGTCCGAGCTGCAAGTGCAATCGCGGACGGCGCACCTGCTAAGGGGAATGGGGAAAAGGGAGTCAACAAAGCCATCCCCCTTAACGGCGCGAAGCAAACGTCCAAACGGACGAATACTACTTGTTGGGGAAGGAATAACCTTCGACCGTCACGTGCAGTACCACGACGCGGGGATCCGAAGCCTCGGCGATAACACGGTAAGCCTCGTCGATCTCAACGACGGCAACGCCGCCGGCGGGAATCGTCACGGTCTCCCCCGCCCCCTCAAAGCGCTCGCGATCATCGATATCGCTGTAAGCGCGGGTGCAGGTGAGGCCTGCCTTGGGGGCAACCTCGACGGTCAGGTCGCCGTCGAGCGGAGCGAGCACGGCATGGTAGCGACGGTGACCGACCAGATCGGCGGTAGCCGCCTCGTGGGCGTTCACCCACCAATACACCAGCGAGTCGCCGATGGAGTACGCCACATCGTGCTGCAGTTCAGAAACGCCGTCGAGCGCCTGTCCGGTACGCATCCACTTCTTGACGGACTTCATCTGAGCGTCGAAATCGGCGCGCGAGTTAAAGACATGCATGGCTTATGCCTCCTTAATGGGTGCCAGCGCCTGAGCCAAATCGGCAGACGTCAGCGGTCGCAGGGACACCTCAAAGCTGAAGCTCTCAAAACGGGTGCGATAGGAATCGAGCACCTCGGAACCCCAAGAGTTCGAGCCAAGGCCGAGCAGCTGGTCGTTGATGTTAACCGTGACCGTGTCGCCCGGAACAAGGTCGTAGACGTGCTTGGCATTATCAATAGCCTCGCAGCTATAGGGCCATGCCGAGAACGAGAACGGGTTGGAAGCGGCGTCGCCCGGACGAGTCACCAGCACGCCATCACCGTGGCTAGAGCGCAGGGCAACCCAGCGGGTACCCTCGCGGTTGGCACAGTCCTGAGGCATAACGTAGGGCGTGAACATGTCGTCGACCGTAGTGCGGTAATGACCGACCGGGTTGGCACGCAGCGAGTCCGGATAGTTCTCGCCCGGGCCGTGGCCATACCACTCGACGGCACGATCGCAACCGGGAACCTCAAAGGAGATGCCGATGCGCGGGATAATGTCCGAATAGTCGCCGTAGGGCTCGCCGGAAACCTTGAGGTCGACGCGACCGCTCGGAAGCACGGTGTAGACAAGCTCGACGCGCATGCCGAACGCGCGGACGGGAGGAGCAATACGCTGGCTCACGGTAACGACGACCGCATTGCCGTCCTGCTTCCAAAAAACCTTGCGGGTGGACGTCTGCATTACATCAATGAAGTTGTCCTTCCACAGGGAGTCGTACTCCTGGGCGTGGTTGTCGACGAGCGGATGCCAAAAACCAACCTGGGGACCAGAGGCCATGACGTCACGGCCGGATGCCTTCCACTCGCTCACGGTGCCGTTTACCTTGCTGAAGGTCAGCTCGCCGTTGAGGGAGTGAATGCGAATCTCCTGCTCGGTCTCCTCGACCGTAAGCTCAGGACGAGTGGGAGCCGCAATGGCCGGCGCCGGATGGTTTGCGATGGCAAACTGGTTTGCGCCCAGTTGGAACATCGGCTCGCACCAGACGTGAGCGGCCATGGTGTAGGCGCGCACAGTCAGCAGGGTCTCGCCTACCGCGGCCTCGCGAATCACCAGCGGAAGCTGGACGGACTCGCCGGGGGCAACCGCACCGGGCATGAGCGTCTTGCGGCAGACCACGTCGCCGTCCACCAGGGTCTCCGCCGACAGGCAGACATCCTCGAGGGTGGTAAACCAGCGCTTGTTGGTGACAGTCAGCTCGCCCGCCTCGGCGTCATAAGCCATGCGAACCGGGCAGATGACCTGGCCGTACTCGGTAAGGCCCGGGCTCGGCTGCTGCCAGGGAAACACCATGCCATCGATGCAGAAGTTGCTGTTGTTGGGGTAATCGCCGTTGTCGCCGCCATACATATCGTAGGCAATGCCGTCCTCGGTCACAGCAGCCAGACCGTGGTCGCACCATTCCCAGATAAACTGGCCTTGGATGCAATCCCAGCGATCGAAGACCTCCTGATACTCGGACAGGCCTCCGGGGCCGTTGCCCATGGAGTGACCGTACTCGCAGTTGATGCGCGGCTTGGGGAACGGATGCTCACCAAAGTCGTTCATCTGCGACACGCGGGAGTACATGGTGGAGATAACGTCGACGGTATCGGCGTTGCGATCCTCCTCGTAATGGACCGGACGACCATCGAGCTCGTGAGCCTTGGCGTACATCGCGCGGATGTTGCAGCCATAGCCGCTCTCGTTGCCCATCGACCACATAATGATGCAGGCGTGATTGCGCTCCTGCATCACCAGGCGCTCAATGCGGTCGACGTAGGCCGGCTCCCATGCCGGGTCGTCGGTGACCAGGGCGATATTGCCGATATTCTCGAAGCCGTGGCTCTCCATATCGGTCTCGGCGACCAGCATGATGCCATACTCGTCGCACAGCTCGTAAAAGCGCGGGTCGTTGGCGTAGTGGGACGTGCGCACCGCGTTGATGTTGTGCTGCTTCATGAGCTCCAGGTCGCGGCGCATGCGATCGAGGCCCACGGCGCGGCCCTTGTGATCGTCGTGATCGTGGCGGTTGACGCCATGCATCTTAAAGTAAGTGCCGTTGAGGTAGATATGATTGCCCTCGACCGTCACCTCGGCAAGACCCTGGCGATGCGGGACGTACTCGCTCACCTTGTCGCCGTCGTAGACCTCAAACGTAAGGTCGTAGAGGAAGGGGTCCTCGGGATTCCAGAAGTGGGCATCGGTCACGCTGCACTCGGCATGGCCGTCGACGCACTCACCCGTAGCCACCACGTTCTCGCCATCGCTGAGCGTAAACACAACGCGGGTAGCGCCCTCGGCCACCGTATCGAGCGTAATCAGAGCGGTATCGCCCTCGCGGTGCGTACGGAACCTAAAGTCGACCAGGTGCGCGGCGGGACGCTGCACAAGGTACACATCGCGGAAAATGCCCGAGGCCCACCACATATCCTGGTCCTCGATATAGCTGCCATCGCTGTACTGCAGGACCTTGACCGCAAACAGGTTGTCGCCCTCGACAAGCGCGTCGGTCACGTCGAACTCGGCAGACAGGCGCGAACCCTTGGTCATGCCGATAAACTGACCGTTGACGTACAGCTCGCCATAGCTCTCGATGCCGTCGAAGCGAATGATCTCGCGAGCGCCGGCAGGAACGGCGGGAAGGTTGACGATGCGCTGGTAGACGCCCGTGGGGTCGTCGGAGGGAACGAACGGCTGATCAACCGGGAACGGGAAACCCTCGTCGGTGTAGGCAAGGTTGCCATAGCCGTCCACCTGCCACAGGTGCGGAACCTCCACGTGATCCCACTCGGGCTTGTACGTGGAGAGTTCCTCGTTGGAGACGGCAGCGGGGCCCTCAAAGAGGCGGAACTGCCACGAGCCGGACAGCTGGACAAACCCGCGCGACAGCTCGCGGCTGTACGTTGCAGCGAGATCGGCGGTCTCATAACCCATAAAGTACGCATGGGGTGCCAGGCGGTTCCTATGGGTGAGCGCTTGGTTTTCCCAATCGTTAATGGTGTCCATGGTGATGCTCCTTCGTCATCGTAGTGATTCTTGTGCAACCGGTTGTCCGCTGAACGGTCGATTTGGTCGGATTAACGGTGCAACCGGTTGTACAACCGCGACACTTATGTCACCCTGAGTATCGAAACTCAGCGCAAGACATCGTTCTCAAGCTCGTAGGCAACCGCCACGCCCGCTGATATCTCACCCATACGAGACGTATTCGATTGCGGCTTGGTTGCAAAACGACACCGGTCACCGGATATCATGAACGCTGTTCAGGCGCACTATAGTAAGCTGTATCCGCACCAGCCCGTATCAGCGACAACATCGACCGCATTCTCCAGGAGACGCCATGACCCAACCAGTTCGCGCCGCACCTACGCTTGCCGAGGTTGCCGCAGCTGCCGGCGTGTCGCGCTCCACGGCATCGCGCGCTCTCAACGATTCGCCCCGCATTAGCGAGGAAACCAAAAGGCGCGTCCGCGCGGCGGCCAAGGAAGTCAATTTTGTCCCCAACGCTCGTGGCCGAGCGCTCGCTGTCGGGCGCACGGAAATCATCGCCGTGCTCGTGACCGAGCCCCTAAGTGAACTCTTCAGCGACCCCACCTATAGCGAGTTTTTGAGCGGCATTACCGAGGAACTGTCGGAGTCGTCCTATCTGCCCGTTATCTTGCAGGCGTCTTCTACGCATGAGCGCAACCGCGCACGCGAGCACTTTGAGCGCCGCTCGTTCGACGCCGTGATCGACGTCTCCCCCTACAAGGGCAGCGAGCTGCTCGAGGTACTGTGCGAGCTGGGCGTACCCACCGTGTTGTGCGGCCAGCTCGAGGGCCACCCCTATCGCGATGTGTTCTCGACAGTCTACTCTGACGACGAAGAGGGCGGACGCTTTGCGGCACTCGCCATAAAGGATCGCGGGCGCAAAGATATCGTCGCCGTGTTGGGACCGCAAGACAACCCCGCTGTTGCCGACCGCCTGCGCGGCTACCGCGCCGTCTTGGGCGAAGACCTCCCAGACGCAAACGTTATCTATACCGGCTGGAACAGCGGAGACGGCTATCAGGCCATGCACCAGATTCTCGCGCGCGAGATCGCTTTCGATGGCGTGCTCTGCGGATCGGACCGTATCGCGGCTGGCGTCATCACCGCACTCAACGAGGCGGGCCTATCCGTTCCTGCGGACGTTTCTGTCGTCGGCTTCGACGATCACGAGATTGCGACGCGCTGCGTCCCCGCGCTCACGACCGTCCGCCAGCCCCTGCGCGAAGAAGGCCACATGGCCGCCAACATTGCGCTCGACATGATTAAGGGTGCCGAGCCAACCACCTCCGTGATGCACATGCAGCTGATCCAGAGAGACTCGCTATAAGAAACTGGGGCAGGCTTTTCGCCAGACAGTTGTTGCGGAAAGCCTGCCCCGTTTTGAGCGCTCGTTCTGGGGCACAGTTTCCGTTAGACAGCTCAACCGGAAACTGTGCCCCATTATTTTGCCGAATTCTGGGGCACGCTTTCCGCGACGCCCGGTCATCCCAAGCCCTCTCAACCTCGGCGCATAAAAAACGAGGGAAGGCACGCGTCCTTCCCTCGTTACAGGCAATATGTAGCCGCTTCCCTACATCAGGCGCAGACTGACGTCCTTGAGCTGGGCGCCGCTAACGGCACTCGGGGCACCCGACATGAGGTCGGAGCCGCTGGCCGTCTTGGGGAACGCCATGACGTCGCGGATGGAGTCGGAGCCGGTAAGCAGCATGCACACGCGGTCCAGGCCCAAAGCGAAACCGCCCATCGGGGGCGCACCAAACTTGAGAGCCTCCATGAGGAAGCCAAACTGAGACTCGGCGCGCTCCTCGGTAAAGCCCAGGAGCTTGAGCATGGACATCTGCATCTCGGCGTTGTGGATACGCATACCGCCGCCGCCGGCCTCAAAGCCGTCCATGACAAAGTCGTAGGTGCAAGAACCAGCTGCCAACGGGTCGGCCTCGATCTTGGCGATGTCGGTCTCGGTCGGCAGGGTAAAGGGCTGGTGCTCGGCAGCATAGGCCTTGCGGTCCTCATCCCAGTGGAACAGCGGGAAGTTGACGACCCACAGGAAGTCGTGACCCTCGCGCTTGATCTCGAGCGCGTTGGCCATGTGGGAACGCATGCCGCCCAGGATCTCGTCGGAGAGTAGGCGCGGGCCGGCAGCGAACATCACAAGGTCGCCAGGCTCGACGTCCATGCGCTCGCGCAGAGCAGCCATCTCCTCGTCCGAGAAGAACTTGACGATGGGGCTGTTGATGGAGCCGTCCTCGCGGAAAGCGATCCATGCCAGGCCCTTGGCGCCAAACGTGGAAGCCACGCCGGCGAGCTTATCGATCTTGGCACGTGCCCAGGCACCGGCGCCCTTGGCATTGATGGCCTTGACGACAGAGCCCTCCTCGTTTGCCGCAGTCGCAAAGACCTTGAACTTGGAGTTGGCAAAGATGTCGGTCAGGTCGACCAGGTGCATGCCATAGCGGGTATCGGGCTTGTCGGAGCCATAGGTGTCCATGGCCTCCCAGTAGTTCATGCGACGCAGCGGCGTGGGCATCTCGACGCCCATGCGGCCGAAGGCATCGGACAGAACTTCCTCGAGCGCGCTCATAACGTCGTTCTGGTCCACGAAGGACATCTCGATGTCGACCTGGGTGAACTCGGGCTGACGATCGGCACGCAGGTCCTCGTCGCGGAAGCACTTGGCAACCTGGTAGTAGCGCTCGACGCCACCGACCATGAGCAGCTGCTTCAGGAGCTGCGGGGACTGCGGCAGGGCGTAGAAGTTACCCGGCTGAATACGGCTGGGAACGATGAAGTCGCGGGCGCCCTCGGGCGTAGACTTGAACAGGGAGGGCGTCTCGACCTCCATGAACTCACGGTTGTGCAGCGCCTCGCGAATGGCAAAGGTAAAGTCGGAGCGCAGCTTGAGGTTAGCCATCATCTCGGGACGGCGGAGGTCCAGATAGCGATAGCGCAGACGGGTGTCCTCGCTGGTCTCGATGCCGTCCTCGATCTGGAACGGCGGGGTGACGGACGTGTTGAGCACCTCGGCGTGGTCGGTCAGGACCTCGATCTCGCCGGTCGCGAGCTTGGTGTTGGTGGTCTCCTCGCCACGGGAGCGCACGACGCCGTGGATCTTGATGGGCCACTCGGGACGCATGGTCTCGGCGATCTTAAAGGCGTCGCCGTCGGAGTGCTCGGGGTCGAAGGTGAGCTGCGTGATGCCCTCGCGGTCACGAAGGTCGCAGAAAATAAGGCCGCCGTGGTCACGGCGACGGCTCACCCAACCGGTGAGGGTGACCTCTTCGCCCACGTTCTCGAAGCGAAGCTCGCCGCAGGTACGGGTGTGCATGGAATGCTCGTCAATGGGACGGGTCTGGCTCATACCAGTGATCCTCCTTTATGGATCTGTGCCGCCCCGTGTCGTTCCGGGCGGCGTCGTACAGATTTGCCCAGCCTGCGTAAACCGCGCAGCCAGACATGGCGTTCTATCTTATCGCACCTGTGTCGATGTGCCGCGAAAAAGTAACTCTTGCCCAAAGACTTGACGGAGACGAAACAATTGACGCACCGTGGCCGTCGCCGATGCGCGCCACGTGCGACAATGTGCCCCAATACAACTGCACTCGGAAAGGCCCGCCATGACTGCACGCCTCATCGTTATGGATATCGACTCCACGCTCATCAACCAGGAGGTCATCGACCTGTTGGGCGAGGAAGCCGGCGTGGGCGAGCAAGTGGCGAAGATCACCGAACGCGCCATGCGCGGCGAGCTCGACTTTAAGCAGGCGCTCGAGGAACGCGTGGGGCTGCTTGCCGGCTTGGACGAGAGTGTGTTCGAGCGCACCTTCGAGCGCGTGACGTTTACCCCCGGCGCGCTGGAGCTTGTGCGCTCGGCGCACAGCAAGGGCTGGAAGGTCGGCGTGGTAAGCGGCGGCTTTCACGAGGTCGCCGATAAGATTGTGGCCGCCGCGGGCATCGACTTTTGCCTCGCTAACCGTCTGGAGGTCGTGGACGGCAAGCTCACCGGCAAGCTGGCGGCAGACATTGTGACCAAAGAGTCCAAGCTCATCCAGCTGCTGGATTGGGCGGTTGAGTGCGGTGTCGATATGGCCCATACCGTCGCGATCGGCGACGGCGCCAACGACATCCCCATGATTCAGGCCGCGGGCACGGGCATCGCATTTTGCGCCAAGCCCAAGACGCGCGAAGCCGCCCCATTTGCCATCGACGAGCGCAACCTGATGCTCGCCATGGACATCATCCTGCGTGACTAGCCGATCCGTCTAACAATTGAATCAGTCTGTCCTAAAGTTTCCGAACAATTTTGTCTTAGTGTTCGGAAACATACCCTTTGAGTGCTAGACTTTGCGCCGTCGAAGGGAACATAGATGGATAAGCAAGATCTTGAGCAATTGCTGAGCGATGTTGCCGGCGGAGCAGTCACTCCGGCAGTCGCCCTCACGCGCATCCAGACGGCGCCAACCGCCGATTTGGGCTTTGCACAGCTCGATCTTTCACGCGGGGTACGCCAGGGAGCCGGCGAGGTTGTCTACGGTGCCGGTAAAACCGCCGAGCAGATCGCCGCCATTATCGAAGCGCTGCGCGATGCCGGTCAGGAGCGCATCCTGGTCACGCGCTTGGATGCCGAAAAAGCCACGCACACCGCTGAGCTTCTCGGCAACGACATCGACCTGGGGTATGTCCCGGACGCCCAGCTCGCCCTCGTGGGCGGCAAGCCCTCCCCTACCGGCAACGGACGCATCGTTGTCGCCTGCGCCGGCACGAGCGACCTGCCCGTCGCCGAAGAAGCCGCGTTGACGGCCGAGTTCTATGGCAACGAAGTCGACCGCCTCTACGACGTAGGCGTCGCCGGCCTGCACCGCCTGCTCGCGCATGCCGAGGAACTCGCCCAGGCACAGGTGGTCATTGCCATCGCCGGCATGGAGGGCGCGTTGGCGAGCGTTATCGGCGGTCTGGTGAGCTGTCCGGTCATCGCCGTTCCCACCAGCGTGGGCTACGGCGCAAGTTTTGGTGGCGTAGCCGCGCTGCTCGCCATGCTCAACTCCTGTGCCAGCGGCGTATCGGTCGTCAATATCGACAACGGCTTCGGTGCCGCCTACCAGGCAAGTCTTATCAATCATCTGAGCGCCGGCGCGCCCCGCGCCCGTTAAGGAGCATTCCATGTCCAACCATCAGCACACGCTTATCATCGACGACACCTCGGGCATCAGCGGCGACATGACCGTCGCGGCCCTGCTCGATCTGGGCGCCAGCGAGGAGCACCTGCGCGAACAGCTCGCCACGTTGCCGGTCGACGGCTTTGAGGTTGCCGTTACACGCGTAAACAAGCATGGCATCGACGCCTGCGACTTTGACGTTCAGCTGGCAGAGGAGCTCGAGAACCATGACCACGACATGGCCTGGCTCTACGGCAACGAAGCAGCTGTCGAGCACACGCACGAGCATGAGCACCACCATCATGACCACGACGAGCACAGTCACTGCCATGAACATGATCATGAGGCCCACGGCCATGGCCACGAGGATCATCATCACGCCCACCACCATCACCATCGTTCTTTGGCGGACGTCACCGCCATCATCGACGGCTCGCAGCTAAGCGATGGCGCCAAGCGTCGCGCTCTCGTCATCTTTACCGCACTCGCTGCTGCCGAGGCCAAGGCTCACGGCAAAACGCCCGAGACCGTCATGTTCCACGAGGTGGGCGCCGTCGACTCCATCGTCGACGTCTGCTCTGTCGCCATCTGCCTCGACGACCTGGGTATTGAGGACATCGTGGTCGAGTCGCTCTCCGAGGGCCACGGAACCATCCGCTGCGCCCACGGCCTCATGCCCATTCCCGTCCCCGCTGTCGTCAACCTGTGCCAGGCGGGCAATATCGCCCTCACGCCTGCACCGGTCGCCGGCGAGCTCGTGACGCCCACGGGCGCCGCCATCGTCGCCGCGCTGCGCACGTCCGACCAACTGCCCTCACGCTACCGCATCGAGGCCGTCGGTTACGGCGCCGGTAAGCGCCCCTACGAGGGCTGCTCCGGCACGCTCCGCTGTCTACTCGTTCACGCGGACGCATAGCCATGGACGCCCGCAAGACAAAAAGCCGCGCCGCCATCGTCGCGGCGTTCTCCGAGCTGCTACGCGAAGAGGACTACGGCAAGATCACCGTCGGCGACATCATCGTGCGCGCTCACGTAGGCCGCGCGACATTCTACGGCCTCTTTAAGAGCAAAGACGACCTACTGTCCGAGCTCGTGAGCGACATCTGCGCCCACGCCCTCGACGATCATGGCACGCCGCTCGACGACCCACTCGTGCAGGTCGAGCATATCCTCAACAACCTCTGGGAGCGCCGCCAGGGCGTTCGAGTCCTCGTAGCCGGCGCCGGATCCCGCGTCTTCGCCGACTGCTTACGCAAGACCATCATGTCACGAGCAGCCGAAACCGTCCCCGCCGACCCCGCAGGCCCCGCCAGCACCATGGACCGCAGCTTCCTACTACACCACATAGCCTCAAGCTTCGTAGGAATGGTCCAATGGTGGGCCTGGCATAACTTCCAAGCAGACAAAGCCGACGTAGCCAAAGACTACTTATCGGCCATAAAACCCCTCTTCAACTAAGTAAGAACATCATCCCAAAGCATCGCCCCAACCCAGGGCGCCACGCATCCCAAAGTGTCAACAACAGCCCAACGCCCCTATCAGCAACAAGCCCCTCCCATCCAAATTCAGATTTATATGTTGGGTTGCTTGTTCGAACACAACTAGGATCCCGCAGCTGCCCGCATGGGGTAACTTCCCGGCGCATTCCGCAGGACGCAAGAAGCCCTCGCCGCACGAAGTGCGCAGCGAGGGCTTCTTGCATGTCCGAGGACGCGCCGGGAAGTTACCCCATGCGGGCAGCGGACAACCTATGTAGCCTCAGACTAGAACATGCCCAAGAAACCGTGCACAAACAGCGCAGCCAGAGCGGCACCGACAAACGGCGCGATGCCAGGAACAAGCAGGCCGTACTTCCAGTTGTTGTCAGCCTTGTTCTTGATCGGCAGCACCTGATAGGCCATGCGAGGACCAAGGTCACGAGCCTGGTTCATGGCGAAGCCGGTGATGCCGCCCATGCCCATGCCAACAGCCCAAACGATCAGACCGACGCAGATGGCGAGCATCAGGACGTTCTCGCCAGCGCGGCTAGCGGCAGCAAGGATGGCGCTGATGAACACAAAGGTGCAGATAGCCTCGCAGAAGAAGTTGCGAGCATAGTTCGTGCCCTCGGTAGTGGGGTTGGTCGAGAAGATGTTGCGCTGGGCAATGGGATCGACGACGCCATCGGAAGCCTTGAACTCATCGGCATACATAAGCCACGCGATCACGGCACCCGCAAAGCCGCCGAGCATATCGGCAATCATGAAGGGGATGCAGCTGCTCCACGGCACCAGGCCGACGATGCACTGGGCAAGCACCATGGCGGGGTTCATGCACACGGCGCCGCCAAAGATAAACAGAGCAACCGAGATGCCAAAAGACCAGGTGGTGATGGCAAACATGTGGCCGGAGCCCTGATACTTGGTGCCCTTAAGCACGGTATCGCAGTGCACGCCCACGCCAAAGATGATCATGAGGGCCGTTGCGCCGAATTCGCAGAGGAGTTTGGTAAGCATAAAACCTTATCTTTCTTGTCGGTTATAAACGATTCGTTTAGGCCGCGTACTAGTGCTGAGCGACGACAACGCCCAGGCCATCAGGAATGACGGCCACCTTGGCATCGGCACCCTTCATCTCAAAGGCGAGCTTGAGCGCCTCCTCGATAGTGTTGACCGGCGTCATGTGCATATCCTTGAGCATCTGGTGATCACACAGGTCGGTGACCATAATCACAGGGTGATGCGCCAGGATGCGGGCGAAAATCTGGCTCGTCCACTGGTCGGGCAGGGTCTCGTCCTTAGGACGGTCGATGCAGGCGCGCTCAAACTCTGCCGGATCGTTGTCGGCGATGTTGTGATAGAAGCCCTCGCCGCCGTGACCGTCGGCACAACCGGCGACGTCGATGATCACACCGCCCTCGGGAAGCGTGGCCTCGGCAGAGCACATGCCCTTCACGGCCTGGTAGATGTTCTGGTCGAGCGGGTAGCCGCCGTTGGTAGTGATGGCGATCTCGCACTCGACGGGCTCAACGCCGGCAAGGCTCTTCACAAACTCGCAGCCAGCCTCGTGCGCCTTGTGGATATCGCCGGCAAAGGAGCCGATGACCTCGTGCTTGCCGTTGAGCACCACGTTAAGCACAAAGGCAAGGTGAGCCATCTCGGCAGCGGCGAACATGTCCTCGCTCACATGGTTGTGGCACAGGTTGCCGGCACGCGAGTGGGAATCATTCACAAACTGACCGTTGTGGTTGTACATGATGGTCTTGTAGCTGGCGACGCCGGGCAGCACGGACTTGCGGCTGCCGGAGAAACCGGCAAAGAAGTGCGGCTCAATAAAGCCCTCGGCAAGCAACAGATCGCAATCGGCGGCAATCTTGTTGATGATGCACTCGCCACCAGAAGGCAGGGTGCCGATCTTTTTCATCATGCTGTCGTCAGTCGCGACGTGCATAACGATTTCCTCGTTGGCAACAATCTCCTCGCCATACTTGTTGACGAGCTCCTCGTGCGTCGACGGACGGTGCATGCCCGTAGCAACAAGAATGCGAACGCGCGCCTCAGGCGCAGCGGAGTGGATGTGATGCAGCAGAATAGGCATCGTCACACGCGAGGGAACGGGGCGCGTATGGTCGGAGCTAATGATGACAACATCCTTCTTGCCAGCACAAAGCTCCTCGAGTGAAGGCGAGCCATAAGGATTGGCAAGCGACTCCTCTACCAGCTCTTCCTGCGATTTTGTAGTCTTAAACTCGTTTTGATGACCTTCCATCACACCCACGAAGTTCTTATCCTCGAGCTCCAGATGCAACGTCTTGTGGTCAAACGGCAGTTCACATTCAAACAATGACGAGCGCCCTCTTCCTTTCAACTGACACACTAGATAAACCGTTGGAAGGATACGCCGCTCACCGAAAAACACCACCGTCCACCGACTCATTAACACAACGTTCATATTTGACCCACAACAAAACGGCCGCGACCCCAAACGGGACCGCGGCCGCTTGCAAAAGACACTATGGACAGGATGGCTTTAACGGCGCCGAGACAAACATCAGTCCTATGGCATGCGCGTGTAAGCTATCTTGCATAAATTAGTCAATAAACTGCATAGAATGACGCATGGGTTTCGAATCGTAACAGGATAGCCCCCTCCTGAGCGTGCATTTTTGGGAGTATTCAGCATCGCGAGATAAGTCTTTGGAGCTAAAGGCCTATCGAAAGCCAAGAAGCCTCCATGGTTCTTCCCTTCTAGACAGCATGCAGCAAGAAACCATCCATATTTGAACATTGACAAGGCCCAATTGGCGCGCAAAGGCATCAACAAAGACCGCAAACGTCACCTATGGTCCTATACATCAATCTATAGCTGCTGAAAACTCCGTTTTTTGCACGCCGCCCCAAGCACCACCCTCACCCAGCGGCTGATCCGCCAAAGGTCGAACATCGCAGGGTCCGCCATTAGCTTACTTTTAGGCACACTCCGCAGGACGCAAGAAGCCCTCGCCGCACCCCACATTAGGCGCGAAGCGCGCCATTATTCCCCCAGCCAGTAATCCGCCGAAGACCGGACATCGCAGGGCCCGCCATAGGTTTACTTTTAGGCACACTCCGCAGGACGCAAGAAGCCCTCGCCGCACGAAGTGCGCAGCGAGGGCTTCTTGCATGTCCGAGGACGTGCCTAAAAGTAAACCTATGGCGGGCCCGGACGACTACAGGGCTATCGATTACCCCGTGTTCTGCAATCCTGCCGAGACGCCGGTCACAGTCGAAAGAATCAGGCTCATGTACTCGGCCTTCTTCTCCTCGGCCATCTCGTCCTGGTTCATACGCACCTCGCGAAGGGCGCGGACCTGGGCGATGGACAGGGCGTCGACGTAGGGGTTGCGCACGCGAACGGCACAGCCAAGCACACGGCGGCGCTGCAGCGGCCACTCGTCACCGACGATGGCAAGGACCCACTTACGAGTGAGCTGCATCTCGGTGAAGACCTTCTCGGATAGATCCTGGCGATCGCCCAGGTGCAGATACATCTTGGCGATGCGCTGGTCAGTCTTGGCGATCGACATCTCGATGTTGTCGATAAAGGTGCGGAAGAACGGCCACTCCTGGTAGGCAGCCTTAAGCTGGTCCAGATCGCCAAACTGCTCGCAGGCGGTGCCCAGGCCGTACCAAGCGGCCAGGTTAATGCGTGCCTGGCTCCAGCTGAAGATCCACGGAATGGTACGCAGGTCGTCGAGCGACTTGGCACCCAGGCCGCGCTTGGCGGGACGCGAGCCGATCGGCAGCAGACCGACCTCGGTCAGCGGCGTAACGGTCGAGAACCACGGTGTAAAGTCCTCGGTGTTCAGCAGGTCCAGATAGCGCTCGTGGCTTGCGGCGTTGAGCTTCTCGGCCATATCCCAGAACTTCTGCGTGGTCTCGGTGTTGGTCTTCTCGACACTCGGGGCCGACTGCAAAAGCGTTGCGGCGGCAACGGACTCAACATGGCGCTGGGCCAACGTGCGGTTGCCGTAACGGGCAAAGATGACCTCACCCTGCTCGGTGAGCTTAAAGAAGCAGTTGACCGAACCCTTGGGCTGCGCCAGCACGGCCTTGTTGGCCGGGCCGCCGCCACGGCCCACGGCACCGCCGCGACCGTGCATGAGCACCAGGTCGATATCGTTCTTCTCGGCCCACTTGGCGATGCGCTCCTGTGCGGAGTGCAGCGCGAGCATAGCCGTGGTAGGACCGGCATCCTTGGAGGAGTCGGAATAGCCCAGCATGACCTCCATGCGGCGGCTGGTCTGGGCAAGGCGCTTTTGCACCACGGGCAGCGTAAGCATCTGGTCGAGCACGTCGACACAGCCCTCGAGGTCCTCGAGCTGCTCGAACAGCGGGATCACGTCGAGCTCGGGAACGTCCTCCTCGTGCGCGAAGGACAGGTGGGCAAGCTCAAAGACGTCGGCCACATGCTGGGCGCTCTTGGTGAACGAGATGATGTAGCGGTGCGCCATCTTCTTGCCGTAACGCTTTTGGATGGAGCCGATAGCGCGGAAGGTATCGATGACCTCGCGCGTCATGGGCTGCAGATCACCATGGATACCGTTCTCGCGGATATCCTTGAGGGCGCGGGCATGCACCACGGAGTGCTGACGGAACTCCATCTCGACCATATGGAAGCCGAAGGACTCTACCTGCCAGATGATGGTCTGCACCGGACCGTAGGCGGCACGGACGGCACCGCAGGCAGCCAGCGAACGCTGGACGACGCGCAGGTCATCCAGGAACTCATCGGCACTGTGATACATGGTGTCGGTGATGCGGCGCACGGTGGCGTTCAGGCGGTCGGCCATGACGAGCATGACGGCGCGATGCGGCTCGTGCTCGGAGATCAGCTCGGCGCGGGCCGTGTACCGAGGGCTCATCTCGACCTGATGGTTCCACAGGTTAATGAGCTCGGCAGAAGGCTTGCTGTAGGTGGCCTCGAGCGTGAGGTTGCGGCCGATGCGGCGGCACTTGTCCTCGAGCTTGAGCACCATGTGTGTAAAGTACTTGGCAGCGACCTCACGGCTCACCTTGGCGGTGACGTTGGGGTTACCGTCGCGGTCGGAACCGATCCAGCTGCCGGGATGGAAGAACGCCGGACACAGCGGCGGCACGGTACCGGCCTTGTCGCCCAGCACCCAATCGTCAAAACGACGATAGATGACGGGGATAACGTCGAACAGCGTGTTATCGAAGATGTCGATGATGGTATCGGCTTCCTCGACCGGCGTGGGCTTCTTGAGCGCGATGGGGCTCGTACGCACCAGGGCGTCGATCTCCTGCAGCATATGGCGCTCGTTCTCCACCAGGTCGGAGCCGCCCAGACGCGGACGCTCCTCCAGCAGGTTGGAGATACGGCGAATCTTGCCCTCGACGGCCTTACGACGGGCCTCGGTGGGATGCGCGGTAAAGACGGGATGGAACTCAAGCTTGCCGAGCAGCTCGTTGGCGCCCTCGACGCCCAGCTCATTCACCAGCTGGTGATAGGCGACGGTGAGCTCGTTGGCGGGATCGACCTCGGTATCGGTCGACGCACCGGCCTCGCGCTCGCGCAGCTGCGCCACACGGTAGTTCTCCTCCGACAGATTTGCCAGATGGAAGAAGCTCGTAAAGGCGCGGACAATGACCTGCTGCTTATCGAGCGGCAGGCTGTCGATCAGATCGACGACCTCACGAAATGCCACGGCGGTGGGCTCGTCGGCGGTGGGCACGCCCTGCTCGTCGACGGCCTCGTCGGCAGCGCGGGTACCGGGGTTACCGGCATTGGCCACAATCTCGGCCGACAGGATTTTGTCGAACAGGTCCGCGATCTCAGGATCATACTCGCTAAGCACACGACGCTCCAGGCGCAGGAACAACGCCAGATTGTCGCGCAGCTCCTCGGGGATCTCGATCTCGGCGAGACGCTCCCTGGATTCGGCATTCGAGCCGATTCGGTTAACGAGGCGGTTGACCACGGCAGCGACGCGCGCCGCGGCTTCGGGTACAGACTGGTTGCTTAGGTTCTCAGCCACGTTTCCTCCCATTCCTCCTTCTATGCACGTAACATGCGGTATTCATTATAGGCGCTTGAGAAATACTTTCGGCACTGATTGCGCTTTACCACACAAAAGTATTTTCTGCATTGCAAGGGTTTTTGCCCTAAATGGTCGTATTTCTCGGTGGACGGCATACACAAACGGGGGCATTCCGCATAAATGCGAAACACCCCCGTAACAATCGCTCGTCGCGAGCGGGACGTGTTAGCGGGTCCGCAGCTCAAAAAGATGCGCTACAGGCGCTCGCGAACCGCCTCGACGACGTTGGCCAGATCGGCAAGGACCTCTTCGTGGCTCTCCATGTCGCGCACCTTAACCTTGCCGGCGGCAAGCTCGTCGCTGCCCAGGACTAGGATGAGCTTAGCGCCTACCTTATCGGCCTGCTTAAACTGGGCCTTGAGCGAACGGCCCTGATAGTCGGCCTCGGTCACGATACCTGCGGCGCGAAGCTCCTGCGTAATGGCAAAGACGTTCTGGCGCAGCTCCTTGCCGGCGTTGGCGACATAGACGCACGGGGCCTCATCGGCACCCAGGTCGCTGCCAAAGGCCTGCAGGGCCAGCAGGGCGCGCTCAAAACCGACAGCGAAGCCGACGCCTGCCGTGGGCTTACCGCCCTCGAGCTCAACGAGGCCATCGTAGCGACCGCCACCACCGATGGAGCCGACACCGGCGCCGGGAGCCTCGACCTCAAAGACAGTACGGGTGTAGTAGTCCAGGCCGCGCACCAGGGTGGGATCCTCGACATACTCGATACCGGCGGCGTCCAGATAGCGCTTGACCTGCTCGTAGTGCTCGCGGCACTCATCGCACAGGTTGTCGCCCATCAGCGGAGCGTCGGCCATGATCTCGCGGCAATGGTCGTTCTTGCAGTCGAAGGCGCGCAGCGGGTTGAGCTCGGCGCGCTCGCGGCACTCGTCGCACATCTCGTCGGCGTGATCGAGGATAAACTGCTTGACCTGCTCGCGATATGCCGGACGGCACTGCGCATCGCCCATTGAGTTAATAAGCAGACGGAGCTTGGACAGATCGAAGCCCAGGCGCTTGTAGAACTCCATGAGCATGATGATGCACTCGGCGTCGGCAGCCGGATCGGGAGCGCCGAGCCACTCGATGCCCACCTGGCGGAACTGGCGCAGGCGTCCCTTCTGGGGGCGCTCGCCACGGAACATGGCCTCGGCGTAATAGGCCTTAAACGGCGTAGAGCCCTGGGGCACCAGGTTGTTCTCCACGACGGCGCGCACCACACCGGCCGTGCCCTCGGGACGAAGGGCCAGGCGCTGCTTGGGCTTAAGCTTGGTGTCGGTGCCCTCGGTAAAGACGCGCTCCAGGTTGGCGCCGCTAAACACGCGGAACATCTCCTTGCGCACGACGTCGGTCGACTGGCCGATACCGTGGACAAACACGTCAACCTGCTCGATCGCGGGCGTCTCGATGGGTTTAAAACCAAACGGCTCGAACACGCCGGCCGCAATCTGCTGCATCTTTTGCCAGGCGCGCATCTCGGCGCCGATAAGGTCGCGGGTTCCCTCCGCCTTCTGTGCCTGCATGGGCAAACACCTTTCTTTTGTATCGCGTCATAGGTAACGGTCATTATACGGCACAAACACAAACAGCGGCGGCGCGTCTGACCGAACGAGGGTATGGGGACTCGTTCGGCCAGATGCGCCGCCGCTGTTTGCGATCCGTTTTCCTCCGTCCCCTTCGGATCACGCGACCCCTTGGGGACGGAGGAAAACGGATCATTTCGTAGGCCCGTGGCCGCCTTGGAAACCGAATGATGGTACGAGCATCCATTCGGCTTCCAAGGCGGCCACGGATAGAACGGGGCGAACAGAAAAGAGCGACGGACGTCTACTCCCCCGCCACGCTCGCGCGCAGCTTGGCGGCGATGGGCTCCGAGGCCAGCAGGAATACGAGCATGACAACAGAACACACCAGGCACACGATCCAGGCGCTCGCAAAGGAGCCCGAGACGGCAAAGAGCACATAGACCTGCCAAAGCTCACCCACAAAGCTCATGCCCGCGAGCACCGCCGAGGTGGCGATAACGGTTAGGGGCCCAAAATGCGACCGCTTACTTTATCGGCAACATGGCCAATGACAAGCGATCCGATAACGCTCACCACGGTAGAGATCGCATTGGAGACGTTGTACTGCGCAAGGGAAATACCCAGGTCGCTGACGATCAGCGGCTGGAACAGGCTCATGCAGTTGACGAAAATCGTGTAGCACGTGGCCATGATCACGAAGCCGGAGGCCACCACGAGCCAGCCGGGGAAGAACTTACGCTGCTGGGGCATACTGCTCCTTATTTAACAAACGAATAGCCTGCGCCGGGCGCCGGTAGTGCCCAAGATTGCCTTGAAAGACAAGGGCATAGGCCTTATGGCCATGCCCGCAGGCTTGAAAGGCAAGGTTGGGTGCTACCGGTGGTCGGCGATATAGCCCAAAGCGACGGCGGTATAGGCCGCGGCGCCGAGAGGAAGCTCGGCATCGTTAAAACGTGCCTTGGGATGGTGCTGGGCAAAGTGTTCGTCCGTGTCGGTTACGGCCGCGCCCACGGTAAAGTACGCACTCGGAATCTCGCTCGAGATAAGCGCAAAGTCCTCACTCGCCATGGCATGGAAAAGCGGCAAGAAAGCCACCTTGGGCAGCACTGCGCCCACGTAGCCAAGCGACGCCTGAGTCATATCGCTGTCGAGTACAAGCGGCGGAACATCCGAAAGCGTCTCGATGGTCGCCGGCGTACGATATGTTGCGGCAACGCCGTTAACGACCTCCGCGATGCGGGTCTTTAGGTGCTCCATGAGCTCAACATCAAAGCCGCGCAGCGTTCCCTCGAGCACGCAGGTGTCGGGGATGACGTTGGCCGCCAAGCCGCCGGCGAACTTACCAACGGTAAGTGCGACTTCCTTGGCCGCCGGCACCTCGCGGGAGATAAGCTCCTGGAGCGCCAGGTGCACGTGGACGCCGGCCGTGATGGGGTCGATGCAGATCTCGGGGCTGGAACCGTGGCCGCCCTTGCCCTGGAGCGTGATGCGGAAACCGTACACACCCGAGAGCGCCGGGCTGCCGTAGAGCACCAGGCCAAGCGGCGACTGGCTGTTGACATGCATGGCAAAGGCCGCCTGAGGGCGCGGGTTCTCGAGCAAGCCGTCGGCGATGGCAGCGCGTGCTCCCTCAAAGGTCTCCTCGCCCGGCTGGAACAGCAACTTGACGGTAGCGTTGGCCTCCACAAGCTCGGCCTCGCGGGCCTTGAGCAGGCGCGCCGCACCAAGCAGGGCCGTCGCGTGCATATCGTGACCGCAAGCATGCATGCAGCCATTGGTGGATGCAAAGGGCTCGCCGGATTCCTCGACAACGGGAAGGGCATCCATATCGCCTCGGAGCATTACGACCGTTCCGGCCTGCTCGTCCTTGCACGTGCCATTGCCCTGAGCGGCCGCACCGGCACCGATCAGGCCAACGACGCAGGAACCGTCGACTAGCGTGGTATGGGGGATGTCCATCTCGTCCAGACGTGCCTGGATATAGGCAGACGTCTGCGGAAGATTGTTACCCAGCTCGGGCATCTGATGTAGATCGTGTCGCCATGCAGCGAGCTCGTCTGCAAAAGCCTGAGCTTCTGCGACAAGACCGTC
This sequence comes from Collinsella sp., assembly GCA_031295385.1. Taxonomy (GTDB): domain Bacteria; phylum Actinomycetota; class Coriobacteriia; order Coriobacteriales; family Coriobacteriaceae; genus Collinsella. Next base: position 50,507 of record JAUMOL010000017.1, read on the forward strand.
ACCGATAGCGGCCTGCGCCGCCGCGGTGGCCTGGGGCGCTGGTTGCGGTTGAAAATCGGACAGAGCTGATGCCATAGAAGCCCTCCAGTAACGTTTTTGCAGCACGCACTTTGATAGCGTAAAGTGCAAGGTACAACTGTAAGGGCATGACATAAAAATGCCGCCCTGGGAGGGCGGCGCAACAAGTTGTTTACAATTGCGGGTGTGATTTTCGGCGCAAGAAATCGAAATGCGTCTCGCTCAAGATAATCGATAGAAAGATGAGCGCGAAGCCGGCGAGCAGGCGCGAGGTGAGCGCCTCCCCCATCAGCAGCACCGAGAACAGCACGCCCGAAGGCGACTCCATCGAAAGGAGCAGTGAGCCCGTCGAGGCCGAGACATGCGCCAAGCCGACGTTTTGGATGAGCAGAGCCGCGCATGTGCAACCAACCGAGAGAAACGCCATCGCGCTGATAAAGCTCGGCGTCCACACGGACAGAGGCGCTTGGGTCTCGAATAGCAGCGACGTTGCCAGGCTCAGCACGCCGTTGCCCACAAACATCCAAAACGTGATGACGTTGATGTCCATTTTGCGACCGTACTTGGCAGTCACCGCCATCTGGATGGCGAAAAAGACCGCACCCGCCAGCGTAATGACATCACCGATGTTGAATTCAACGCTATCGAGCGCCACCAAGCCAATGCCCGCCAAGCACAGCAGCGCCGCGCCCAGGTTATAGCGGGTGAGTTTTTCGCCGCTCAGAACGTAGCTCGCAAACGGAACCAAGATGCAGTACGTGCCCGTCAAAAACGCGCTTTTGCCTGCCGTGGTCTGTGCCAGGCCGATCGTCTGCAAACCGTAGGCACCCCACATGAGCGCGCCCATGCCAAGTCCAACAATCAGGTTTCGAGCGTTGAAATGGGCAATGATGCGCTTGTGGAAGATGACAAGCATGACCAACGACGCCGGAAGAAAACGAATGTAGAGCAGCTCGAACACCGGAACGGTATCGAGCGCATCCTTCATGGTGGTGAAGGAATAGCCCCAGATGACCGCTATCGAAAGCAGCAAGACCTTCCAGAACAGCGGCGAGCGTGCGCCGGCGCCGCGGGAGGTGCCGCCGGCGCCCAGGTCCTCCCGTGCGACAGGGCTATCGGGCATGTTTTCGATTTCGTTGGCAGCGTATTGGGCCATGGAACATCCTCACACTCAATCTTGGCGTGGTGTCCGCACGCGTATGGCTGCGTGCCGCCTCATGGTCAAATAAAAGCAGGGCGCACCGGACCCCCGGCACGCCCCGCTACTGTAACAACAACCAAGCAGCCCACGCAATTCACTACGCTAAAGCATCGGGTTGGAAGACCTCGATGTTCCGACGGCGTTTACGTGGCTGAACTAGATCAACTTAGTTGCCTCCAGCTTTTCGATGATCCAGTCGTTGGCTTTGATAACCGGGCGGCGGAAGACGACGCCCAGGGCCAGCGACGGAATCAGGTAGCTCGCCAAGATGCCCAACTCAATCCAGTACTCCATATGGTAGGCACCGGCCATTGCGGCGTGCATGGCGTTGATGCCGTGGGTAAACGGCAGGAACGGGTAGATCGCCTGGAACACGGGACCGGTCATCTCGATGGGGAACGTACCGCCCGAACCGCCGACCTGCATGACCAGCAGCACGACGGCGAGGGCCTTACCGATATCTCCAAACGATACCGTAAGCGTGTAGACGATATTGGAGAACACGAGACTCGCGACCCAGCCCGCCAGCACAAACTGCAGCGGGTCGTCGCACTGAATGCCAAAGAACAGGATGTCGCCCGCACACACGAGTGTTGCCTGCAGCAGAGCCAGACCGCCAAAGAACAGGTAGCGACCCAAGTAGATCTCGTGCAGGCGCACGGGGATGAGCTCGTTGATAAGCTCATCATCAACCGAGACCTTCATCATGGCCGCCAGTACGATCGAGCCGACCCATAGCGACAGAATCGTGTAGAACGGCGCCATGGCCGAACCGTAGTTGCGGATCGGATAGACCGGCTTACGGTCGAGTGCGACAGGGCCGGAAAGCGACACGGCGAGGGCATCGGGGTCGCTGCCAATCATTGTCTTAATCATGGCCAGGTCACCCGAGATCAGAGCGCTATCAAGCTCGTCCTTAAAGGCACTGATCTTGTCCGACGCCTCGCCCAGCTGATCGGAAGCCTTGTTGACGAGCCTTGCAGCCTTGGAGAGACCCTTCGCGAGCGAACCGGATGCGTCGGTCAGGCCGTCTACGGCGCTATCCAGATCGCCCGAGATACCATCGAGCGAGTCTAGAATGCCCGAGACGGTCTTCTTGAGCTCCTTGGCCTTAACCGAGAACGTGGAATCGTAATCGGATTTGGCGCCCGCGATGCCGGCCTTGGCATCGGCGATGGCCTGATCGACCTCGGCACGCGACTTATTAACCTCTGCCATGCTGTCAGAGAGAGACTTCGCGGTGGCCGTCAAGTCCTTGGCGTTGTTGCGATACTCCACAGCAATCCTGCTCAGCGATGTTGCCACAGACTTGAGGCTGTCCTGGAGTTTTTCGTCAGTCACCTGATCGGCAAAGCTGCGGAGCTGGTCGGCCGTGGCGTCGATATCGTCGGCACGCGTGTTGAGCGCCGCCGCGGCATCGTTGAGCTGGGACACTGTAAGGTAGGCATGTTGATTCGCGGCATCAAATGCCTTCGCAAGCTCGGCGGACACGTTGTCAAACGAGCCCGCGCTTCCGTCAATCGCGGCATTGATGGCGTCGTTGGCGTCCTTCAGCGCTTCCTTGGAATCGCTAATACCGCTCTTGACATGCTCCATCAGCTGCTTCGTTGACTCATCGACCGTGCCCGTCTGCTTGAGCATGCCGCTCGCCGACGTCAGCGAATCGGACGTGGAGCTCAAAATGCCCGCCAGCGACGAAGCATTTGCCCGAACGTCTCGCAGGTCCTCAATCGAATCGCCGAGCGTCGAGGACAGGTTGGCGATAAAGTTACCCACCTGGTCGGTGCTCATGTAATCGAGCAGGCTGGACACCGTCTTAAGACCGATCGTCGTAATGGTCTCGGTAAAAGTTTTGTTAACCTGGCTCTGGACGGCGCTCGAACCCTTCTCGGTCACGATCTGCGCAATGGCGTTGGCCTTCTGATTCTCGTAGAACTCGATATCGGCATGCTTCACGTCGGTCGAGAAAAGCGTCATCATGTCAGCGCTAAACGTTTTGGGGATAACGACGGCAGCATAGTACGCGCCCGACTTAACGCCCTCGATAGCCTTTTCGCGATTGTTGAGCACAACCCAATCGAAGCTCTCGTTGCCGCGCAGGGTGGCGGTTACGTTTTCGCCCACGTTGACCTCGACGGGAATCAAATCGCTCTCGTAGCCCTCGTCGGTGTTGACCACGGCGATCTTAAGATTGCCGGTGTTGCCGTACGGATCCCAGCTGCCGGCGATGTTAAACCACGCGTACAGACACGGTACGATAATGAGGCCCATCACGACAACCAAGCCGATCACGGAGCGAGACACGTTTTGGACATCGCGCTTAAACAGATGCAGGATGTTCTTCATTTATGCCTCACCTCCTTTGGAGTGCTTGCCAAGCGCGGTGGTATCTCCATCATTTGTGGCTGTGCTGTCGCTGCCCTGAGATTTATGGTGCGAGCCGATATGCGGCAAGCGGCCCGTGGACTGATCGCCGTCCTTGGCACCACGCTCGCTGGCGTTGAGGCCAAACATGTGGCGGGCGGCAGGAATGGCGGCCGTGTGTTCGCGCATCTCGCGACGCAGGTCCTCATCCGAAAGCGCCGAGATGCGCATCTGGGTGTTGAGGCTCGCGCGGATGTACTCGATGTTGATGAGCCAGCCGCAGATGGCAATGACCGAGATAATCCAGATGACCAGTAGAATGATCTTGCCATTGTTGTCGATATCGAGAACCGTCGACAGAACGAAGAGCAGCACCTGCACGCCGACTACAGCGGCGAAACCGCCCTTGATGTAGTACGGGTAGCGATGTTCAAAGGCGACCGCATGATCGAGTAGTTCGCGACGGTACGAATCGGAATCGAGCATGACACGCATGGCCGTGCGCAGCGAGTAGCGCTGGCGCGGCAGGTCATTGGACTCGCAGATCATAAGGCCTGTCGTAGAAAGCTGCTTGTCAAAGAGCAGGTTGAGGTTGAGCAGCAGCGGACGCAGCTGCAGACCGATAAAGAGCGCCACGATCAAGAACGCGCCCAGAATGCACAGGTTAAACAGGTAGTTGAACGAGTACATGCCGCCGACGGTCTCGCGCAGCAGATTAATGCCGTAGGTAAAGGGCAGCAGCGGATGCAGCCATTGGAAGAAGCCGGGCATCATCTCGATGGGATACATGCCCGACGAACCCGGGATCTGCACGATGACAAGAATGACGCCGATAGCCTTGCCGATATGCTTAAACGTGGTGGACAGCGCATAGATGATGTTGACGTACGTAAACGAGATGGCGATGCCACCCAGCACGAACAGCAGTGGGTTGACGCACTGTACGCCAATGACCAGATCACCCACCGTAACGATGATGGCCTGTAACGCGCCCAGGATCACCAGGAGCATCCAACGACCGAAGTAGCCCTGGCGCGCCGTAAAGCTGCCAATGCCCTCGCGATCGACCTCGAGCTTGTAGATGGCGATGAGTACGTAACCGCCCACCCAAAGCGCAAGGTTAGTGTAGAAGGGGGCAATACCCGAACCAAAGCTCTTGACCGGATAGATCGACTTGGACGTCAACTCAACCGGAGATGCCATAAAGTCGGCAACGTCATTGACATCGACGCCCATCAGATCAGACAGCTCACCCATGGACTCGGAGGTCTGCAGCGCCGCGATGTCATTGGCGGCGGTTGCAAGCTTGTCCTGGACCTTGGCAAGCGAGGAATCGGTCTGGGACAACGTGGTCTTGGCCTGGCCGAGCGTAGCGCTAAGCTGCGCCAACGTGCCGCGCGCATTTGCAAGTGTAGGTGTCATACCCGAGACGATACCGGTCAGGTCGCCCGAAACGGCAGCAAAAGAGTCGAGCGCGCTCGAGGCCTTCGGCAGCGCGTTTTGGCCCAAGTCCGTCTGGGCTTGGCCAAGGTTGGTCGCACCGGTATGAATTGCGTTATTGATAGCGTCACTGGCACCCGAAACAGCCGCTGCGTCATTCGCCATGGCGCTCGACTGCGCGGACAGACCGTCCTTGATGCTCTGAAGCTTTTCATTCTGCTCTCGAAGCAAATCGATGGTCGATACAATGCGCGCGTCAATTTCCTCGGAACCTGTCGACGTGTCATTGGCGAGAATCTCCAAGTGCCCGATAACGGCCTTATTGTGGTCGATCGTCGCTTGAAGAGACTCGAGCGAGTTGTCGATACGGGTGGTCGTAGATGTGACCGCGCCCGTCAGCTTGCCGATGGCAGCGTTCGCAGAGGCCGACGTCTTGGTGAGCGCAAGGCTGCCTTCCGAGAGCGCCTTGGAGAGCGAGGTGATGGAGTTGACCGCCGTGGTGCGAGCTTCGCTCAGCAGGTCGTTGCCCTGGGAGATCGCCTGCGTCAGCGACGGTGCCTGGCCTTGCAAGCCGGCAAGTGCCGCATCAGCCGAGGCGATAGCGCCACTCGTCTTATCGATGGCGGCATTCATATCGCCAATCGAATCGCGCACCTCGCCCAAGGTGTCGGACGCCTCGGACACCGAACTTGCCAGCGAGTCCTGAGTCTGGGTTGCCTTGTCCTTTAAATCGACACCGGCATCCTTGGCGATACCGGCAACAGTCTTGCCTACCGTAGAGACAAATTCCGAGTTGATCTGCTCCTCGATGGTGTTTGCACCGGTATCGGTAACCTTGGGCGCAATGGCGCTCTTCTTCTCATTGACGTAGTACGTGAGCTTGGGCTGATGGTAGTTGCCGTCGAGCATCGAAACCAGGTTATCCGAGAAGTTCTTGGGAATCACGATAGCGGCATAGTACTCGCCGCTCTCGACGCCCTCCTTGGCATCGGCCGTCGAGTCGACGAACGTCCAGCCCAACTGATGATTCTCCTTGAGCTGGTCGACCACTTTGTCGCCAGCGTTGAGCTCACCCACCAAGTCGTTTTGGGTGCCTCGATCGTTGTTGGCGATAGCAATCTTGATGCCTTGGGTGTTTCCATACGGATCCCAGTTTGCCACGATGTTATACCAGGCATACAGCGAGGGAATAACGCACACGCCTAGGGTAACCACCAGGGCGACGGGGTTCACAAGCAGTCGCTTAATGTCGCGCTTAAATATCGCAAAGGACACCTTTGCATTGGATAGTTTGCTGCCGAGACTCACGCTTGGACCATCCATCCTGTCGTTAAATCGAATCGTACTATCGACAACCATTGTAGTAGGCGCTTTAACGTCTCAAAGCACAATGGTGTTGAGTTTTGCGGGTAGCAATATACTACGAAGATGAGTTAACGTACAGATGTACAGTATCCTAAATTTCAGCAGGTCACAAAACCACAACCCGCACAAATTAGCAATTCAAATAGTCATCGGGGACGTTCTTAAACGACTAGTCAAACAAAAACGTCCCCAATGACTACTTAGGACCACGGCAACGTCGATGTTTTGGCAATGCCAGCGAGCGGGCGCCAGAGCGAACAAATTGGCATGAAAAGAGGACGGCATAGACCTTCTGGTCATGCCGTCCTCTTTGAATGACAAGTTGTCGCTCTGGCGCCCGCGCAGCGTCGACTGGTCCGCCGTTCGTTAGAACGGCGGAACTGAGGGCAGCGTCGGCCGGTTACGCGGTTTGGTAAAACCGCGTAACTACCTAATTACATAAGTTCGCAAATGGCCGCCGCGAAGGCAACGGGGTCCTCGGGGAGGATGCCCTCGACCAGCAGAGCCTGGTCATAGAGCAGACCGGAGTACTGCTTGATCTTGTCGGCGTCGCCTGCCTTCTGGGCAGCGACAAGCTTGTCGAAGACCGGGTGCTTGGCGTTGAGCTCGAGCACGCGCTGGCTCTTGGGCATACCGTCGGGCGCGCCCTCGGGACCCTTCTGGAGCACCTTCTCCATCTCGAGCGAAAGCGGGCCCTCGGTGGTGATGCAAGCGGGGGCATCGGTCAGGCGCGCGGAGACGGCAACTTTCTCGACCTTGTCACCGAGCGCCTCCTTCATAGCGCTGAAGAGGTCCTCGTTTTCCTTGGTGGCGTCCTCGGCCTCCTTCTTCTCGTCCTCGGTCGCCAGATCAAGATCGCCAGTCGCAACGTTCTTGAGCTCTAGATGACGATCCTCGACCTCGGGCTCGGCACCGTCGGCCACAGCCTTCTCGGCAGCCTCGCGGGCAGCATCGTCCTCGTAGACCTTGGGCATATCGGCGGCAACGTACTCACGCATGGCCTGGAAGGTGAACTCATCCACATCCTGCGTCAGCAGCAGCACGTCATAGCCGCGGTCGAGCACGCCCTTTACCACGGGCATCTTGGCCAAGCGCTCGCGCGAATCGCCGGCGGCGTAGTAGATGGCCTTCTGATCCTCGGGCATGCCCTCGGCATACTCGGCCAGGGTAATCATCTTCTGTTCCTTGGCAGACCAGAACAGCAACAGGTCGGCGAGCTCATCGGCCTTCATGCCATAGCTCGAGTAGATGCCGTACTTAAGGCCGCGGCCAAAGTTCTCAAAGAACTTCTCGTAGGCCTCGCGGTCGTTGTCACGCATATCCTCAAGATCGGCAGTAATCTTCTTCTCCACGCGCTTGGCGATGGCCTTGAGCTGACGGTTCTGCTGCAGCGTCTCACGCGAGATGTTGAGCGACACGTCGGCGGAATCCACGACGCCGCGGACAAAGTTGTAGTAGTCGGGCAGCAGGTCGTCGCACTTCTCCATGATCAGGACATTGGAGCTGTAGAGCGCCAGACCCTTCTCGTAATCCTTGCTGTACAGATCGAACGGCGCGCGGCCCGGCACAAACAGCAGGGCGTCGTACTCGAGCGTGCCCTCGGCGTGGAAGCTGATGGTGCGTGCCGGATCGTCAAAGTCGTGGAACGTGGACTTGTAGAACTCGTCGTAGTCCTTCTGCTCGACATCGGAGCTGCGCTTCTTCCAGATCGGTGTCATGGAGTTGACGGTTTCGAGCTCCTGGTAGTCCTCGTACTCGGGCTTGTAATCGTCGCCAGCATCCTCGGGCTTGGGCTTCTGGCGGCTCTTGGACACCATCATCTGGATCGGGTAACGCACATAGTTGCTGTACTGCTGAATCAGGCTCTTGAGGCCCCACTCGGTCAGGAAGCGATCGTAGGTCTCGGCCTCGCCGTCGGCATCGAGCTTCTCGTTCTCGCGCAGCGTCAGGATGACATCGGTACCGTGCTCGGCACGCTCGCCGTCCTCGATGGTGTAGCCCTCAAGACCGTCGGATTCCCACACATGGGCGACATCCTCGCCATAGGCGCGGCTGACGACCTTCACATGGCTGGCGACCATAAAGGCCGAGTAGAAGCCCACGCCAAACTGGCCGATGATGTCGACATCCGAACCCTGCTGCTCGGCGTTCTCGGTCTTAAACTCCTCGGAGCCGGAATGGGCGATGGTGCCCAGATTGCGCTCGAGCTCCTCGGCGGTCATGCCAATGCCGTTATCCGAAATCGTGATGGTGCGGGCGTCCTTATCAAAGGAGACGCGAATGGCCAGGTCGCCCTGGTCGATCTTAACGCTCGGGTCCTGCAGGCTCTTAAAGTTGAGCTTGTCGACGGCGTCGCTCGCGTTAGAGATAAGCTCGCGCAGGAAGATTTCCTTATTGGTGTAGATGGAGTTGATCATGAGGTCGAGCAGTTTTTTGCTCTCGGTCTTAAATTGACGCATGTGCAGTCCTTTCGCGCTACCCCCGCCCGCAAAAACGGCCCGGTCGCCCGAGCCGCATCGCAGACCTGCTATGTTCAGACTTAGATTTTATAACCCATTAGCGCGCATATATACATACGGAATCGAAAAACTGTATGTCAGAGCGCTCTGATGCGCCAATTGCCAAGGAGTGTCCCAAACTGCCGGCAGGAAAGGAACGTCCCTATCTGCCATCTACGCGCTTGGCCATCCAAGCATGGGGCTGGCCCTCGTCTTCGTAGTCCACCGGGGCAATCTGCGTGTAGCCCGCCTTGGCATAGAGCGGCAGCACGTATTCCTGAGCATGCAGCTTAATGAGCTTGGCGCCGGCATCACGCGCGCACGTATCACTGGCCTCGACAATCTTGCTCGCCAAACCGCGACGGCGCATGCTCGGCAGCACGGCCACGCGCCCCATAATGTAGGTCTCCCCCGCCGCGACGCCTTCGTCCAAGTCGCACGCCGGCGACACCGGAGCCTCTGCGTCAGCCGCGCGCTCAAGCTCTTCGGGAAACACGCGCGAGCAACCGGCAAGCTCGCCGTCTACATAGAGCGTCACATGAATGCAGTTCGGATCCTCGTCGATGGCGTCGAACTCATTCTCGTAGCCCTGCTCGTCCATAAAAACGACGCGGCGCACCAACGCCGCGTCATCAAAGCATCCCGTCTTAAGTTGGATATCCATGGCTGCCCTTTCATTCAATGCGAACGTTAGGGACAGATATTAGCGAAAATGAGCTCCGCGCACACTAAACTTCGCGCGAGCCTTCGCCAGGCAGTCGTAATGACCCACGTTATGGGCATCGCTCGCGATGAAGCTGTACAGGTTCTGATCGAACAGGCGCTGTGCCGGCTTTTTCTCGCGACCAAAGCGACCGCCGGCAATAAAGTCCGCCGAAGCCTGCAGCTTGCAGCCCATATCGACCAGGCGCTCCGCCACGCTTACATCCTTTTGAACCGCACGATAGCGCTCAGGATGAGCGATAATCACCTGGTAACCACGGCACTGCAAATCGTAAATCGTGTTCTCGTACTCTCTAAACGCATACGCATCGGCATGCGTCGAAAGCTCGAGCAGAAACTCGTTGGTCCCATCGAAATGCAAGTGCTCCGCGGCATCGATACCAAGCTCAACGAGCTTTCGATGGTTGGCCTCGAAGCCCATCTGGAGCGGAAAACCGTCAGCGTTATCACGCAGCAGCTCAAAGGCATCCCACATCTTGTCGTAATCAAAATAGGGATCACGGCAGTGAGGAGTGCAAACGATTCTGGTTACACCGGCCCGCTTGGCAGCCTCGAGCATCGCCAAGCTCTCATCGAGATCGGCGGCGCCGTCGTCTACACCCGGCAAGATATGGCAATGAATGTCACGCATAGGTCAGCCTTAATCAACTAAACGTTTGCTCGGTTGGTGAAGATGCCCTTTTTGGAAGTCCCCTGATCGTCGGAGCCCTTCTTCACCTTCTTACCGTCCTTGGTGTAGTAGGAGTAGTAGTACTCGCTGGTCTCGGTCTCGCAGTAGTTCATAACGGTACCGATGAGCTTGACCTTCTCGGACTTCTTAAGCTGACCGATGGCGTTGAGCGCCTCCTCGCGCTTGGTGAAATCCTCACGCACGACAAAAAGCGCACCGTCGGTCAGACTTGCGATCTCGGCAGCATCGATGAAGGTGCCGACCGGGGGAGCATCAAAGATGACGTACTGGAACTTGGCGGACAGTGCCTTTACCAGCTTGGCAAAGCGGTGAGAGACGATGATGTCGGCAGGATTGGGAATATGCGGCTCGGCATCGAGGAAGTAGAAGTTCTTCTGACCCGTCTCGACAATCGCCTGGTCAATAGAAACCTGCTCGGAAAGGACTGCATAGAGTCCGCCGCGGGAGCGGACACCGAGCATATCGGCAAGGGACCTGCGACGCATATCAGCCTCGACCAGCAGGACGCTCTTGCCGCTGGTGGCGATAGCCTGGGCAAGGTTGATGGAAACCGTAGACTTGCCCTCGTTGGGAATCGAGGAGGTAACGGTGATGGTGCGAATGGGGTCGTCCACGCTCGCAAAGCGGATGTTGGCCAGAAGGGTCTTGGCGGCATTCTGTACAACGAGCTTGTCAGTGTTCTTTGCCTTAGCCATGCCTATTTACCACCTTTCATAGCCGGAATTCGGCCAACAACGGGAATGCCCAGGAGCTCTTCTGCCTCTTCGGCACCGCGGATGCGGGTATTGAGCATGTCTGCCAAAACGACATAGGCAACTGCGATAAAGATACCGGCGAGGAACGCGACAGCAACGTACAGCATACGCTTGGGACCGCTGGGGGCTTCGGGGGTCTTAGCCTCGTCGATAACGTTGATGCTCTGGGCAGCGCCGACGTTCTGAGCGACCGTACTCACCGAGCTGGCCATGGCCTTTGCGACCTTAGCCGTCTCCTTGGCATCGGTACCGGTAACCGAAAGCGTAATGACACGCGTGGTGGTCTCGGAGGAAACAGACACCTTGTAGTCATCCAGATCGGTGAGGCCCAGTTCATTGGCTGCGCCGCTCTTAACGCTATCGCTATCCAGCAGCGTGGCGATATCGTTGGAAAGCATCTGACTCGCCGAGAGATCGTTGTAGCTCATCTGACCGCTATCGTCGGTCTTGGCGAGAATGTACATGCTCGTCGTCGCGGTATAGGTGTTGTCCATCGCAACGAAGGACACGATGCCCATGGCGATCGCGCAGACCACCGGAAGGGTGATGACCAGCTGAAGGTGCTTCTTCAGCAGCTGGAACAGTTCGAGAAGGGTCATGCAGCTTGCCTTTCATTTCCCCAGTTCGGATTGACAAAACTGTCCGTATGTTATCGCATCTTTTTACCGAGACCAAACTCTATACATAAGAAACAGGCTCTCCTGTAAAAATGTCGGAAGCAATCGTAAAATTGCACAACAACGCCGCACCCGAAAGTCAAATGCGGCGTCTGCATCAATATCTATGTTATATCGCTATGCGAATGGCTCGTCCTGCTGTATGGGAAACGTCACCGTAATGGTGGTTCCCACGCCCAACTCGCTCGACAGATCGAGCGTGGCGTGATGATACAGGGCCGCATGCTTGACAATGGCAAGCCCCAGACCGGTTCCGCCGCGTGCCTTGGACCTACTCTTGTCCACGCGATAGAACCGCTCAAATACCTTGCCCTGTTCTTCAAGCGCGATACCGATTCCCGTGTCGGCGACCGCAAGGAACGGATGGCCTTCGTCGTTGGTGCCGCACTGCAGCGTAACCGTACCGCCGGGTCGATTGTAGCGGATGGCGTTGCTTGCCAGATTATAGATGAGCTCGTCAATCAAGCGCGACACGCCCTCGATGACCACAGGCTTGGTCTCATGACTTATCGTCACATTCGCCTGACGGGCGACCTGTTCAAGACGCTGCTCGACCGCGTAGATGGCACGCGAGAGCTCAATAGGCTCCGTGGACCCAATGGGCACCGCCTCGCCCTCAGCTGCACGCTCGGCCTCGTCCAAGTTAGACAGCGTAAGGATATCGTTGACAAGCGCTGCCAAGCGGCCCGCCTCACGATAGATGCGACCGCCAAAGTTGCGCAGGTCGCCCTCGCCCTCGACCATGCCGTTTGCGATGAGCTCGGCATAGCCCGAAATCGCCGTAAGCGGCGTCTTGAGCTCATGGGTGATATTCGCCGTGAACTCGCGGCGCATACGGTCGTTGTCCGCCAGCACCGCCATTTGGCGCTTGAGCTCCTGGCGCTGCGACTCAATACGCTCAAGCATGGGGACCATCTCGGCATAGGCGTGCTCATAGCTACGGCGTGGGTGGTCCAAATCCACCTCTTGCAAAGGCGCGATGATGGCACGGGACTCGCGGCGCGCCATAAAAAACGAGAGTACCGCACCCGCTGCTGCGATAAGCAGCATCGGCGCCACCATCGACAGCAAAATCGCCGCAACGCCAGGCTGGGCCTGCGCCAAGCGGACAACCTGGCCGTTATCAAGGGCGACGGCGCGATACAGCATAATCTCGTCGAGCGTAGAGCTTGCGCGCTCCGCGGAACCCGAACCACTCTCAAAGGCCTCGATGACCTCGGGGCGATCGCCATGGTTGGGCAGTGTGGAAGGCGACGCCTCGTTGTCGTAGGCAACCGATCCATCCTTGTTAATCAGCGTGATGCGCAAGTCCTCTCGATCGAGGCTACGCAAGAACGGGATGGGCTCCTGCTGCTCGTCGAGGGCGGCAGCAATGAGCTCGGTTTCTTGCGCCAGGTTGGCACTCGTGGCATCCGCCAAGGTGTTTTGCACAAAGAACGCACCCAGCACCGTAAACGCCACGATAACCGCCATGGCGCAGACAAAGATCGTCACAAAAACGCGGTGCGACAGCGTATGTTTTCCCTGGGGGGCGAAGACCACGGGTTACTCCTCCGATGCGGTGGCCGCGGTGTCGTCACCTTCGGCACCATCACCGGCAGAAGGCTCGGCCAAGCGGTAGCCCACGCCGCGCACGGTCTCGATGGCGCTGGCATGCTCGCCCAGTTTTTGGCGAAGCGTCTGCACGTGCACGTCAACGGTGCGCGAACCGCCGTCGAAGTCCCAGCCCCACACGCTCTGCAGCAACGACTCGCGGGTAAAGACCACGCCGGGCTTGCGCATGAGGTACTCGAGCAGGTCGAACTCGCGCAGGGTGAGCTTAAGCGACTCGCCGGCAACAGTCACCTCACGATGGCTGGGCGAGAGCACGATGTCGCCCACGCTGAGCACATCGCTTGCCTGTTTGACCATGCCGCCGCGACGCAGCAGTGCGCGGCAGCGGCTGGCGAGCTCCATGAGCGAGAAGGGTTTAGTCAGGTAATCGTCGGCACCGCCATCGAGCGCCATCACCTTGTCGAGCTCGGTGTCCTTGGCGGTAAGCATCATGATGGGCACCGTCGCCGTCAGGCGGTCGGCGCGGAGGCGGCGCATAATCGCCAAACCATCGGTATCGGGCAGCATGATATCGAGCAGCACAGCATCGGGCACCCGTCGCGCCACGGCAGCCTTAAACTCACCGTCGCACGAAAAGCCTTCGGCCTCGATCCCCTGCTTGCGCAGCGCATAGACCGTCAAATCCCTGATGTTGTCATCGTCCTCGACGTAATAGATCATGTTGAACCCCTTTGCGGCCGGCATGACCGCATCTTAACCCTAAAGGTACCTTTACTAGATGGTATCAGCCAAAACGTCCCGTCAAATAATCCGCCGTGCGCGGATCGGTCGGATTCTTGAAGAGTTGCGCGGTGGGCGCGTGCTCCACCAACTCGCCCAGCAAGAAAAACGCGACCGAGTCGGAGATACGCGCCGCCTGCTGCATATTGTGCGTAACGACCACGAGCGTACAGGTCTCTTTGAGCTCACAGGCCAGCTGCTCCACCACGAGCGTCGACACGGGGTCGAGCGCCGAGGTCGGCTCGTCCATCAGCAGAATGTCGGGCTGCACGGCCAGCGCGCGGGCGATGCACAGGCGCTGCTGCTGTCCACCCGAAAGACCCAGGCCCGACTCCTTGAGCTTGTCCTTGACCTCGTCCCACAGGGCAGCGCGACGCAGGGAGTCCTCGACCAGCTCATCCAGCACAGCGCGATCGCGCACGCCCATGCCGCGCGGACCATACGCGACGTTGTCGTAGATGCTCATGGGAAACGGGTTGGGGCGCTGAAACACCATGCCCACGCGCTGGCGCAAACGGCAGATGTCGTAATCGCCCAGGATATCTTGACCATCGAGCGCAATCTTGCCCTCGATGCGGCAATCCTTGATGCCGTCGTTCATGCGGTTAAAGCAGCGCAGCAACGTGGACTTTCCGCAGCCCGAAGGCCCGATAAACGAGGTGATCTGCTTGTCGCGGATCTTGATATTCACGTCCTTGAGCGCATGGTGGTCGCCATAGAACAGGTCGAGGCCCTCGACGTCGATGCGCGTCGGCGAGGCGGCAAGATCCTCTGCCGTGGGGCGAGTCGCATCCCCAACCTCGCGCTCGCGCGCGGCCTCGACCTGCGCTTTCATGAGTTCTTCAAGCTCCGTGGGCTCCACAGCCGCAGCAGCCGTCATACCGCATACCTCCACATCGATATCAATTCAGCAGTATCGATAGTAGAAATCGCGGCTCATATGCACGTGAGCGCATTGTCAAGTGTTTGTAAGGGCACGTTGGCTATGCGGCGGGCAGCTCGATGGTGAATATCGTGTGTTCGGGCGTCGATTCACATGCAACGGTACCACCGTGTGCCGCGATGATCTCCTTGGCAATAGCAAGGCCCAGACCGGCACCACCGCGATTGGTCGCACGCGCCGCATCCAGGCGATAGAACTTCTCAAAGATCACCTTGAGCTTAGCCGCAGGGATAGGATCGCCCTGATTGATAAAGCGCACGCGCACGCCGCCATCGTCTTGGCGCCCGGCCTCAATCGTGATAGTCGAGCCCTCATAGCTATAGGCAATAGCGTTTTTCATGATGTTGTTGAACACGCGAGCCATTTTGTCGCCATCCACGAGCACCGTCAGGTCCTCGCGAATATCAACTTGGACTTCCTTATGCTGCTCGTTGAGGATGGGATAGAACTCATCAGCCACCTGAGCCAGCAGCAACCCCAGATCAACATACCCGCGCGTGAGCACGATATCGTGGAAGTCAAAGCGCGTGATATCGAAGAACTCTTCGATGAGCGCATCGAGCCGGTGCGCCTTGTCGAGCGCCACGCCCGTAAAGTGCGCACGTTGCTCAACCGGCAGCTCAGGAGCCTCTTGCAGCAGCGAAAGATAGCCCACCACACTGGCAAGCGGGGTGCGTAGGTCATGTGCCAAGTACGTGACCAGATCGTCCTTGCGATGCGACTCGTCACGCAGAGCTTGCTGCACCTTGCGCTCACGGTCACGCACGCGGTTAAGGGCGCCCTCGACCTCCAAGAAGTCGCCGTCGATGTTGTCCCAGGTGTTGGGGTGATCGATCAGGCGATCTTGAATACGAGCGGCCAGCACACAATCGGCATGCTGCTCGCCCTGCTCGTAGCCCTGGTAGTACAGGGCGCGGCCACACAAGAACAGCACGCACGCGGCAAGCGCCAGCACAAAGCCAAGCATGTTGAATACAAAGCCGGCATCGAACAGCACCGGCCCTTCGATGCCGCCGAGCGCCATGGCGCCAATCGCCAACGTCATGGCCCACGCGGCGCCGCCAATCACCACGCAGCGGCACACGATCTCAAATCGATCGATCAGCAAAAAGCCGACAAGCAGCACCGCCAAGATTCCGACGATGTTGTCGATGCCAATCAGCAGCAGGCTCAGCAAAAAGAGCAGCACCGTTGCGAGCGCGCGGTTGTCGACGACCGACCTCACGTATTCAAAGAGCCGATCGGGCACCTCGAACGCTTGCCTATCGTCTTTTGTCATATCAAGATCCTCACAAGCGAAAAGCGTTATTCGATGATGTAGCCGACGCCCCAGACGTTTTTGATAAAGCGTGGCTTTTGTGCGTCGTCGCCAATCTTTTCGCGCAAGTGGCGAATATGCACCATCACCGTATTGTTGGAGCCGGGCATAAAGTCCTCGTTCCACACCGCGCGGAACAGGTCCTCCACGGCCACCACGCTGCCGCGATGCTCGACCAGATACAGCAAGATTGAATACTCGGTGGGCGTGAGGCGAACCGGTGAACCGTCCACTGTCACGGAACGAGCATCGCGGTTGATCTCCAAGCCGTCGAGCTGAATGGTCGGCGACTCGGCCGCCTGTGCACGGCTACCGTAGCTGGTGTAGCGGCGAAGCTGAGCGTGCACGCGCGCGATGAGCTCCAGCGGACGGAACGGCTTAACCACGTAATCGTCCGCGCCAAGCGAAAGGCCCTCGATCTTGTCTTGCTGGGCATCGCGCGCCGTCAGCATGATCACAGGATAGGTATGGCTGGAACGGATCGTACGCAGCAGCTCAAACCCATCGATATCGGGCAGCATGACATCCAGCAGCGCCAGATCGAACTCCTGCTCCAAGATTGCCTTGGCCGCATCGGCCCCGCTATAGGCAATCTGGACATCAAAGCCCTCTTTTGTAAGGTAGATACCAACCAAGTCGGCGATGGCCTTTTCGTCATCAACTACCAAAATGCGCTCGTTCATGCGTGCTCCTCTCGCGCTCCATTATGCCCGAGGCGACGCATGCCACACACAACAAGCGTGGGTGATTAAGTCGGCCTTAAGCACCCTTGTGCCCGTTCGGGCGCGGATGTGGGCCACGCACGCACGCGATGATCGCCGACGCCGGCAAACGATATACTCTAGTTCCAGAAGAGACCATCCCGTCGAAAGCGAAATCCGTGAAGTCCCTCACCTCTTTTGCAAAGCGCTCAGCCCAGCTTGCCGCCGGCTTTGTCTGCGCTATCGCCCTTGCCGCTGGCGTGCCCACCGTCGCCGGCGCCCAAGTGCTCACGACCGACAATGTTTGCGGCAAAACCGCCGATGCGCGCGGCATCACGGCCGAAAACCTGCCCGATATCGATGCGACCAATGCCCTCGTCATGGGCAAAGACGGCACCGTCTACTATGCCCGTGGCGCCGATGAGCAGGTCAAGATCGCCTCGATCACCAAGGTCATGACCGCAATCCTAACCGTCGAGAATTGCAAGATGGACGAGAAGGTCACGGTAAGCAACGCCGCAGCCACCGTGGGCAATTCGACCGCCGGCTTGCTCGAAGGCGACAAGCTTACCGTGGAGCAGGCGCTGCGCGGCCTGATGATTCCCTCGGGCAACGACGCCGCCATCGTGCTCGCCGAATATGTGGGCAAGAAGATCGACCCTAAGACCAAAGACGCCGAGGCCACCTTTGTGAAGGCCATGAACGAGCGCGCTAAGAAGCTCGGCTGTACCGGTACGCTTTTTGAAAACCCGCATGGTCTGGACTTTGATGAGTGGGCTGGCGATATGCACTCAACCGCACATGACGTGGCGCTGATGATGCAGGAGGCCATGAAAAACGACACGATCCGCGAGGTCGTAGCGAGCGAGGATTCCTGGATCGAGGTCACGGGCGCCGACGGCACCGACCATTCGCATTCCATGGACACGCATAACTATTTGCTGGGCCAAGATGGCAACATCGGCGGCAAGACCGGCACCACCGACGACGCGGGCTATTGCTTTACGAGTGCCTACAACCGCGATGGCGACGAGATCTACACCGTCGTTTTGAACTCCACCACCACCGACCAGCGCTTTACCGATACCGCAACCCTTGCCAATTGGTACTACGGTCACAAGGTGACGGTCGCGATCGCCAACACGCAGGAAAAGACCGCCAACGGCAACCCGCTTATGGCGCGCATTGGCCAAACCGACTGGACGGATAAGACGATCGACGCCACACTCGCCGATCCTACGGCGCAAGCGACCGTGTTTTCCCTTGCCGGCGAGGTGACCGAAAAGGTTAGCCACGACGATCTTTCGGGCACGGTGCATGTGGGCGACAAGGTGGGCAGCGTTACGCTCAAGCAGGACGGCACCAAGATCGCCGTCATGGACCTGGTTGCCGACGAGGAAGGGGCAGGGCCGAATCCCATTGAGTGGCTCCTTGTGAAGCTCGACCGCCTGGGCCGCCGCATCGACAACCGGCCACTCACGGCAGAGAGCGAGACCGTCGCCAAGGCGCCCAAGGCGTAGGGCCGGAGCGATATCACATCGAACCAAATGAGGCGTCCAACGGGGCGCCTCATTTTTGAGGGTTCGAATCCCCAGCCTCCTTTCTCCACACAAAAAAGGGCCCCAAATGGGACCCTTCTTCAAATTCGTACTGGCGGAGAGCTGGGGATTCGAACCCCAGATGCCCTTTTGGGGCATACTCGCTTAGCAGGCGAGCACCTTCGGCCTCTCGGTCAGCTCTCCGTAACAGCCGTTCTATAGTAACCAAACAGCCAAGGATGGGCAAGAGGAAATTTGGAGCGATTCCATTTTTACCTTTCCCGCACCGCCTCCAACAAATAGTCGCGCATATACGGAATTGCAAACGAAACACAGCCATAGCCCGCAGGCTCAATCAACCCCGCATCGATGAGACGTTTACGATACGAGCCGACCTTGTTCGCCGGCAACCCCATCTTCTTGGCGATATCACCGTTGGCAATCTCATCGCCCTCGCATTGAGCCATTGCCGCGAGATACTGAAACTGTCGCTCTGAAACCCTGCGCAGCGCCGGGGCAATCACCATAGCATTAAAGCTATCAAGAGCCGCTTGGATACCTTTACGCGCGGACCCTTCGTTCACGCTCTCCGCCCCGCTGCGCGCAGCAACCTGCCAAGCGTAATATCCGACCAACTGGACCATAAAGGGATAGCCTGCTGAAGCCTTTGTTAATAGCTCAGCGGCGTCTTCATCGAGCTCCTTGCCCGCTCGTCTCATTGTATCCTCAAGCGATCCACCGACTTCAAAATCGGAGAGACGAGTGAGTTCGATATGTTTTGCCCGCTGAAGGAAGGTAAGGGTATCATCAACCACCACGCCATCCACCGATGTTGGCAAGCCGGCGAATGCAAAAGCGACATTCGCCCCTTGGCGAATCAAAAGCTGCATCTCATTGCCCAGCTCGCGCATTTCCTCAGTTGAGGCATCCTGAATCTCGTCGAGCGTAATGAGCAGACCTCCGCGCTTCGCGGCATCGTACATTGCCTCGCCCAGATGAGATGCCGACTTCGATACCTCAACGGAGCCAAGGCTGACTCCTAGAATTGATGGGGAAATCGACATTGACTCAAGACGAACATTTCGTTGTAGAGCCTCGAGGATTCTACTGCAAAAACCGGCATTCGAGGCGACGTCAACAACCTCGAATCCTTTTTTTCGCGCAAGATCACCCAATGCATTGAGAAGCACCGTTTTACCTGTGCCTCGGACGCCCGAGATGCGCATGAGTCGATCGGGAGCACCAGGACCATTCTCAAGGGCCTCGGCAAAATCATCCAAAACAGCGTCACGTCCGATAAGCTCAGGCGGATTCATGCCCGCCGTTGGCTTAAAGGGATTAATGGCTTTCGACATTCGACCCTCCTCTGCTAGTTTTAACAACTTTAACAAAGTTTAGCAACTTTAGCAGAGTTTAACAGGTTTAGCAGACCTAGCCGCTTTTGACCTTACCGGTCCTGCTGGAGCCACCCACTTGAGCAAATACAAATGGCTCCATTCAATTTGTCGGCAACCTGCTCGATACAGTAATTCGTACTTTAATTCGCTACGACTTAATTCGTTATACCTTATCTATACGCAAATGTTCCCGGTACGCCGGCAGCAGTAGCCCCTTCGTTTTGTCGGCATGGTGAGCAAATGGGATGACAAGCGCGGTCCAGCCCTTCTATGCCGCCCCTACCCCAGCGAGCGGTTGAGGGAGCCGAGCTCATCGTTACCCATGGTGCGCCACATTTGATAGATGCAGCCGCGCGCCAAGAAAAAGAAGCCGTTGTCGACGAGTTGCACGGCGGCATCCGCGAGTTGATTGGTCACGGCGGGCACCGGCGGCAGCTCAAGACCTGCCTTGCGGATGGTCTCGACAGCCTCCTCAAACGTGGGCGGTTTGATGACGCCCATCTCGTTCATAAGGCCCTGCATTTCCTCCTGCGCACTGCCGCCCGACTCCTCGCCGCGCGGCACCAGGCGATAACATGCCAGCGCCAGCTCGAGCTGGTCGCAGTTCCAGTAGGCGAATGCCAGGCGATAGAACAGGTAACCGATCGAAGGCCGGTCGCTGGCAATGCGCAGGCCGTGACGCGCTACCTCGATAATCTCGTCATAACGCTCCAGGCGTGCTAGCACGTTAATCAGGGCAAAGTGAGACTGCATGGACGAGCGCGCCAAGTCGTAGAGACGGCGCACCTCGGGCAGCGCACGCTCAAAGTCCTCTTGTTCGGCGTAAAAGCTGCAAATCTCGTGCTGGGCAAAATACAGCGCATCGGGAGCGCGAAGGATACGCACGGAACGGTCCTCCTCCATCACCGGCAGCACCATGCGCACCAGCTGGTTGTCGCAGAACTGGGTCTGCACTGGGCCCGTCGCCAAAAGCTCAGCAACAGTACACTTGGCTTCCAGCTCCTCGACAAGGCGAGAAAAGCCCTCGAAAGCACCGGCTCGGTCAACTTTGGATTGCTCGCGCAGCTCGACGACACGGGCGACATACGGATCGTTGTCCTCCTCCATGACCTCAAGCTCGTCAGCCGTATCAGCGAGCAGCAGATCGCGAAGCGCAGGCGGCAATGGACGATGGTCATCGCGTGGTCGGGCGTGAACCTCTGCAGGCTCAATCATGTCCGGCGCATCTGCCTCATATGCCTCGAGCAAATGCTTGCAGGGCATGTCGTCCATATCCATGCTCTCAAGATCCTTGGCGACAGAAACGCAATCGGCCAGATAAGCCGCACGGCCAAAGGAGTACGTTTTAACAACGCGCTCGCCCTGCTCGCCGTCGGGAGCCGCAATCTGCACGTAGCAGCGCGTGATGCGAGCACCCGAAGCAAAGCAAGCCGCCGCGAGTGTAAGCGCAATACGCGCATCGTGCTCGGTGGCCCATGCTGCGCGCTTAGGCTCATCTACCTCGCGCCAGGCGTCATCTTGAGCATCGTATTCGCGCCGCGGCATAGCATCGACAACCGTGCGGCCAAATCGCACCAGCATGATGCCCTCGGCGACGTTCGCTCGATAGGTGTAATCGAGCCGCGTGATCACGTTGAGCGCTTCTACGATACGTGCAAAGCGGGTGCGAACGTCCCACTCTCCACCCGGCTGGCACGCAACCGTCCCCGGCTTGGCCCACGGGTTGTCATTCGACAGCGTTTCGAGCAAGCGAGGAACGTCGTTTGTCGTCTTGCTGATATGCCATAGGTCGAAGAGCGAGCAGCCCTCAAAGCTTGGCGACGAGGCAACGGGGCCCAACCCTGCTCCAATACGCTCAAGGATGCCCGATAGGCGGTTCAGGCGGCACTCGACGGCAAGCAGGGTATCGATCTCGTCCTGGTCCAGCGGGCTACGGTCAAAATTGAGATAGAAGAGCCTCGAGCGATCGATGCGCGCCAGGCTCATTTCGGTTTTAGCCGCTATGGTGCGCAGGCGTGGCAGATTAACTTCGCCCATCAAAGCGGCGGCATAGCGCTCAATGCCACTTGGATTATCTGTATGGTCAATGCGGTAGAGCAACGTTTCAATTGCATCGGGCAGCGGCGTGGAATCAAAACCCAGCAGTACCTCAACCGGCTCGGGGAGTTTTACAAGTTTGATCTTGTCGACGGCATTTTTCATGCCCTCGTCGAGGCCGTCACCGTTTGCCGTGCTTGAGATGGAGTTTTCAGAATCGGCGAATATCACGTAACGCAAGAACATCGAGGCCATGAACTCGCCGTAGCGAAGGCTGCGCGTCGAATTCCACGTCTCGCGATCGGATTGTTCGCGCATGGTTCCTTCGGGAGAGCCGATGACTCGCGCCCGGGAGCGCATCGTCCCATCGGCACCCCTGACCGCAATCTCACCGATGTTGGAATCGGACTCGTCGAGAATCAGTTGCATGTCGGGATCGTCGGGCAGCGACATCTCGTTAACGGGACGGTCCACCTTATAGACCTCACCCGAAACGCTCACGTAGCCCAAAAGCGACACATGGCTTTTGCCGACGAATTCGACGACATAGCATGATTCATGCGGGTCCTCGCCAAAGAGCTTCCAAACCACGCCATACGAGCGTCCCGCAGGCTGCTCGGGCATGGCCGGAAAGCGCTTTTTGGGATCGAGAAACCTGAGCTTGTATGTCGGACGCTCTGCCACGAAATATCACCCTGATCGGCCGTCTAAAGAAAGAGCGCGCCACGGGCTCACCGAGGCGCATACTCGAAATCTTACACGAGTCGATGAGAAATAGTCCCCTTTGACCGAGGTTCGAATCCATGCGGTGTTTACGTAAAAGAAAAGCCCCCGTCGCCGGAGGCTTTCAATTTCAATTGGTGCGGCGTATAGGATTCGAACCTATGACGTTCTGATTCGTAGTCAGACCCTCTATCCAGCTGAGGTAACGCCGCGACTTATTGATTATTATGCACATGGACTGAATAATGGTCAAGCGTTTTTTCAAAAAAAGTTATCGAATTTGATTTTTACTCATTTGGAGGGCTTGGCACGATCTTCGGTGCATCGCGATATAAGAAAAGCCCCCGTCTCCGGAGGCTTAAAACTCAATTGGTGCGGCGTATAGGATTCGAACCTATGACGTTCTGATTCGTAGTCAGACCCTCTATCCAGCTGAGGTAACGCCGCAACGCACGGATTATTATGCACGCGAGCCCCCGATGGGTCAAGCGACAATTTGGAAAATTTTTACGAAGCGCCGATTAAGTTGTCGTGCGGATCAGCACCGGCTTCGCCCGCCTGCCGGCGTCCTCGCCCGCTCGCTAAAAACGCTTCGCGTTTTCTTGACGCTCGCGCCTCGACCGAGGTTCGAATCCATGCAGCGGTGGCATAAAAGAAAAGCCCCCGTTGCCGGAGGCTTTCGATTTCAATTGGTGCGGCGTATAGGATTCGAACCTATGACGTTCTGATTCGTAGTCAGACCCTCTATCCAGCTGAGGTAACGCCGCAGCGCAAGATATATAAAACCACTTTAGCTTATTGGAGTCAAGCACAATCTCAAACTTTTTTGTGGAACGCAGTTTTGTCATGCTGCTCCGCATATACCGCTGTTCCCCGTACGATCGATTGGCTTTTCGATCACGTCGAACTTGGCATCAAGTTCCCTCAGGAGCGATCTCACCCGCTGGGCACAATCATAATCGGCAAACGAGATACTCAGCATGCGCGCGACCTGGTTGGAAGTCCCAACTCCATAGAAGTGCTCCAGCGCCACAAGTCCCTCGTGCGTCACAAAGGTCTCGACCACATGCGGCGATTCCTCAAAGCACCATTGTGTCAACGGACCCTCACTCGTCTGCCGAACCACCAGGCCGCCCATGCCAGACGGCTCACACGTTACAAGCAGGTACTCCCCGCCCTCGTCGCTCTCAAACAAAACCGCCCGATCATCAAACAGCTCCATCGCGTCCCCTTTCTCTCGCTCTTATTTAGCAAAAGCATAGCAGGTAGATGGCTGTATACAGAACAGTTGTTCGTGTGTTTTCTATTGAGCTGTCCGCACGGCATGGTATGGACCTGCGCACGAAATAGGGCGCCCCCGAAGGAGCGCCCTTGCATATCCCCTATGCAGCCAAGTTACGCGACCGGCTCGATCTTCTCGAGGCCGCCCATGTAAGGACGCAGGACCTCGGGGATCGTGATGGTGCCGTCGGCGTTCTGGTAGTTCTCCAGGATGGCGGCCATGGTACGGCCAGCCGGCAGACCGGAACCGTTGAGAGTGTGCAGGTAGCGCGAGCCCTTGAAGTTCTCGGGGTCGCGATACTTGATGTTGGCACGACGGGCCTGGAAGTCGCCGCAGTTGGAGCAGGAGCTGATCTCCTTGTAGGCGTTGTAGCTCGGCAGCCAGACTTCGATGTCGTAGGTCTGACGGGCAGAGAAGCCCAGGTCGCCGGTGCACAGGCTAATCACGCGATACGGAAGGCCCAGCTGCTGCAGCAGGAACTCAGCCTCGGCGGTCATGCTCTCGAGCTCCTCGTCGGACTCCTCGGGCTTGGCAAACTTGACCATCTCGACCTTGTCGAACTCGTGCTGGCGGATGATGCCGCGGGTGTCGCGACCAGCGGAGCCGGCCTCCTCACGGAAGCAGGGGGTGAAGGCGGTGTAGCGGCGCGGCAGGGTATCGGCATCGAGAACCTCGCCGGCGTGCAGGTTGGTAAGCACGACCTCGGCGGTAGGGATCAGGAAGTTGTCGCCCGAGACGTGATAGGCGTCATCCTCGAACTTGGGCAGCTGGCCCGTACCGAACATGGTCTGACGCTTGACGACGATGGGCGGCCACCACTCCTTGAAGCCACGGCTGGCGTGCGTATCGAGGAAGAAGTTGATGAGGGCACGCTCCAGGCGGGCGCCGGCGCCACCGAGAACGGTGAAACGGCTGCCGGAGAGCTTGTTGCCGCGCTCGAAGTCGAGGATGTCGAGGTCGGTGCCCAGATCCCAGTGCGGCTTAAAGTCGAAGTCGAACTCGCGCGGGGTACCCCAACGACGACGCTCGATGTTCTCGTCCTCGTCCTTGCCGTACGGCGTGGCCTCGCAGGGGATGTTGGGCAGGTGAGCCATGAAGTCGTACTGCTCCTGCTCGAGAGCAGTGCGGCGCTCGGCCAGACCGTCAATCTTCTCGTTGACGGCGCGCACGGCCTCCTTGGCGGCCTCGGCCTCGTCCTTCTTGCCCTCCTTCATCAGGGCGCCGATCTTCTTGGACTCGGCATTGCGCGTAGCCTGGAGCTCCTCGACCTCGGTGATGACGGCACGGCGCTCGTCGTCGAGCTCAAAGAACTTCTCACGATCCCAAGACGTCTGGCGGTTAGCCATGGCGACATCGATGGCATCGGGGTTCTCGCGAACAAACTTGATATCAAGCATTAGATCCTCCGGCGATATACATTCCATTTAGGTTGCAACCTTGTACATGTATGGGCAAGTATATACTTATGAGCGTTTACGACCCAACTCAACTACGCAAGAAGGCACCCAATGGACGCAGTTTTTTCCTTTTTGTTTGGCACCCGCACCGGTTTTGCCATCCTTTTCGCCGGCGGCATCCTGTTATTTGCGATTCTTGCCTTTGTAATGGAGAAGCGCACCCATAAGATGTACGTCGACCGCGGGCCCAAGTCCGAGGATGAGGAAGACAGCTTCTGGGACTAACCTGCCAAAAAGGGACAGGTTTATTTTGGTCGGTTTTATCTGGGCAAATGCAAGCGCCCCGCAGCTGGAATTGAGCCAGTTGCGGGGCGCTTTTCGTACATGCGACAAAACCGCAGGAAAAACCTGCCAAAATATACCTGTCTTTTTTGGTCGGTTTTACTGGAGAGTTGCGTCGATTGCCTTGACCAGGGCACTGCGCATGCCGGCGTCCTCGAGCGCAACGACGCCCTTGATGGTGGCGCCACCGGGCGAGCATACGGCATCCTTCATCGCCGCAGGATGCTGACCAGTTGAAAGCTGCAGCTTTGCCGTACCCAGCACCATCTGGCTCACAATGCGATAGGCATCGGCACGCGGGATACCGTGCTTGACCGCCGCATCGCCCAGGGCCTCGATTGCCATAGCGACAAATGCCGGAGCGCAACCACCCACCGTGCCGCCCACAAACAGCAGGCTCGTATCGAGCTCGACCACCGCACCGAGCTTGCCAAGCAGATCAAGCACCACTGCGCTCTGCTCATCACTGAGCGTGGAAGCCTTCTCGCAAGCGATGACGCCCTCGCCCACCGAAACCGGTGTGTTGGGCACCGTCGAGATGTGCGCGACGCCCGGCAGGACCTGCTCCCACTTGGCACTGTCCCAGGTCCAGGCAACCGACAGAACGACCTTTTCGGCAAGAGCATCCTTGAGCGGGGCGAATACCTTCTCGATCATGTACGGTTTAACCGCAGCGACCACGATATCGGATGCGGCGACAACCTCGGCGGCATCGTGGCAAGCGGCCATCCCACGCGCCTCACAGCGCTCAACCAGTGCGTCGTAGCGACCCGCACAGGCGCACATGTCGCTCGCAGCTACACCGGCAGCGATCCAGCCATCGGCCATAGCGCTCGCCATATTGCCAAAACCGACAAATCCAATCTTCATATCTCATCGTCCTCTCAGACACGCTCTTCAAAACGAAGGCTATTGTCCCACGCCATTGTTTCGTATTGCCGACCTATTTGTGATACGGCTCGCCACGGCTGATCTTGCAGGCACGGTAAATCTGCTCTAGCAGCACCACGCGCGCCAGGTTATGCGGCAAGGTAATGCGTCCAAAGCTGAGCATCTCGTCGGCGCGGGCGCGCACGTCATCGCTCACGCCGTCCGATCCGCCAATCACAAAGGCGATGTCGCTGCTGCCTCGCAGCATAAGATCGTCGAGCCTCGCCGAAAACTCCTCGCTCGAGCGCTCTTTGCCCTCAATGGCCAGCAGGATCACATGCGCTCGAGACGGCAGGGCAGCAAGAATCGCCGCCCCCTCCTTGTCGCGCGCGGCATCCACGCCGCCCGCCTTAGCCGGGTCGATATCGGCCACCTCGCGGATATCAACCTTGGCATAGGCACCTAGGCGCTTGGTGTACTCAGCGCACGCGTCCTTCCAAAAGCGCTCCTTGAGCTTACCGACGCAAACGACGGTGTATTTCACGCGCGTCTACTCCTTCGAATCGTTTTGAACTTTGCCGGCGGTCAGCATCTGCTCGAACATAGAGGCCGACTGCGAGAAGTCACTCGGCAGCACGACCGTCGAAGTTTTACCCGTGCGAGCAAACTCCGTCATCATCTCGGACCACTGCGTAAACATGAACAGTTGGTTGGCCTCGTCATTGCCGACACCCGTCTCCTGGATGATCTCGAGCGAATCTTTGATACCCAGCGCGATGGCCTTGCGCTGGTTGGCGATGCCCTCGCCCGCCTTTTCCATAGCCTCGGCCTCGGCGGTCGCCTCGGTGACGCGCTTGATGCGGTCTGCCTCGGCGAGCTCCTGTGCCGCAGCGCGCTTGCGCTGGGCGGCGTTGATGTCGTTCATGGAGTTCTCGACCTCGGTCGGCAGTGCGATTTTGGTGATGAGTGTCGACACGAGGGTGAAGCCGTAGGCGGCCATCTGCTCGGAAACGGTAGCGTTGACATCCTTGGCGATGTCATCCTTCTTGGCAAAGACCTCATCGAGTGTGTAGACGGGAATCGAAGAGCGCAGGGCGTCGGTGATGAAGTCACGCATCTGGTCGACGGGCTCCTGCAGCATGTAGTAGCTCTTGTAGATGCCCGAATCCGCCGGGCCAGCACCCATGTCATAGCTCACGTGATATTGAGCCGAGACCTCGAGGCCGATGGTCACATTATCCTGAGTCTTAACGTCGATGCCAAAACCGTTTTTCATGGTGCGCAGACTCACCGTGGCAGCCTTGCGGTCGATCACGGGCACCTTCATGTGGAAGCCCGCGTTGACGATGCGGTTAAACTTGCCCAGACGCTCGATGATCACGGCATGCTGCTGTTCAACGACATAGCAGGCGCTGGGAAGCAGCAGCAACAGGATGATGATGGGAATCAAAAGGCTGGTAAGGGCGGCGATGATACCGGAAAACAGCATGGTCTCTCCTCTGATAGGCACACGTTGGCATTAGGATACCCGTCCAAGGAGATCGTGCATAACAAAAAAGCTCCCATTGCTGGGAGCTCTTTCATTTAATGGTGCGGGCGAAAGGACGTCCGCGTATCCGCTTCGCGGATCCGCACCGGCTTCGGCCGCCTGCCGGCGTCCTCGCCAGCTCGCTAAAAACGCTCCGCGTTTTCTTTACGCTCGCTCCTTCGCAGGTTCAAGTCCCTGTGATGGGCCCATAACAAAAAAAGCTCCCATTGCTGGGAGCTCTTTCATTTAATGGTGCGGGCGAAAGGACTTGAACCTTCATGGGGTTGCCCCCATACGGACCTGAACCGTACGCGTCTGCCAATTCCGCCACGCCCGCGTGCAGGAATTAGAATAACGGAGCGCCACCACGAACGCAAGAACTATTTTTGAAAAAGTTTGCAGGCATTTTCCCAAGCGGCTTGCGCGATTGTTTCGGCATCCTCACCAGTGCGATCGACACGGTCGTTAACCAGCGCGTTTGCCGTAATGGAGATCATTGCGGGCTCGCATTCAAGACCGCGGATGGGCTCCGGAGCCATATACGGGCAATCCGTCTCGAACAAAATTCGATCGAGTGGGGTTGCCGCAAATGCCTCGCGCACGTCGTCGTTGCGCTTAAAGGTGGCCGCGCCACCATAGGCGATATAGCAGCCCAGCTCCACAAAGCGCTCCATCGTGGCGCGGTCCTCGCCAAAGCAGTGCAGCACACAACCGGCCTGGGGCACGCCCACCTCTCGAAGCACGTTGTAGGCGTCCACGTGCGAGGTGCGCTCCTGGTCCGTGTCCTCGTGACGCAGGTGCAGCTCCACCGGCACATTGCGGCGCACGGCAAGCTCGAGCTGGCGCGCCATGCAGTCAATCTGCACGTTATGGGGTGCCGGCGCGATATCGTCGTCATAGTCCATGTGATAGTCCAGGCCGATTTCGCCAATACCGGCGCATAAGGGGTCATCGAGTGCGGCAACGACCTGTGCGTGAACGTCGTCGGTATAGTCCGGCGCGCCATACGGATGCACGCCGGCAAGATACTTGATCTGCGGGATATCCTGCATCGGCAGAATTTCGCGCACGAGCCAGTCGCTATAGTCCGTCACACTGCGTTTGTCAGCGATGGGGTCGAACATCGTCACCAACAGGTCGACACCCGCGGCTTTGGCGCGCACGAGCGTCTCGGGCACATCCTTGCCCCAAAACGAAAGCAGATGTGCATGCGTGTCGGCAAGCGGCGCCAAGGGCACGGGACAAGCAACCGTCTTCTTTTTCTTGGTAAACGTCACGCGTTCGGCATTAGGCGTCATGGATTAGCTCCCGGGCCAGACGGACAAAGTCGGCAACATCGAGCGTCTCGGCGCGCGTGGTGGGTGCGATACCGCAAACCTCAAAAGCGGCATCGAGCACGTCCTTGGCAAAACCGTTGGCGCTCATGGAATTTCGGATGGTCTTGCGCCGCTGAGCAAATGCAGCGTCGATCACACGAGCCACGAACTCGCGATCGAGCCCCTCGGGCACCACGCCGTCAACACGGTCGATACGCACGACGGCCGAGTCCACGTGCGGCGCTGGCATAAAGCAACGCGGCGGCACCTCAAAGCGACCCGTCACCTGCGCATACAGGCCGAGCTTTGCCGTATAGCCGCCATAGGTCTTGTTGCCCGGCACTGCGGCAATGCGATCGGCAACCTCCTTTTGCACCATGACGACGGCACGCTTGAGCGCCGGCATCGTCTGGAAAAATTGCAAAATGATCGTCGCCGCCACGTTATAGGGCAAGTTCGCGACAAATACCGTGGGCTCGCCGCCGGCGGCCTGCTCAATCTGCTCCGGGCCCACCTTAAGCGCGTCGCCCATGATAAAGCGGAAGTTGGCATAGTCGGCGGCATGGGCGTCGAGCACCGGTTCGAGCTCGGGATCTGCTTCGATCGACGTGACGCACGCCGCCTCCTGCAACAGCGCAAGCGTGAGCGTGCCAACGCCCGGACCAACCTCGAGCACGCGCTCATCGCCCGCAAGCTCGGCAAGCTCGCAAATGCGCTCGATCACATGGTTGTCGATCAGGAAGTTCTGGCCCAGGCGATGCTTGGTCGCAAGGCCAAACTCCTCCAGCAGCTCCCTTGTTGCCGTGGGGTTTGCCAAAGGCGAAGTTGTCATAGTTGCCTCCTTAGCATGATGGCGGCGTCTTGAAACGAAAGGGCATGGACCGTGGCGGCCATGCCCTTACATCTAAACAGCAAATTGCCGATATGGCGCGCCGCGTCTTAGCCCAGACGCGGGAACAGCGGCTCGCCCTTCTCGACAGGCTGACCGCCGGCAAGCAGGCCCCAAGCGCAAATGCCCTTGAGGTCGTCGGTCGCGGCCTCGTCCTCGCAGGACAGGCGGCGCAGGGCCTCGGCAGAGGTCTGAGGCATGAGCGGCATCAGCAGGTGGGCGGCAATGCGGATGGCCTCGAGCAGGTTGTAGATCACAAACGCCAGCTCGTCAGCCTTGGCCTCGTCCTTGGCAAGTGCCCAAGGCTCAGAGTCCTCGATGTAGTGGTTGGCGGCATGGATGAGCTCCATGACCTCGTCCTTGGCTCCGCCGTAATCGAGCACGTCCATCTTGGCCATGTAGCGCTCGACCAGACCATCGGCGATCTTTGCCAGCGGGTTGTCGAACGCATCGAACGATGCGGGCTTGGCGGGCGCGCAACCGTCAAAGTACTTGCCGCTCATGTTGAGCGAACGCGAGATAAGGTTGCCCCAGCTGTTGGCCAGGTCGGCGTTGTAGACCTGCTCCATGCGGTCGAAGCTGATGGCGCCGTCGGTACCGGGGACGACGTCGGTCATGAAGTAGTAGCGATAGCCCTCGACGCCCAGCATGTCGATAACGTCCTGCGGAGCGATGGCGTTGCCGCGGCTCTTGGACATCTTCTCGGCCTTGCCAGTCTCGGCATTGCGCACGGTCAGGAAGCCGTGGGCAAAGACGTGCTCGGGCAGGGCCTCGCCAATGGCCATGAGCATGGCGGGCCAAATGACGCAGTGGAAGCGGATGATGTCCTTACCCACGATGTGGAACTGCGCGGGCCAGCGATAGGCCAGCTCGGCACGCGCCTCGTCGGTGTCGACACCGTAGCCGACGGCCGTCATATAGTTGAGCAGCGCATCGAACCACACATACGTCACGTGGCCCTCGTCAAACGGGACCTGAATGCCCCAGTCAAAGCTCGTACGGCTCACGGATAGGTCGTTAAGGCCGCCCTCGACAAAGCTGCGAACCTCGTTCATGCGGAACGCAGGCTCGACAAAGTCGGGGTGCTCGTCATAGAGCTTGAGCAGCTTGTCCTGGAAGGCGGAAAGCTTAAAGAAGTAGGACTCCTCCTGCACGCGCTCAAGCGGACGGTGGCAGTCGGGGCACAGGTGCTGGCCGACGCTGCCGTACTCCTCGTCGCCCTTCTGGACCTGCGTATCGGTGAAGTAGGTCTCATCAGGCACGCAATACCAGCCGTCGTAGCTGCCCTTATACAGGTAACCGGACTCCTTCATGCACTCCCACAGGTACTGCACGGCATGATGCTGGCGCGGCTCGGTGGTGCGGATGAAGTCGTCGTTGGAGATCTCGAGCTTGTTCCAAAGCTCCTTGAAGTGCGGAGCCTGGCTGTCGGTCCACTCCTGAGGCGTCATGTTGTGCTTGGCTGCGGCCTCGGCGACCTTCTCGCCGTGCTCGTCCATGCCGGTCAGGAACTTGACGTTATAGCCGGCGGAGCGGCGATAGCGAGCCTGAACGTCGGCGATGATGGTGGAATAAGCCGTGCCCAGGTGCGGATCGGCGTTGACGTAGTAGATGGGCGTCGTGATAAAGAACGAAGGCTTGCTTTGATCCATGGGGTTTGTCCTCCAGAAAAACGTTGCATACAGAGGATGATTCTAGCGCAAGGGCTGGATATCCTCCATCTATTGCATATCGAGCACCATGGCATAGACATCGCGCTTGCGGCGCGAATACTTCTGAGACAGGCGCTTGGCCACCGCAGACGCGGGCTCCCCCTCCTCGAGCGCGGCGCGGATATCCTCGCGCAGGGCCTCGTCGGGATCCGCTGCCGCGGCGCCAACCGGCACGATACCGGCCTCCTCATCCTCGCTCGGCGGCGCGATGACCAGCGCAATCTCGCCCTTTACCTCGCCGCGAGCACGCAGCTCCTCAGCAAGCTGGGCAGCGGGCCCGCGCAAGACTTCCTCGTGCAGCTTGGTGAGCTCGCGGCAGACGGCAACCTCACGCTGGGGAAAAACCTCTGCCACGGCCTCGAGCGTCGCCACGATGCGATGTGGAGACTCGTAGAAGATGAGTGCGCCGGGAACCACGGCAAGGCGCTGCAAACGACGCACGCGGTCGCCGTGCTTTCGGCCCAAAAAGCCCTCAAAGAAAAAATGCTCACAGGGAATGCCGGACGAAACGAGCGCCGTGACGCAAGCGGAGGGCCCGGGAATAACTTCGACGGGCACATCGGCCTCACGTGCCGCCTCGACCAGCGCCTGGCCGGGATCGGACACGCTCGGCATGCCGGCGTCCGAGGCAAAGGCGAGGGTCTCCCCCGCCAGCAGACGGTCGACCAGGCCGGCGGCGCGGCTGGCGATCACATTCTCGTCGCAACGGACAAGCGGCTTGGAAATGCCCAGGTGCATCAGCAGCTTTGACGTCACACGCGTGTCTTCGCAGCAGATGGCATCGGCGGCGGCAAACGCCTCGCCAACGCGCGGGGACAGGTCGCCCAGGTTGCCGATGGGCGTGCCGACCACATAGAGTTTGCCCGTATGGGCGCTGTTTTGCGTCATATCAACCTATTCAATCATGCCACGCTCGAGCGTACCGAGCGCCGCGCGGGCGTCCCATGCTGCAATGCGCTTCTCGGTCTTCCACGTTTGGAAGAACCAACCGGCAGCCGGTGCAAACGAAGCCAGTTGGTTGGCGATAAACACGCGCTCGTAGGCATTGCGGCCCTCGGGCGTAACCGACGAGTTGGCAAAGATCGCCGCGCCCGACCATTCGCCCACCAGCACGGGGAACCCAGTCGAAATCGCTTCTTTAAGCTCGCGCTTGTTACGCGAAATCGCCGTCGTCAGCCCGCGGGGGCTCGTGATATCGAGCGCATACTCGTCGCGGTAATGGTACAGGTGAAGGTCCATGTAGACGTTCTTGTACTTAGCGCCGCGCATAAAATGCTTCCACTCGCTGGGATGTCCCGAAGACGAAAAGACGACGATCTTATCCTCGGGCATATACGAACGGACGAGCTCATAGGCATCGCGATAGAAGTTGCGCAGGTAGTGCGCAGGAATGCCATCCGTCATGGTGAAGAGGCTCTTGCGGACACTCATCTGCGGCGTATCCAGCAGCTCAATGCCCAGCAGGCTCTCGGCCTCGCCGTAGCGATCGGCCAGGCGCTCGAGCACGTCGAGTGCGACATGACGACCGTTGGTGGACGAATGCCACTCGGCAACAGCCTCCGGCGTGGCGGGCGAATCGTTGGAATCGCCCTGGCCACCGGGCACAGTTGCTAGATCAAGCAGCACGCGGATGTCGTACTTGGCAGCCCACTCAATTGCACGGTCGATGTAGTCGACAACCGAGATGTAGGACGCATCGGACTCCTGCGAGCCAAAGGCATACCAGGGTACCGGCAGACGCACGGCATTGAGGCCGATCTGCGCCATGCGACGGAAATCATCCTCGCTCACAAACGTCTCGTAATGACGGCGCATGCGCTCGTTATAGGCGGCGGTGCCCATGGCCTCCTGCAGCTCGGCCGCATTGGATGCACCGGTCGCCGTGTATAGCGACGGGGTCACCCAAGGCTCGGGAATAAACCAGCCAGAGAGATTAACGCCGAGTATCCTCTCCATCACTGCCCCCTTTTGAATCATACGGGCTAAGCCCGCATCGCTCTTGCATGACATATCTATCGATTTGAGTATACCCGCGCATGCAGACAGGCGACCGAACGGTCTACAAAGTGGCGCAAAAGTGGGAGGAATGTCTAGGCGGGCGGGTCCGAGATGGCGCGCCGAGATGTGCACGCACGTCGGAAGTACGCGCCGGAAAGCGCATCCCGCTCTAAAGCCCAATTCTGGGATGCATTTTTCGCGGAACTCTACATAAAAGAAAAGGACCCCTTTGCAGAGGTCCTAAACAATTCAAGGTGGCGGGGAAGGGAATCGAACCCCTGACACGAGGATTTTCAGTCCTCTGCTCTACCAACTGAGCTACCCAGCCATTTGAGGTGTGCCTTGTTTCAAGGCTTGATTAGTATAACCAAGGACGCGTTCCGGTCAACCGAGAATTTTAAAAAAGTTTTTGAGCACAGCCTCGGTTCTATAAATCGGCACGTCAGAGGCATCAGCCGGCAGCAAGAAGTTTTTCGCTCAGTCCCTTAAGCCGGCACGCGTTGGAGAGCAGGGGTCGAAACAATGATTGAAGGGCGCTCTAGTACGGCCCAGGCGCCGGGACAGGAGCACATACGCCAGGGACGTACGTTTTCGTAGCATACGAGGACATAGCCGCGCGCATCGATAAAGGCGATATCGATGGGATAAGCCATAAAACACGTGTGGACCGAGGAACAGTGCGGAAACGCCATGACAAGCGGCAGGCCGTTGGCGGCAACCGGACGCCGTCCCAGCATGCCGCGCAGGCGCACGGCAAACGACTCCGCCACCACAAACTCGGCCGGCGTCCAACCCAGCCTGTTGAGTGCCCGCGCGTAGGCGATGTAAGACGAGACCGCGGTCACATGACCACCCCCGGACGCCATGGATCGACCGTCACCGCGCGCTCGTGCGACAACGTTGTCGGCGCCCCCAGCGAAACGCCAGCGATGCTGAGAGAAGTCGGCCACGGCTCATAGTGCATGGTGCAGGTGTAGGTCCTAAACGTACCGGATAGGGAGAGCAGGCCACCATCCAATGCCTCCGCGCCTTGCTCGCTCGACACTTCGATCCGCAAGTCATAGCCTTCCATGGCATTCAGAATTTGAGTCTGAACCGTCGCCGAGGCATCGGCAGAGCTTTCGTCGCCCTCCCCCTCCGACGCCACGGCGTGCGCCAACACGATGTCGGGTACCACGCGGTCGAAGCGCGCGACAGCGCTGGCAAAGATCATGACGTTGTACACGATGAGTGCCAGCACCAGCAAAACGGGCGTAACCACCGCCATCTCCACCGTCGCTTGGGCGCGCTCCTCGCGCAGACGCATGCGGATACTCATTACGACCCACCGCCCAGAGCGCCAACCAGCGTGGCAACATCGACGGTGAGTGGGATGGAGCCGCCGCCGGGCAGAGGAATCTCCGCAAGCGTGAACACCGTACCGCTAATGGTGCGTTCGACTTGATATTCCAACGCCTCGCAAAGCGCCTTGGGATCGGTCACGCCCAACGGAATACTTCGCAGCTTGTCTTGCGCTTGAGAGAGACCAGCAATGTCAGACCCCGGGCTCTTAATGACGTTGGCGGAATCGGTCAGCACTGGCTTTCGCAGGCGCAAGTCGCACGGTTCCAGACCCAACGCCGCCATGGACGCCGAAACGGTATCGCCGAGCCACGATGCGATGGAACCCAACGCGCCGCTGCCCCCTCCTAGGCCTTTAATCATCTCGTCCATAAGTTCGCCGGCCGAACCTTGGATATCACCGTATCCTACGAGCAGCCGTCCCCAAACATCCATGACGCCGTCGAGCACGCCGGCAACGCCGCCCGAGCGTTCCTTCAATGTCGAGAAAAATCGCGAAAGCACGTTGTTTTGCGCCGTCGCCTCATCGGGTGCCAACACCGCGGCAGAGATAGCACCGCGATCGCCGAGCCTGACTGCCGTGCTAAACGAAGAGTTGAGCTCATCGGGGCTCGAGATGGCACCCGAAACCGCAAGGGCAACTACGCCGTTGCGACCGGGCGGAGCGATACGCGGACGCTCGCCCGAAAGCTCCTTGATGGCCTGGTCAAACGTATTGCCCGCACGATCGGCCTCGTCTTCGGTCTGACGCTCGAGCTCGAGCTCTTTGTTGCGGCATTCGACGTAGTCTTCCAGAGCCTCTTTGAACTTGTCAAAGTGGTACTCGAAGCCGTTTTCGATGAACGATGGCGGCATGAGGGCGCTTCCAAGCGTAACCACGCCGAAGCCGCACGCTTCGCATGTATCACGACCATCATAATCAGCAACAGATGCCAGCCCACTCGGAGTCCCTTTCTGATAGACGGGGCATTCGACTCCATAATGCAGGTATGTTCTGCCGTCGTTGTTGCTTACAGGCCATGCGGCATCGGTGTAAAGTTCGGTCGGCCGCACCTCGTTTGGGACACGCGGCAATAGTGGGATATAGGCAGAAAACCGTTCGCCATCATCTTTTATGTATGCTCGATCGACCTCTTCAATCGCATAGGCATAGAACGCTTTTCGAGCGGCTGACTGCGCTTTCATCTCGACGCTCGATCCCTGAGGTTTTTCATTCGCCAAGCGCTGTCGGTAATAGGTTTTCGCGCGATCGAGCGCTATTTGCGGCTCCCATGTGATGCTCGACTTTTCATGACGGTTCTGGCTGTCAGATAGTTCTGCTAGTTTTTTCGCACGCTCCCACATACACGAGTACTTGCCAATCGAACTCTCGTCCGACCCGCCACAATCCGCCAGCCAAGCGCGCTCTTTAGCCTTCGCCGTGTCCTCAGAAGCCTTCCGCAGCTCCTCGGCTGCACGCTCTAAATCATCTGATGTGTCTTTAATGGCATCGGTCGAGATCTCTGACCCTTTGAGCACAGCGAAGTCCGACTCGGATGTCCTGGGCACAGCAAGCGCCGTACCGGTATAGGTCACACTATCGGTATCCTGCGCCGACACCGCCTGCGTGGCACGCGCGGCAATCAGATACGGCAGAGCCGTCTCGATTTTCTGTAAGCCTTCCGATGCGCTTTTGGCAAACTTGTTGCGCGTTTTAATGATCTCAATCCCGGTGTCGACCATATTGCCGGCAACTGGTTCGGCACCCGGGATGAGGATGGCGACCAGGCCCGTCCCGATCGTGGCAAACCCCGCCAGGCCCAGACTCAAGATGCTCGCATCAACCACCGTGGCAGCCGTGTGATAGGACGACACTACGTTGGCACCCGCCAGCGCGCCGCTATCGGCCGCCACCTGGGTATCCCCGGCACGCGACATGCTCCATATCGCCGCGGTCGACGAAAACAACAACGTGAGCACCACTAGGATGACCACGGCAGAAGAAAGCGTGGTATAGGCACTGTCTTCGATAAACAGATCAACACCGGCGCGGCCCATAAAGCCGCCTCGCTTGCGATGGCAGCTCGGACGGCGCGTCAAAACGCATCTAGACCAGAAACGCTTAATCCCATGCAGCAATCCACGAATCATAATCTCCCTCCAGCCATTCGGGACGCGATTGATACGAGACATCGACCTTGAGCTCAACGTAGCCGCCCTCGGCGGTACCACCCATAGCCTGCGCAAACGCACCGATCACAGGCAACGGCTTGACCTCACCGGAAACGGACACGGACGAGACGCCACCCGCACCGGCCCGGCCAAGCTCGATATCCCACGACAACGGCCCGCCGGCATGAAAGATCGAAACGTTGGGCACTGCGGCAAGCCGGCGGCGGGCAAACTCCTTAAGATCGTCGTCCTCCGCCGTCGTCGTGGTCATGAGCCGCGCGGTCTCGGCGGCGGCAGACTCCATGACCGCGCGCGTATAGAGCAGGCACACCGGTTGCAGCGCGAGAAGGATGAGCGTCAGAAACGTCGGCAGCAAAAAAGCGGCCTCGACCGTAGACTGCGCCCGCTCCTCGCGCGCGATATCAATACAACGCGATGTCCTTAGCGCCCGCAGCGGCGTCGATAACCGACATCGAGGCAACGCCATGGGATGCCGCCCGCTCAACCAGCGCCGCCAAGCGTCCATCGGTGCCAGCACGCCAAAGTCCCACAATCGCCAGCACGATCGATAACAGCGCCACCGTGACGATGGCGTATTCGACCGTCGCCTGGGCAGATTCCTCACGCAGAACGCCATGCATTTCACGATCCCTCCTTTGCGCTTATTGTTTGCGGGACCAGACGCACGGCGCGCAGACGACACGAAGCATCGCCAGCATCCGCGGCAACCGTCACCATATCGACCCAGCCGCGCCCATCGCGCACGATGGCGCCCCACACGTTGCCCTTAATATCGAGATAGCCGCTCAGGGCGAGCTGGGCCGTTGGCACCTCGCGGTAGGCGCGTAACATATCCGCCGCCGCCTCGGTCATCGGTCGGTCCTCGGACCATGCAAGCCGGACCGCAATCGCGTTGTCCTCAGGCGAATCCGTCGCAGTGCCAGACCGCTTGTCGAGCGTCCGCAGAAAGGTTTGCGCCGTGACAGCAACATCCGAATCGTCCGCATCTCGCATCTCATCTTTTTGAGACGCCACCGCCGAATCTGAGCCCGAATCGAAGGCGGCCCCAGGACGCTGCTGCCGCGCGGCGTTAAGCCCCCAAAGTACCGCCGCTATCGCCACGGTCAGGCAAGCAAACACCAGCAGCACCCCGATGGGGCGCTCGCCCTCTACAGGCTGTTGATGCCCTCGCTGATAGCGTTCCATAGATCTTGGACCTTGCCCTTAAATGCGACGATGGCGATAATCGCGATCACCACGAGCACGCCGACCAAGATGGCATACTCGGTGGTACCCTGTGCACTCTCCTCCCGCAGTAGCTCCTTGGCGCGCTGACGAACATGTGCCGCCCGGCAAAACGCCCAGCCCTGGACCTTGCCAGCAGCGTCAGTCATCGTGTTCATGTATTCCTCCCTACATCATCCCGCCTGCTCCCAGCAGCGGGCCCAATATGGACAGAAGCAACGCCGGCAAGATGAGCGTGCCGGTGGGAATCAGCAGCTTGACGGGCGCACGCTCGATCTCGCGCTCGACCGCGGCGCGATGAGCCGCACGGATCTCGCGACTTTGAGCGGCCAGCGTCTCGGCAAGTGGGGCACCCAGGGCGAGTGCCTGCCCCACCGTAATGGCAAAGGTCTCGAGCGCTCGCACGTCCAGGTCGCGCGCGGCGGCCAACAACTCGTCCTCACGCGTGCCCACGCCCACCTGCCACGCCATGCAGGCCCGCTCAAGGCGAAGAGCCAGCACTGACCGGCGGTTGGCGCAGAAAATCTCAAGCGCCGCATCAAACGAAAGACCGGCCGAAAGACCCAAGCGCACAACATCGATCATCTCGGACACTTCGCCGAGCGACACTCGCGCCGGGCCGCCCGCTCCAACCGCGCCCTTCACTCGCGCGGTCAGGGCATCGACCACCGAGCGACCCGCGGCAGCGACCAGCACCGCCTCGCGCTTGCAGGCCCCTGCGATCTTGCGTGCATCCGCCCGATCCAAACCCGTCGCGACAAATACACTCAGGGCGCACAGGCAAGCCGCAACTGCAACCGGGGCGCTCATAGCTCCACCCGCATAATGCGCCTGATAACCACCAGAGCAACGGCGTTGAGGGCAAGACCCAGCACCACAGCGCCCGCGCCGGCAGGCGTCGCAAGACCGCGACGAAAATCTGCCGAAAGCAGCGCCAACACCGCGCACATGCCCGCCGGCATCGCCGCGACCATATGCGCCGACATGCGAGCCTGCGACGTCTTAACATCCAGGCGGCGCTTGAGCTCAATGCGCTCCCCCACCATGCTCGACGCCTCGGACAGTAAGTCGGCAAGCGGAGCGCCGGTGCGCTGTGACACCTTAAGCGCCAAGGTCACAAGCGAAAGACCGGGGGCGTCGATGCGCACGAGCAAGTCATCGAGCGCATCGGTCGCCGAGATGCCGCAATCGATCGCCGCCGCCACCCGCAAAAACTCGGTATGCACCGGTTCTTGCGCATGAGCGCCCACAAAGCGCATGCCCTGGGCCAGCGAATGTCCCGAGGCAAGCGACATGGATAGTGCGGTAAACGCCTCGGGCATGGCCTCTTCCGCATCGTGTTGCTCGCGCCGGCTCTCAAAGCCATCCCGAGCGGCGCCAACAGCAATCGGAGCAACAAGTCCCAAGGCAAATCCGAGGGGCGATAACGACACCATCGTTAGTAAAACGCAGCAGACACCGCTCGATAGCAGCAGAAACGCCAAGCGCCCCGAAGCATCTTCGATCACGAGGCCAAGGCGATGCGCCGGAGCCAGCGATGCCCACGAACGGGCGATCTTTTTCAGCAGATCGTTTTCCACCAGCTCACGCGGCAGTTTCTCTGCCACCGTCTCGAGCGCCTGACGCGCCAGCTCCGCCGGCGGTACCTGCGGCACACGAGGTTCCGCCCCGCACGCCGTCGCAACAGAAAACCCTGCCAAACCCCCTACGACGAGGGGCACAGCGACCTCCATTCGTCCACCTCCTCTTGTGTGAGCGTCCCCGACCGCAGGCCTTCTGCGATAAACGGCGGCTCGCGGTCAAGCGTCCAGGTGCGCTCGGCGGCATCGAAAGTCACATAGCGCTCGAGCTCTACGCCGCCCGACGCGGCGCGACGCACCCCCGAATACGAGGAGACGAAACGCCTGCCATCGGCGTGGCGCTCGGACATCACGATGCCGTCGAGCGCCATGGCAATCTGCTCCTCGATGAGCTCGCTCGGCAGATCGATGCCATAACGTGCAAGCAACGTCAGACGCACCACGGTCTCCTGCTCGGAACCCGCATGAAGCGTGGTGAGCGACCCGTCGTGGCCCGTGTTCATGGCCTGCAACATGTCGCAGCACTCGGCACCGCGCACCTCGCCCACCACGATGCGGTCGGGGCGCATGCGCAGGGCATTGGTCACCAGGTCGCGGATCGTCACCGCGCCCTCGCCCTCAATTGAAGCCTCGCGCGCCTCTAGACGCACCACGTGCGGATGATGCGCAAACTTGAGTTCGGCAGAGTCCTCGATCGTCACGATGCGCTCGCCGGTGGAAATCTCGCATGACAACGCGTTGAGCAGGGTGGTCTTACCAGATCCCGTGCCTCCCGCAACCGCCAGGTCCTGTCTCAGCGACACCGCGCATGACAGCAGCTGCGCATACCAAAGCGGCAGCGACCCCAGCCCCACAAGCTCGTCCAGCGAGCAGATGCGGTCCGAGAACTTTCGGATGGTGAGAATCGGTCCGTCAATCGCCACAGGCGGAATCACCGCGTTGACGCGATAGCCCGTTTTGAGGCGGGCGTTGACGATGGGGCTGCGCTCGTCGATACGGCGGCCAAGTGGCGAGATGATGCGGTCGATAAGCACACGGATCTGCTCATCATCCTCAAACGCATGCTCGATGGGGTACAAGACGCCGCCGCGTTCAAAGAAGGCCGAGCGGCAGCCGTTGATCATGATCTCGGTAACGGTATCGTCCTCGATGAGCGGCTGCAACGGCCCCAAGCCCACCACGTCATCCAAAATCTCGTCGATGATGGTCTCGCGCTCGGTCGTCGCGAGATCGGTCGGCTCCTCAACATTGAGCGCCGCCTCCACCGCAGGACGCAATTCCGAGCGGGCAAGTGCCGGGTCGACATAGGCGCTGATACGCGCCACTTCGTCGTAACCCATGCGGTCCATCACGGCGCGCTTGGTGCGTCGTTTCACCGCGCGGCGGCGCCCCGCATCTACAGGCGCTGCCGCCGCTGCAGCGCCGGCAGCCTTAATCCTCGTTTGCAGGCTCATCGCTGATCACCCTCGCGCGACCAGGGAAGGCGGATACGCGGGCGTTCGGTGCGCATTGCACGGTCGGCGACCATATCGCCCCAAGGGCCGACGGCGCACCCCAGTTCCACGAGCATCTCGCGCGTGGCCTCGCGCACGCTGGTCGCAAAAGCGCTGGTCTGCCCCACTGCCTCGTCAGCGCGCCCAAACGCCATGAGCGCGGCGAGATCCTGCCCGCCATCGGCGATACGAATCTTGGAGCTCAACGCACAGGCAATCTCAAAGCGCATGGCAACATCCTCGTCTGCCCCGCGCGCACCGAACCGGTTGAACACGGCGCTCATGCGCGTGCGCGGCACACCTACTCGACTTGCCAGTTCAATGACGCGCGACGCCGATGTCGCGGACGACACCGCCGCATCGCCAAC
Organism: Collinsella sp.; assembly: GCA_031295385.1. GTDB lineage: Bacteria > Actinomycetota > Coriobacteriia > Coriobacteriales > Coriobacteriaceae > Collinsella. Next base: position 92,742 of record JAUMOL010000017.1, read on the forward strand.
GACCAGGCAACGGTCGCTCGCCGCCACCGCAGCCGCCACGGCGTCGCCCCAAAAGACCGAGGTATCGATAAAGACCACGTCGGATTCGCGACGCAGGACATCAAGCAGTAGCTCCACCGGACGTGCCATGAGCTCGGCTTGCTCGGGCGCCGCGACGGGACCCCAGAGCGTAACGCCCGGCGCCACGCGCATCGATGCGGCTACGATATCCGGCTCGGTGAGCGCGCCCGCCGCCGACGGCTCGATAAGTGCCGCCATATCGCGCGGAGCATCGACGCCTAACAAGTCGTAAAGGTTTCCAAACATCAGGTCCAGGTCGAGCACGGCGGCACGCAAGCCCAACAGCGACGATGTGTGTGCCATGGTGGCAACGATCGTCGACTTGCCGCAACCGCCCGAACCCGAAATGGCGCAGATGACCGGAGCTCGATGCGGCGAAGCGGCAGCGTCTGCCGGCGGCATCGGAGGCGGCGGAGCGGGCGTCGGTGACAGCGTCCCCGTCTCCTCCGCCGCAACCACACGCTGCGTCCAAGCCGGCATGGCAGCTTGTTCGGTCTGCGAGGCAGGCTCGTTCTGTGCAATCTGCTCATGCTGCATCAGCGACAACTCGCCGCACCCGGCAAAGCCCTCAACTTCGTCGAGTTCATCCACCAGATTCACGCCGTGCACGTATCCCATATCTACAGCCGGGGAGTCGCCAGCATGCTGCGCCGGCTCTCCAGCGTCATCGTATACAAGGGGGTTCCGGGGGCGCCGACCATGCTCGGCTTCCGCTTTTCCATAATCATCAACACGCGGGCCTCTTGTAGCGCGAGGCGCCCCGGGTTCCCTATCAACAAAAGCATCGGGCTCAATCGTCATGCGCCGATCGGAATCAACCGCTCCCTCGCCCGCGCACCCGTTGCCGCATATACTGTGCGCAGCGATGACCTCGGTCGCCCCTGCGCGAAACAGCCCCTCGATATCCGACGGATCGAGTGCTTCTATCAACACGACCACGCGACTCACGCGGCCTTCGGCCGTCAGGCGCGCAACAGTCTTGCGCACGTCTTCGGTATCAAACAGAGACGCCGCGATGATGGCAGCCCCGCGGCGCGACGGAAACGCCCGAGCCATGGAAACCAGCCCGTCCAGGTCACCTACGCGAAGCACCTGTGCACCCGCATCACGGCCCTCGACTTCCCGCTGCAACAGCCCGTAATCGCCGCACGCGCAGCACGTAAGCCAGATCGCCTTCATCACTTGTCGCCTCCGCTCTTTTTGCCGCGCGCCGTGGCGGGAATCGTCAAGCTGACCGTTCCCTTGCCCGAGGCTCCCAGCAGTTCCTTGACGTCTTCGGGGTCAGCCGCCAGCGTCACCCATTCGATCTTGCCCTCGCGCGTGGCACCGGAATCTTCACTGGTATCGATCACGTACGCGCCGCACAACCGATCGGTTACGCCGTCTTTTTGCACATACACATCCACGTAGCTGCCCACGCCCGTAGCACCGCCGACCGAGTGCTCGGCATCGACCGCCACCGAAACGGCGACCTTGCCCTTAGGCACCTCGAGCTTGTGACTCTCGGCCTTGGTGTAGACATTGCAGATCACGGCGTTTTTGGGAATACGCGAAGTCGTCACGTCGCCGCGCACCTGGCGCAGCTCGGTCGCCGCGTCACGCGGCAGCAGACTCGTCAGCCATTCTTGGGTTATGACATTGGTCTCATCGAGGGTCTCGCCCACATCGATATCACGCGCCGCGACGCATACCTCGACGCGATCGCCACCGTACTTGGCCAAGGTCTCAGCCTGGACCTGTTCGGCTTGCGAGCGGATCGACGAGCCGTAAACCATGCAGAGCAGAGCAGCGAGCACGCCCGCGACCAGACTGATGGCGATGCGCTTGCTCTTGTTCACGGCCGCTCCTCTCATGGCAGTGCCGGGCGAATGCCCGTACCACCATTGTCTGGGCGGTCAGAGCGCAAAGCGGCGCAATCGCGATCTTGGTTTTCGATGTCAAACCAATCGCTGACCAAAAACTAACCAGCCCGTCAAGCTCGTGGCAAGGTTTTGGTCAGCACGTCAGCAAACTGCATGCTTCAAGGCTTTTCCGCAGCAAAAAAGCCGTCTCCCGAACAGTTGGGAGACGGCTGTCATAGGAAAAATCAATTACAGATGGACATCGGGATCGAGCATTTGGGCGCTCACGCGCATGGATGACGCCAGGTTTTGGAACGTTTCCAGACGCAGGCTGTCGATCTGCCCGGCGTCCTCGGCCTCGCGAACGGCGCAACCCGGCTCATGGGTATGCGTGCAATCGCCAAATCGGCACGCGCGCGATGCCTCGACAATCTCGGGGAAGGCGCGCGCCAGACCCCGCTCATGTCCCACGAGCGGCAGGCTGCGCAGGCCCGGGGCATCGGCGATCACGCCGGCGTCGCCCGGCAGCGCCACCATCTCGCGCGCAACCGTGGTGTGGCGACCTTGGTCATCACGCTCGCGCACGCCACCAGTGGCCAGCGCATCGTGGCCCAGTAGCGCATTGAGCAGCGTCGACTTGCCGGCGCCCGACTCGCCCAAGATCATGGCACAGCCCCCAGCCGGCACGCAGGCGCGCACCTCGTCCAGGCCGAGGCCCTCGGCAGAAGACGTCACGATCACGCGCACGTCCGGACCCACCAGACGGCGCACGCGGTCCAGATCGCGCTCGAGCTCATCGGCCTCGCAGCGGTCGGCCTTGGTGAGCACCACCACCGGCTCGGCATCGCAATCGAGCGCCAACACCAGTGAGCGCGCGACGCGATCGAGCAGCACCTCGCCGGCGCCGAGCGCCTGCACGATCAGCACGCTGTCAACGTTGGAGCAGAGCACCTGGCGCTCACCGCGGGCACGGCCACGCCAACGTTCAAAGCTCGTACGGCGCGGCAGTACGCACTCGATCACGCCCATGTCGTGCCCGGGAGCACGGCGAACCGCCACGCGGTCGCCCACAGCGGGCAGCAAGACCTCGTCCTCGCCACGCGACTTGGCAAACCCTACGGCATGCTCGGCACGAAACGTGTCGTCGGCAGTTGCCACCAGCGGAAATCCGCGGTCCAGGCGCACCACGGCACCGAGCTGCATCTGCTCGGGTTCCTCAGCCTGTGCGCAAAAGTCGTCAAATGCAGCCTGCTGAGCCGCATCGACCGGCAGGTCATCGAACGCCGGAACATCCTGCAACGCGTCAAGCCCCGGCACGCTTGCCAGCAACTCCTCAGCAGATGCAGGGGCTTCGGTCGCGAGCTTCCGACGACGATCGCGCTTAGCCCGCGCCCCCGTCGTCTTTTTCTTCGCCTTAGCCTTAGCCTTGCCCACAAGCGCCTCCCAGCACAAAACCACACAACTGAGCAGGTATTTTAACGCATTGTTCCGTCCGACTTACCAAATGCTGCGGCGTACTCGTCATCATCCATCCAATCGATGATGTCGCCGGGCTTGCAATGAAGCGCCTCGCACATTGCTTGAAGTGTAGAAAAGCGGATCCCCTTGAGTCTTCCCGTTTTAATTCGAGACAGATTAACAGGCGATATTCCAATGATTTCGGCAAGTTCCTGCGACGAGATTTTACGGTCCGCCATCACGCGGTCAAGACGCATAACAATCGGCACCGTGCCACCCCCTAGAGAATCTCGTCTGCATCTTCCTGCAATACCCTACCGTATTCAAAGACCCCCGCCAACGCAAAGAAAACGAGTCCGTAAGAAAGCGATTGAAAATCAAACTCGGGAAACACGGGCTCAGCCGTTCCAAGAACATTGCTGTATGGTAATTGAATCGTCGGCCATATGATGCTGATGACGGCTTTTACCGACATCAGGAGGCCAGCCGCGACCAAAATCCTGGTCTGCCACTTACCAAAAGGACGACCCTCATGCCTGACTTTCGCCGTCAGAATCGTAAACAGAAGAAACGTTGCAGCGTCGCAAAGCGTGCTAACCATAAACAAGAGCAGAAATCCGCCGCTCACCGCAGAGATACCCTCGATGAGCAACAGGTTCGCAAGATGAACGAACAACACCACGCAACATAGCGCTTGAACCGCCAGGGCGATACAGAAGATTGTCAGAAAACTCGTCGTCAACCGCAGATGTATATCGCGATCTTTCATTTCTCCTCCTTTTTTCCTTATTTCCCTGCGTTCATTGTACTTTTCAATCCAACCGCTCTCGCTCAAAACCGTTTACCAGCAAATCGATACCGTTCATTTTTAAGAATCTTTATTTAATGTTTTATATAAAGTAATTTAACTTTATAGAGTTTGGAGGACCCATGAGAAAGCAAGCCGTCCTTATCCTTATCTTATCGCTGTCCCTTTTCGCCCTCTTCTCGTCAGTACGAACCAATTCCGATCCAATCAATATCTCATTGCCCGAATTTCGATCGAAATTAAGCAAAGGCGAATCTTTTATCGTGCAAATTGAGCTGGAGGGCTGCCCGGCCTGTGAAGAGCTCCGTGCGGCAGAACGCTCGCTTTCGCCGAGTCTCAAGAACGACATCGAGATCCTCGTTGTCCCTAAGAGCCAAAAGGAGGTTGATAGGGAAACACTTAAGGCGCTTCTGCCGTCATTCGAGTTTTATCCTTCAATTTTTGCCATCTCTGAAGGAAAGATAGCGTCCGAGTTCGACCTTTCCACGCTTGATTCGTTTGAAATGCGTTTCGCGGATTGGAGGCTGAATCTGAACAACACAGCAATGTCAAGCTAAATGTCAGGAGGATACACATGCTACGTAACGTTCCCGTAAGCCGTAAGTCATTCATCGCAAGCGCAGTTGCGCTTTGCTCAATTGCCATTTCACCAAAGCAATCTAAGGCGCAACCTCTTGAAGTAGAGTTCCCTTCTGCCGAAGAGTACATTGAAGCTGTCAATGAGTCCGGCACAGGATGGACGACATACGCACTAGATGAAAACGGAGATGTCCAAATTATCGATCGATTCCAGACCCTGTCTTTGGATGATTTAGCAGCTGCCACACGCGGCGCTAAAGAATGGATCGTCAAAATTGCCATTTTTATTGGAAAAGAACTCATCGGCTATGTAACGGGGGTTGTAATCGACGGACTTATTAAGAAGTTCATAAGCATAACCGGAGGTTATTGGACTGAGTATGCAGCAAAGCAACTCCTTGGACGCCCCGTACCCGCAGGCAACACGTACCGTCTACCTTGCAGCGTCTATCCCCCCAACTCCGGAGAATACATTCGTTGTATAAATAGTTAGGATACGGCTATGTTGTCAGTCATCATTGCCCCCGTAATTGGTGTATGGGGTATCCAGTATTTCCTCAACAAGAAGTGGCTCTGGGGCATTGGGTGCATAGCGATAACATTAATATGCTATTTCCTTAGCCTCATTGTCAAAGCATGCTGGCCGAGCGCCATCTCTTTTGGAATTGCTCTTCTCAGCTCGGTCCAGCTATATGGAAGCAAAAAGGGTTTGTCCTTCTTTAATGCCCTGATATCGGCTCCGCTACCTCTGCAAATCTACTGGGGAATTATGGCCGTCATCGTTCTCTTTATGCCCCAAATCCCCTTCAGCGACGTTCCCGGCTTCTCCTAACGCGTCGCCGATTCAACCCCATACAATCCAGCTCACAAAAAGAGTCGGTCGAGCAAATGTTCTAAAAATCAGAACCACCCTTAAAAAGGGTGGTTTGCTCTTAGGGTATAACCCACGGGACCCGGGCTCGCGTCTAAAGGCGCGGGCCCGGACTTCGTCCAGGCCCAGTGCATCTTGACCCGTGGCGCGCCGGTCGAACCGGCGGGATCACCCCCTCTTGAAGGGGTCCTCGTACTCCTTCACGCTCAGCTTGTCCAGCGC
>JAUMOL010000002.1 GCA_031295385.1 Collinsella sp.
TGACCCCCGCGAACTCCGCGGCGGCGGTGGGCCCCATGCCGTCCTCCGTCGCCAGGAGGAAGAGCTCGACCTTCTCCCTGCTGTACATGCGAACCTCCAGTCCGGACCGCCCCGCGGTCCAACTTTCTGTCCGCACCCCCCGGCGCCCAGGCAGGAACTATTCCACCGCAACTTTTCTTCCGCACCCAAGGGATCATTTGGCGGTGCCGTTAAGCGGATGGGGTGTTAGCGGGACCTCCTTTTGGGCATACAATTGCTATTGGCTTGCTGCGGTGAAGGCTCGTCCGCTCCGCAGTTATTTCTACAGTTAAAGGAGAATGTATGTCCGTTGAGGTCATGAGGTCTGTGATCGAGGCTGCCGAGGGTCGCGTGCCCGTCGACACGCTGTTTACCAATGCGCAGATTGTCGACGTGTACGGTCAGCGCGTGGCGCCCGGTAGCGTTGCCGTCAAGGACGGCGTAATCGTCGGCGTGCTCTACGACGGTCGCGACGATGCCGCCGGCACCTACGAGGCTGCCGAGGTCATTGACTGCCAGGGTCGCTATATCGCCCCCGGCTTTATCGACGGACATCTGCATATCGAGTCCTCGAACATCCGTCCCGCCGAGTATGCGCGCATGGCGGCGACGCGTGGCACCACCACTGCCATTGCCGACAGCCACGAGATCGCCAACGTTTCCGGCCTGGACGGCCTGCGCTTTATGATCGAGGACGGTCGCCGCGCTCCTATTTCCATCAAGTACATGATGCCCTCGTGCGTGCCCGCACTGCCCGACGAGCAGGCCGGTGCCGTCATCACCGCTGCCGATATGCAGGCGTTTTTTGCCGAACATCCGGGTGATGTTTTTGGTCTGGGCGAAATGATGAACCTACCGGGCGTCTTTATGGCTGATCCCGAGACCTGTGCTCGCATCGATGCTGCCGACCAGACGCCGTCCAAGCAGGTCGACGGCCATGCGCCGCTCGTTGCCGGCAAGGACCTCAATGCCTATGCCGCGGCGGGCATTATCGCCGACCACGAGTCGACGATTCCCGAGGAGGCACTCGACAAGCTATCTCGCGGCATGTATGTGATGCTGCGCGAGGGTACGTGCAGCCACGACCTGGCCAACTTGTCGCCGATGCTGCTGGAGAACCCCGCCCGCGCCCGTCGGTGCTGCTTTGCGACCGATGACTGCGCTCCCTCCGACGCGCTTTCGACCGGTATGATTGACAATGCCTGCCGCGTGGCTATCGAGGCCGGTATTGACCCCGTGGTTGCCATCTCTATGGCGTCCCTGTCCACGGCCGAGGCGTTTGGCCTGGACCACGGTTGCCGCGACCCGCACGAACTGCGTGGCGCCGTCGCCCCGGGCAAGCGTGCCGACCTGTTGGTGCTCAACGACCTGACGTTTGCCACGGCTCCGCATCGCGTGTATGCAGCCGGCGCGCTCGTGGCACAGGACGGCACTTTTGTGGGCGAGGTTGTGCCCGAGACCGCCGAGGTCGCAGCGCTTGCCGATGAGCTGCGTGCTTCCGTTAAGCTGCCGAAGCTATCGCTCGACGTGTTCGACTATGCCTTTAAGCCGGGCGAGGCCGTGATCGACGTGGTGCCGGGCAAGGCCATCACGGGCATGGTTCGTCCCGAGAATGCCGAGGGTCTGCGCCGCATTATGCTGATCGAACGTCACGGTCGCGGCGTGTCGCTGCAGGCCGAGGGCGCCGATGGCGACGGTCCCGCCGGCATGGGGCTCGTCGGCAAGCATATCGGCCGCGGCTGGGTGCGCGGCTTTACCATCACAGGCGGCGCTATCGCCTCGACGATCGGCCACGACTCGCACAACGTGTGCGTGGTGGGCGATAACGCTGCCGATATGATGGCTGCCGTTGAGGCCGTGGGCCAGGGCGGCCACGTGCTGGTGCGCAACGGCGAGGTCGTGGCGCGCATTCCGCTGGCGCTCGGTGGCCTTATGAGCGAAGGCACGGCCGAGGATGTCGCCGCGCAGCACGACGACTTTATGGTCAAGGCGCGCGCCATGGGTATTGAGCCGCCGCTCGATCCCATCATGGGCATCATCTTCCTGCCCCTGCCGGTGATTCCGACGCTCCGCATCCGCCCCGAGGGCATGTTCGACGTCACCACATTCACCTACGCCGACTAGTCATTGGGGACGTTCTTAAACGACTAGTCGTTGGGGGCACTCTTTGGCTTGCCGGCACAAGCCGTCTGGTGCATGTGGGACGTCTGCCAAGCCCTTGTAACGTTTATGCCTGCGGGGCCTTATTTGAGCTCCCTTTGGGTGCGGTGGTTTCGGATAGACATCCGATCCCATCAAGCTCAAAGGGGGCTTTTCTATGTTTAAGCTGATTGCATCGGATGTGGATGGCACGCTGCTTGACCGGCAATCGGGGGGCGTTTCTTTTGGGCCGGCAGTTGGGGACGGTCCTCGCGGCTTTTCATACTGCAACCACCTTCTTGGCGAAGTGCTGCTCGGCTATCGCGTCGAGCTGGGTCGCGATCTGTTCGAAGGGCAGGTTCAGGTCGAGCGTGCGCACGCTGATCTGGTTGCCGCTCATCTGGTAGGTGCCGTCGGGCTGGGTGTCCTCGTCGGTCTTGGCATAGAGCAGCATGCCGCTCACCTCGTGCGGCCCGCCCGCAAGCTCGGCCTCCTTGTTCTTCACGTAGGTGAAGATCTGGTACAGGTTGTTCGAGTGGATGGTGCGAGTATCCCAGTTCTCCTGCAACGTATGCGTGTAGTACTTCGCGTCGATGATGAGCACGTCGCCGCCCCGCGAGAGCGTGATGTCGCTCTTCATGGCGGGCAGCATGTTGGAGAATCCATCGTCCAGCGCCCAGTTGATGTAGGATGCCTCGGCACGCAGCCTGGGGTGCTCCCTGCGGTAGTACTCGAGGATGAACTTCTCGTACAGGCGGCTCATGCGCTGCTCGTCGAAGAAGTCCATAAGGCGCGAACTGCCGTCGGCCTGCGTCTGCAGCAGGCCCTTGACTACCAGCCAGCACACGCTCATGAGCATGCGGTAGGTCTGGTTGTTGCGGTCGTATCGCATGTTCCAGTCCACCAGGTGCAGGTCGATCGGCTCCACGTCGGCGAAGTAGACCATGAGTTTCTTGAGGGCCTTCTTGCGCGTCTTGGAGATGTCGCCGCGCAGCAGCAGCTCGACCGTCGCCTTGATGACGCGGTTCATCGTCGAGTCCACGGAGAACTCGTCGTAGGAGCACACCATCTGGCTTTTCAGGAACGCCTGGGTCTTCACCGACTCGGTGACCTCAATCTTGCCCCGCAGCGAGCTGAGCGCTTCGGTGCGCCCCACGTACTCGCGCCCCAGGCCGCGCTTCACCTGGCTGGCGATGCCGCGCTCGAGGATAGCGGCGCAGAGCTCCGCCGCGTTGTCGAAGCCCTCGGTCGCCACGTCGCGGTAGCCGCGCTCGTTGAGCACCTGGAAGGCATAGGCGAGCATGTGGTAGATGTTCTGGATGTGTATCAACGAAGCGCCTGCCTCAAGCGGTCAGACCAGTCGCGAACCTTGAGCGGCTCGTCGAACCAGTACTCCTTCAGCATCGGGATGAGCTCGTACTCAACGATGGCCGAGAGCTTGGCGTCGTCGCACTCGTCCGGCTCCATGTTGCAGAAGTAGCTGTGCCCGATGAGGAAGCCCTCGCCAAGTGACTCGTCGTCGGCAATCGCCCCGTTCAGCTGCTCCACCCGCTGCACGAGTGCGTCGAACTTGGGGTTGGAAAGCGAGTCGCGGTACTCGCGGAAGCCTTCGGTGGCGAGCCCTGGCTTCAGGTCGAAGAAGGCGAAGCGGCGGCGCAGTGCGTAGTCGAGCATGGCCAGCGAGCGGTCGGCGGTGTTCATCATGCCAATGATATGGACGTTCGCGGGCACGTGGAACAGCTCGCGCGAATACAGCAGCTGCAGCTTGTTTTTCACGCCGCGCTTATCGTTCTCGATGAGCATGAACAGCTCGCCGAATATCTTGGAGAGGTTGCCACGGTTTATCTCGTCGATGATGAAGAAGTAGTCGTTGCCGTCGTCCTCGGCGGCTCGTTTGCAGAAGGTGTAGAATGCGCCCTTCACCAGCTCGAAGCCACTGGCGGAAGGGCGGTAGCCCTCGATGAAGTCCTCGTAGGAGTAGCTCTGGTGGAACTGCACCATCTGGACGCGCTGGACGTCCTTCATGCCCATGATGGAGTACGCGAGGCGCTTGGCCACATAGGTCTTGCCCACGCCCGGAGCGCCCTGCAGGATGATGTTCTTCTTGGAACCGAGCACGCCCACGAGCGTGTCGTACTGTCCCTCGTCCATGTAGACCTCGGAAAGGAAGTCTTCGCGGCTGTAGGGCGGGTACTCCACCGCGCGCTCTTCCGGTTCGTCCTCTGGCTCCTCAGCGTCCTCGAAGAACGCCTCGATCTTCGCGACGAAGTCCGGATAGTCGGTGACGTCGGTGAGCGTCTTCATGGCGAACATCTCGTCCATGTGCCAGCAGCCCTTGGCATCCCACTCGACCGCACGCACATGCGGGTAGTGCCCACCGTCAGCATCGTACTCGTAGTCGCCAGTCACGACGCCGCGCCCCAGTATCTCGGTGCGCCCCCGCTTGACGAAGACTACATCGCCAGGTTTGATGTCGTGCGCGAACTGCCAGACGGCATGCGCCGAGTTCTTCTGGGAGGTGCCGCCGCCTCGAACCTCGAGCAGTTTCTGGCGCATGTCCTCCTTGGAGGCGTAGTCCGTCAGATCGCCGAGCTCGTACCAGCCCAAGCCCATGATGCCGTGCTCGTAGAACTCGTCCCACATTCCCGCGCCCTCTCCTGGCGCATAGAGCCAGCAGTGGGTCGTCTCGACGTCGGCATCGCCCAGGGCATTGGCCTGTGCCTCCTGCTCCGTCTTCTTCGAAGCGGCCTTTTTCTCCTTGTTGACGCGCTCCGACTCGTCGAAGGCGGCACTAGAAAGCTCCGGGAAGCTGGTATAGGGGCAGGCCTCGGTGCCGAGTTGCGACCGTATGGTGTCGCATATGGCGAGGTAGGCCTCGCCGTCGTGGATGGGAGTGTCTTTTTCTTTCGGGGCTACCTGTGCCACGGTGGGGCCAGCTGCCGATATGTCGCCCATGAACCACCGGTTACGTGAATCCAGGTTGATGAACGTGAGGGGGCGTGCCCAGTAGAGGCCCATGCTGAGCTTCCAGCCCAAGCTGAACTGGGCGACGGCGTCGTTATAAGCAGAAACGAACTCTGCCCTGGTCTGCTCATTGTCGTTGTCGGCGAGTGCGAGCTGCGCCTCGAAGACCCGCCAGAGGTTGTCGATGTCATGCTCACCGCGTCGCTTGTCGCCGGTGAATGCATAAAACGTCGCGTTGAGGGCCATCACCACAGGGATTCCGTCGAAATCGGCAGGCTGGTCTGCCTTGATTCCGAAGGAATGCGCAAAGCCAGCGGCGATCTTCATTCGGTTTGCATTCGAAAGGCCCTTGTTGAAGAGACCGAACACCGTGAACGGGTCGATGTCCGCAGGCACGTCCGTACTGTCAAGTTTCGGGAACTTCATGTCGATTTGGACGTAGGTCTCCCGCAGCTTGGAAATAAGCGCTTGCCGATCATTACGGTAAGGAAGCAGCTTATCCGCCAGCTCTGTGTAATAGCCTATCCATGTGAATTGCATGTCCATGGCTTTGTCACCTTCCTCCTGCCTTGGCCGCCTACAACGTGTTGCTAACCGGCTGAGCAAGTGTTTTGAGGTCATCCCACGAATCCGACTTGGCTATATCGTCCTCGTAGGCTATTAAGTAGCCCCAGGCCTGATTTGCAAAGGCGTCTTCGGCGGCCAGTTCGGGCACACGAGCCAGCGCTTCAAGTACGTCGCCCGACTCGCCCAGTACGAGCAGGTTGTCATCCTGCGGAGGCAGGTCTGCCCGCTCAGAATAGGTAAACTCATTTGTCTTCGGAGCCTGCTTGCCCTGTACGAACTCATCAACGACGAGCGTATGGGTCTCGCAATAGCGGGGATCGCTCGGCTCAACCCACGTATAGCCATATTGGCCGGTCTCCGTTGGGATGAGTGCCTTGTCCTTGTTGTACCAAGTGAGCTGCAATCGTGTTTTGGACATTACTCTTCCTCCACGGTCTCGCACGGAACAAGCTCCATGATGTCCTCGAGCTCGCATTCGAGCGCATCGCAAATCTTGATGAGCACACCGGTTGTGATGTTGTCACCGCGTCCAAGCTTCGCGATGGAAGAAGTGCTGACACCGCTGACCGTGCGGAGGTCTTTACGCGTCATGCTCTTATCAATCAACAGCTTCCAGAGCCTGTTGTAGCTAATCTTTCTCGCCATCAGGACTCTTCCCCTTCCGGTTCTGGGTCTTCAATCATGTCTCCATTGCGAACGTGCCTCAAAAAGCCATACCGACCTTCGTCGCTCATGGTGAAGTGGATGAGGCGCGCTCCGTCATAGTCGACGCCGGTTGGAATCTCGTTTTCGGCGATGATTACCTGGCAGCCACCGCAGTCTCTCAGCATGTGACGGTAGAGGGCAGACTTCATGCTGCTGTCTATCAGCACCTCGGAGCTCTCCGTTAGCGAGAGGCTCGGCGAGTCCAAGATGAGCATTCTGGGCCGATGAACGCCGTTCGCCTCGATGAATTTCATGAGGGTGAACGCGTAGATGGTGTTGAGGTAGGCCCGGTACCCCTTGCCCTCGCTCTTCTTGGGCTTGTTGTTCACCAGGATGTCGAATGACTGCTTCGAGATCTTTGCGGTCTTGAATCCAGGATATGCGCAGTCCTTGATGGCTTCGCTCACCGCCTCGCTAAGGTGTGTGAACAGTATCTCGTCGAAGTGTTTCTTGGCGTCGTACTTCTCCTGCGATTCGTCTTCGTTCTCGGTCTCGTCTATGTCTTGGCTGAGCACCTCGAGTTGGCTGACCATCAGATCGAGCTCTCGGCGCAGTTCGATGACGCGCCGATAGGCACCGAGTGCGTCGTGCAATTCCAGGGACTTCGGCCTGTACTCGCGATTGATGCGAGCGGCGAGGCTCTCGCGTTGCGCCTTGAGCTCTGCTATCGATGATTCCAGCTCAGAGACGAGTTCTGCAGCCTCGGCCTCAGCGCTCTCGAGGTCTTCCAATCGCCTGCGAGTCTTCTCCAACTCCGCCCTGGACGACTCAGCGTACGACGCTCTGTCTTCCTCACGCTCTATCTCGTGGTCGCAGAACGGACACTTCTCGACATATGTCGCGGCGTCATGCGCGTCGCCTTCGGCTATGAACATGAGGCGTTCGACGTCTGCCTCGTATTGGCTACGGAGCATCCGATATCTGTCAAGGAGGACTGACGTTTCTTCCAAATCTTCGGCATCTGAGGTGATCGTGATTTGCAAGTCCCGCATCTGTCTGTTGACCTCAGCCATGAGAGCATCGACCTCGCCGATTTCGGCGAGGATTTCGCTCATGCGCTCCTCGATGTCCTCGCCGCCTATCTTCTTCAGTTCTTCCTGAAGCTCGGCCTGGCGATGCTCGAAGTTCTCCATGACGTGGCGTATGTATTTGACGACAGCACCCTTTTTAGCGCGTTTCATCTCCACCGTCTCTATTTGCTCTCCGTCGTCGGCATGCCCGGTAAGGAGAAACGACAGTGCGTTGATGCTCGCCGTGATGCTCGGGTGCTTGGGGTTGTCGATTATCGTCTTGGTTGTAAAGATGTGCTCCTCGTCGAGGAACATCTGGTGGACGAACGTGCGGAAGGTGAATTGCTGCTTTCTCAGTTGCTGGGTGCTAATAATTTGAACCGGTTCCTCCACACCTAACAGGCGAGGCAGAACAGTGCTGTTGTAGCTTTCCTGTCCGGGGCTTCCCTTAACGCGCCACACACCGTTTTCGATGCAATCGAGCGAGGTGCGTATGGTGATGGTCGTGTCTGCCTTCGAACCTTCTTCGGCTTCCAATACCTTCCGCTCCGCATAGAAGGTATCGCCGTCTGGGTTCTCGAGCGTCATTGAAATGGTGTCTATGCCGGACGACGCCTTATCCATAGGAGGGTTGTCCGCGCCGAGCATATAGTCGATGCACATGACGACGTAAGTCTTGCCAGTGTTAGATGGGCCGTGGATTATGTTGACGCCCGGTTGGAATTCTACGAACGAGTCCTCCACGCCATCGCCCGTTGCCCTGATCTCTTTGACATAAAAGTCGTTCATTTCCGCACCTCCGTCGCCGACCTCCGCGAGAGCCGGTTTATCTCGTCAATCAGTGGCTGCAGGCCGCGCTCGGCCACGTAAGCGAAAGCCTTGTGCGCACATGCGGCATACGACGTCGCATACGCCGTCTGGAGGGACTCGAAGTACGCCGAGCCTGCCTTCGTTGGGACGTACCCGATACCGTCACCAGCCACTATGGGCTGCGCATAACCTTTGAGCACGAGCTCCTTCAACGCGGCTCGCACTATCTCACGACGCACCGCGAACTCGCTGAACTTGAATTGGTTGTCCCCGTTGAGGTTGATGTCGGAGATGGAGAAAGTCCTCCCATACGTGGCGACGAAGTCCACTACGTATGTTGTCTCCAAATCGAGGGCAATTTTGGAAACATTGAGGAGGATGAGGACTCGAAGGGAGAGTTCGAACCGCGTGTTGAAGATTCTACTCATCCTTATCGACCCATCCTTCAAGCCTCCCGTCGTTGACGAGGAAGTGGCAGACCCCCTTCTTCTGGGCTGCACCAATCCAGTCGGTATCGCGGCTCAACCAGCTCCTCTGGACGGACACTTGCGACGCCTGTTTGAGCACCTCTCTAAGACGCGCCATTCCGTTGTGGTAGTCGTCTTCATAGGTGTCGACGACCCCCTCGTAGATTTCCTCCTCGAAGACGCGGAACTCGTCGTCCTCCCATTCGGCGAAGGCGTCCCTCATTCCACGGTTCACAGACTCTGCGGCGTAATAATCCTGTCGCATACGGTCGTAGTGCTTCTTGTGCTTCCCATGAGTGGCGAGGGACTCGACTGTGAAGCCCTCCACACCCTCGTCCTCTCCATACGCATCCATCAGAGCATCGATGTAGCGATGCTCGTCTGCGGATGGAGTATCGGGTGGCTGCACCGACTCGAGCCTCGGGAATCGTATAGATTCACTTTCTGCCGCCTTGCCAGCCGTTTCAGGTTCTTCGACGTTATTCCGTTGGAGAACCTCGATGTAGGCTTCGGAGAGAAACTGGGCGAGCGTGCCGTTTGAGCTGAGTGCGTGAAGCGCCTGTTTGCGCTCTGGAAAGATGTCGGAGTTGGCGATCATGTCCGCAATCACTGCCCGAAGCTCTTGGATCTTCGTCGGGAACAGCTCGCTGATTATTTCGCGCTCGAAAAACGGCACTATCTCCTGTCGCACGAGCGGCTCCTGCGAATAACGCCGTATCTCTTCGTGTGGATTTGCATGGCGATTCATGATCTCTGAGGCCCGAGATTTCGAGCACTCGATGTAATAGTCGCCCTTGCCATCTAGCTCCATTGTCTGGGAGATGACGCTGTACAACACGGTGATGATGTGGGGGTCGGATTTCGGCTTGCCTTTCCAGACAGCTTTGATGGCCCGAACGTACTCCGAGAATACGAAATCGGTCATCTAGCACCTCCCACCTGCGCTCCGAACCTTTGCCGAACCTCTGCCGAACCTTTCGGTAACGCTTTGAGGGCCGTGCGTCCCTAGACTCCAGAACATACGAGCTGTGCGGTTGCGAACCGCTCGCCACAGCACAACGGCGGTCACAGGAGTTTTAGAGACCTTTCTATTCTACCACCGCTTGTTGCGGACGCGGTTTTGATGTTTGCGAACGCAAAATATCACTTCGCAATTTGCACTGCATCGTACAGCTCGGATAGCGGCTCATCGCTATGGCCATATCGATGCATTCGCAGGCGTTATCCGAGCAGACAAATCAATAATGCACCAGCGGCGAATGGCTGGTCACCAAGCCGGGGCGGAGAAATCCGCACGAGGTGACCCATGCCGCGCATCTGTCTGACAGATTCATTCGGGCGATCTCCGCTTCGGCTTCCGAGCCAAGAGGAGACAAACAATGAAAGCCCGAGACAACCGTTCCAAGACCCATCGCATCTACCTCAAGTCCACTTGCCAGTGGGTGGAAGTCGACGAGGAAACCTACCGCCCCTACATCCGCGAGTGTGACGCCACCCGCAAACGCATGCAGTACCACGGGCGCTGCGTCTGCCCCAAGAACCGCTTCTGGCTGTGTGATGCAGACTGCCTGAGCTGCGAGTTCCGCCGCGCGGGCGACGTTCTTTCGCTCGACCAGGAGATTGCCGAGACCAGCAGCGAGCTCTCGCTGTTCGACACGCTCGAAGACACCGCCCCCAACATCGAGGACATCGTCGCCGATTTCGACGAGCTGTCAGGTCTTCTGCACGATCTCGCCCAGATCATGCCGGAGGCCATCAAGGTCGGCATCCTGCGCGAGCAGGGCCTTACCGAGTCCGCCATTGCAGCTGAGCTTGGCATCTCGCGCACCACGATGCGTTCACGTCTCGCCAAGGCCCGCGAGCGGCTGGCCCAGGAATATCCCGACGTCCTCTAGCCCCTCGCCCCGGCTGCACACGGGTGGCTGGGCCCTTTTTCTACACGAATTTTCGTCCTTCTTCGTCAACCGGCGTGGCCCGCCTCCAGGGGATGACGAAGGGCACGACCCGAGGAGGTGAACCACATGCCCACGACGAACAAGAGCCCTGCCCAGGAGGCAGCGGACGTGCCGGCCTCGATAAGCCGAGTGTCGACGCGTCTGACAGGGCAGCTCGAAGCCCTGGCAAAGCAAAGCCAATCCGAGGAGAAAGGACAAGAAGGTGACGAACGAGGAGATCATCGCAGCCATCCGCGAAATCAAGGGCGCTACCAGCTGCATTGACGCGGTCGTTGACCAGGTGGCCGAGGCGCTGGGCGGCCAGGGCATACATGATTCGGATTCAGAGAGGAGGCTGCTCGGCATCGCCGCCATGCAGAAGATGCTGGGCAAGCGCCGCTTCGACGAGGTGCTCGGCGGCCTGGTAAAGAAGCCGCAGGGCAAGCTCGTCCTCGTGCCCCTCTCCGACAAGAGGCCGCCCATAAACAACGCAAAGAACGATTTCAACGACAACGATACGGAAGGAGCCAACAATGGCTAACAACGCAACCAAGAACCCCATGAAGGTCATCACCGGCCCGGACACCCGCTGGAGCTACGCCAACATCTGGGAGCCCAAGTCCATCAACGGGGGCACCCCCAAGTACTCCGTGAGCCTGATCATCCCCAAGGCCGACACGCGCACCGTCGAGAAGGTCAAGACCGCCATCGTGGCTGCATACGCCGAGGGGCAGGCAAAGCTCAAGGGCAGCAGCCGCAGCGTGCCGCCGCTGTCCTCCATCAAGACGCCGCTGCGCGACGGCGACGTGGAGCGCCCGGACGACCCGGCCTACGCCAACTCCTACTTCATCAACGCAAACTCCGCCACCGCACCCGGCATCGTCGACGCCGACCTCAACCCGGTGCTCAGCCGATCCGAGGTCTACTCGGGCGTCTACGGTCGCGCGAGCATCAACCTCTACGCTTTCAACACCAACGGCAACCGTGGCATCGCCTGCGGCCTGAACAACCTGCAGCTGATCCGCCCCGGTGAGCCGCTGGGCGGCAAGGCCAGCCCGGAGGCCGACTTCGCCGCCGCAGATAACGACGACTTCCTGAACTAGAGGGGAGGTGAAGGACATGGAGGCGATCACGACCATTATCCTCGACGTGCTGTTCGGCTGCTACTGCCTGTCCGTGCTGACCTGGACGGTCATCGGCGTGCAGACCATCGTGCGCGACCACAGGGAAGAGAAGCGTCGCGAGGCTGCGGCTAACCGCGACGAGGAGTACCACGCCGAACGCATGAGGGCGCTCGGCAAGTAGGGAGCCCACGGGGCGGCGGCGACCAAGGAGCCGCCGCTCCTCTTCGTTTGGAGCGCGCATGAAGACGCTGATGATGGACATAGAGGCCTACTCCGGCGCAGACCTCGCCAAATGCGGTGCCTACCGCTACGCCGAAGACCCCGACTTCGAGGTGCTGCTGCTCGCCTGCAGCGCTGAAGCGAGCTGGGGCGCTCGCCAACAAGTCGCTCAACACCTGCTGCTTCATCGGCAAGGTCAAGTGTCCGCACTGCGATGTGAGTTACTGCACAGCCGCCGTCGTAGGGAGCGCAGCCAACAGGAGTTCTGGAGCCGCGGCTCGAAGAAGCAGCGCGGGAGCGCCTGCTCCGTCAGGGGAACTGTGCCCCCATGCCGTGCTCGACTGAATTGTTCAAGGAATTCTCAAGGTACAATTAGCCTGTTGAGGGTCGCCGTTGATGGAGGAGCGAACACTATGAGGCATGTTTTCAAGGCTAAGAAGCTCGGCTGGGGCAACGATAAGACCGAGGGCATTTGGTTCGATGCCGACGATTACACCAAGGAAGAGGCAGAGGCCGAGTTCAAACCCTACCAAGGCGTCACCCAAAGGGGCTACGACTATACGGGCTATGAGTACGACGGGGAGCGCTACCACCACTACACCTATCTGGGCGAGTTCGAGGATGGCGACATGCCCACTAGTGATGCCGATCTCTGGAAACGCAAGTAGGCAGCCCTTTTGAATTCAAACCCAGGGCGCTTCCTTAGAGGGGGCGTCCTTTTCCTGCCTTTGTGACGCGACGCGAGAATTCACCGCGAGACTAGTCATCGGGGACGTTCTTAAACGACTAGTTGCCCGGGACACTCTTTGGCTGATTGCTCGTGATGCAGGCACGCTTGCCTGGGCCACGCATGTGAGCCCCGTGCCAGCTTCCGGTAATCCTTTTGCTGTCCCAGGCTTGGACGAGCTCCTTTTGGGTACGGTGGATTTGGATATATGTCTGATTCCATCAAGCCCGAAAGGAGCTTTTTCATGATTAAACTGATTGCTTCGGATATGGACGGTACGCTGCTCGACGAGAACAGCCAGGTCCCGCCCGAGACCTATGAGCTGATTGTCGCCCTGCGCGAGCGCGGTGTGCATTTTGCCGCGTCGTCGGGCCGCCGCTACGACCGCCTATGCGAGTTCTTTGCGCCCGTGGTCGACAAGATGGATTTTGTCGCGGCCAACGGCGCCCAGGTCTATGCGGACGGCGTCGAGGTCGACCGTGAAGTCTACTCGCATCTTGCGATTCGCAAACTCGCGCGCACGGTCAAGATGTTCCCCAACATGCATCTGGCGCTCTTCGATCGCACCAAGTCCTTCTTGCTCGACGACGAGGATAAATTCGTCCGTGAGATCGACAAGGACCTGCCCAATGCCGAGCGCATTTGGGGCTTGCCCGACCCACATGTGAACATCATCAAGGCCTCGATTATCTGCGATGACGGCAACGTGATGGACAATGCCTACGTGCTGCAGCGCGAGCTTGGTGGCCTGTTCTCCTTCGCGCCTTCGGGCAACGCGTGGATCGACGCCATGCAGCCGGGTGTGTCCAAGGCTTCGGGTATCGAACAGCTCATGGAGCATTATGGCGTTGAGCGCGAAGAGGTCATGGCGTTTGGCGACTCGATGAACGACTACGAGATCATTCGCTTTGTGGGCACGGGCTGCGCCATGCAAAACGCGCGTCCAGCGCTCAAGGCGGTCGCCGACCGCGTCATCGGCTGTAACCGCGATCACGCCGTTCAACAGGAATTGCGCCGCGTGCTGGACAGCCTTTCCTAGTCTGGCACCTGGGGACAGTCCCTGCGGCTATTCGTAAAGACTGCTCCCAGCGACTAGTCGTTTAAGAACGTCCCCGATGACCATCGCCAGGGAGTGTCCCAGGGTGCCGGCAGAATAGGAACGTCTCTAACTGCCGGGCGTGGCTAGGCGAGGGCGGCCATGATGGTGCGGGCGACGCCGTCATGGTCGTTGTCGTATTCGGTGATGGCGTCGGCGGCGTCGCGGTCCTCGGGCTCGGCGTTGATCATGGCCATGCCATGGCCCGCTGCCTGCAGCATGGGGATGTCGTTGATGTTGTCGCCGAAGGCCCAGGCGTCGGCGAGACGCTCGCCCAGATGCTCGCATAGCCACGTGAGGGCCGTTCCCTTGGTGGCACCCTCGCCCATGACCTCGATATTCATGGCGTATGAACGCGTGACCTCAATGCCTCCGAGCGTGTCGAGTTCCGCCGTAATGGCGTCGCGATCGGCCGGGTCGTGCCAGTACATGGCGATGCGTTCGAGTGTCTCGACCTCGTCGATTTTGCTGTCGATATCCATGTCGATCGGTGTTCGTGTGCGCTTGAGCGAAGCCGCGATGTGGGGGTCGCCGCCGCAGAATTCGTCCAGGCGCGAGTAGAGCGAGCGGGGGAGGAAGCACTGTCCGTTCGCGAAGATATCGAAGGTCACATCGTGACCGGCGGCAATGCTATGGACGCGGTGAGCGATGGCGCGGTCGAGCGGTCGGCTCAAAATGCGCGTAGCACGTGAGGTATCGGTGGGCGTACCGTCGTCGAGCTGCCAGACGCTGGCACCGTTGGCACAGACCGCATAGTGTACGGCGGGGTGGGCGAGGATGGGCTCAAAGATGCCCGACAGGGGGCGCCCCGTGCAGGGCACAAACTCAACACCGCGGCGCGCAAGCTCGTCGAGCATCGCCCAGGTGGCGTCGCTCATCTGCTTATCACTCGTCAGCAGCGTTCCATCCATATCGGAAAACACAATCATTTGATGCAGCCCTTTCTACTGGCATAAAAAGCGTGGCCGAGGGCGGTGATGCCCTGGCCACGCTCGGGTTCTATAACGGTCCGCGTCCTAGCGATCGGCGAGCGGCTTGTACTCCAGCGGCTCGATAACCGGGCGATACGCGGGACGGATGATGCGGTGCGCGCAGAAGAGCTCTTCCATGCGGTGCGCCGACCAGCCGGCCATGCGGGCGACGGCGAACAGCGGCGTAAAGAGCGTCTCGGGCACGCCGAGCATCTTGTAGATAAAGCCCGTGTACAGGTCGATGTTGGCGCAGATAGGCTTGGTCATGCCGTGGTCGCGCATCACTTGCGGGGCCAGGCGCTCGATGCGCTCGATGAGTGCGAACTCCTCGCCCAAGCCCTTCTTGGCGGCAAGCGTGCGCGCGTAACGGCGGCACACCTCGGCGCGCGGGTCGCTCAGCGTGTAGACGGCGTGGCCCATACCGTAGATGAGACCCGTGCCGTCGAAGGCCTGCTTGTCGAGGATCTTGCCCAGGTAGGCTGCGATTTCGTCCTCGTCCTCCCAATTGGAGACATGCGCACGGATGTCCTCGTGCATGGACGCGACCTTGGCGTTGGCGCCGCCGTGGCGCGGGCCCTTGAGCGAGCCGATGGCCGCGGCGTAGGCGGAATACGGGTCGGTGGCCGAAGAGGACAGCACGCGGCAGGCAAACGTGGAGTTGTTGCCGCCGCCGTGCTCGGCATGCAGCATGAGCATCACGTCGAGCAGCATGGCTTCGTCGCGGGTGAATGCCATGCCGCCGCGCAACACCTGCAGGATGGTCTCGGCGGTGGAGAGGCCGGGTGTGGGGTGCGGTACATGAACCTCGGAGCCGCGGCGCTTGGCGACCGAGGCCATATGCGCGAAGGCGGCGATGCGGGGGAGACGGGCGAGCATGGAGATGGCGACGTCGATTTCGTGCTCGGGTGTTATGGCGTCGGGCTCGGCGTCGAAGGCGTAGAGCAGCAGCACGGCGCGCTGAAGCACATTCATGATGCTCGACGACACCGTGGTCATGGGGAACTCGCGGACGTATTCGTCGCTCAGATGCCTAAAAGCACCCAGGCGTCCGCAAAAACCGTCGAGTTCCTCTTTGGTGGGCAGCGAGCCCGTGATGAGCAGGTAGGCGACCTCTTCGTAGCCATAGCGATCCTCGGCCTGGGCGTTGTTGACCAGGTCCTCGATGCTGTAGCCACGAAGCGTGAGTTTGCCCTGATCGGGCACGACCTTTCCGTCGACCTTGTTGTAGCCATGCACATCCGAGATACGGGTGAGACCCGCGACCACGCCCGAGCCGTCGGCATTGCGCAGGCCGCGCTTGACGTTGTGCTCTACGAACAGGTCCTCGTCGTACGGGGCGGTCGGCAGGCCGTGGTAGAGGTTTTCGCTTTCGGGCGAAATCTGACGGCTCGCCTCGTAATCCAGAACCAGGCGGCTCAGGTGATCGTCGAAGCGGTAGTAGATTTTCTTGGCGTCGTAGGCCATGCGCGCTCCTCTCCGGTCCGCTTTGGGGCCGCGCGCTTGGACGATATGACGTCAAGCTGCCCCGAGCGGCTTGTTCGCTACAGGCGGTACATAAAGTTAAAAACGTCCTCGCGCTGAATGGACACGTTGACGCCCGAAAGCTCGCCTGCCTCGGCCAGGGCCTTCTGCAGCTCGGCGAAGTCGAGCTTGGACTCGGCGGTGTCGGCCAGCATGGTCATGGTGAAGATGTCCTCGATAATGGACTGCGTAATGTCGCGGATGTCGACGTTGGCCTCGCCCAGAACACGGGTGACGCCGGCGACGATGCCGGGGCGGTTCTTGCCAAGGACGGTGATGACGATACGGGAGGACGAGATCTCGGCCATGGGAAACCCTTTCGCGTGATTGCGGCGCGCGCGGGGCGCTCCGCTACGGTACAGTGTTCATCATTGTACCTGTCTGGCGCAAAAAAGGCGCGCTCGCTGCGGCGTTACATGCCTGCAACATGAGCGTAAGGGGGAAGGCCGTACGGGGAAGAGCCGTCTGGCGCGTGTCCGGCTCGTGTTGGGTTGATTTCCGATCTCAGCCGAACACATTGAGCGGACAGGCCGTTCCCGCAGTCAGCCGAACGCCTCCGACGGCTGATTCCGAACTGGAAGCGGAGGGCATCCCCGCCCTTCGGTAGGGGATACCGCTCCGCGGCGCATGCCGCGGGCGGCGCCCCTATCGGACCACCGTGACCTCAGTTGGGATGGGCCCAGCACTGCCGCGTACTCGGTGAGCTAGAGCCAACTGTTCGTCTTCACGTCGCGTATGGCGATATTTCGGTCGTCCGGCTCGGTGATGCCGTAGCCGAACGCCCGGAGCGTCTCGATGGACTCTTGAACGCGGGGACGAGTCTCGTCGCGCCCTCTAATCCTCGGCGGACCAATCGAGTCCGAACTCTTTTCTGGCATCCTCTTCGCTCATGACTTCGAGAAGGTCTCCAGGTTGGCAACGAAGGGCGAGGCATAGCTGCTCGAGCGTGTTGAAGCGAATGCCGCGAATATGCCCCTTTTTAATACGGGACAGGTTCACGGGCGTGGTTCCAATCCTTTCGGCAAGTTCGTTCGAGGAAATCTTTCGCTCGGCCATGATCTTGTCGAGGCGAACAATTACGGGCATGGCGTTTCCTTACGCAATCTCGTCGGAGTCGAGGTACAGCTCTCGGGCGTACAAGAAGAGCTGGGAAAGCATGAACAGGACGATGCCGAGAACCAGAGAGGTCCAATCGAATGATGAAGCGATCTCTTGGGCGCCGACGGCCCCCTCGCCGCCAAACATCGAAACGGAGGTTTTGAGTGAGCCGGCGTAGAGGCTGGTGGCAGCTTGAACAACGAAGAGAATGCCGAGCACCTTCAAGCATGTCGCAGACCCTTTCTTGAAGGGGTCTCCGCTCTTGATCGTCCACACGAGAACGGCGCTGAGGATGGTCGTAGCGATACCGATGACGGCAGGGACCAATGTCGAGATCGCAAGGGCTGGATACGCGGGGGAGTCTGCAATTACAGGGTTGTCGAGCACTTCGATTGCTGGCTTTAAGGAGAACGCCACTTGTGCGATGGCGGTGGCGCAAAGGGTCGCAGAGGCTATCGCACATGCGATGCGGAAGGAATGAAGCCGGGGAGTGCGATTGTCGGAACTCATAATAACCTCCGAAGAATTTAAAAAACTCAGGTTATTTTTTAACAGTTTATGTTAAATTGACTTTGCCGGCAAGTAATAAGGGCCGAGCATTTTGTTCGGCCCCTCTGTTCCGACTGGATGAGGTTAAGGTTGGCGATGAATATGCTCGAAATCTCGAAGGCGATCTTTAGGTCGCTTCTCTCCTCCAGGTCGCTCTGTGTTGTCGTTGTTGCGTTGATGGTTCTTTGTGCTCTGCCCGTCTTCAGGAGCGCGGCTGGCATCGACGGACGGGTCGAATACCTCGAGTCGGGAATAACCCGTGTTGAGCAGGAATTGTCAGCATCCTATGCGGATGCGCTTGTGAATGCGGGGGAGGACGGTGTCTATACCTCTTCATCAAGCATGCCCGCGCTTCTGTACCCTCTTGCCGCGGGACGTCTTATCTTGGCACCGCTCTCTCCCCTACTTCCGTTTCTGCAGATATCGGATGGAGAGTACACCTATTATGACGGATCGAAGGAGTACTTGCTATGGGTCGCAACGGCCGTTGCCGTCTCGTTCCTTGCCGCGCGTCTTAACAAACGTGAAAAGCTCATCGTCCAGGCACCGATGGGCGAGCTGGGTAGACTTGTTGCATCGAGCGTATGGGCGAGCGTTTTTGCAATGCTTGCCGTCCTCGCCATCAATCTTCCAGGGATAATCGCCGCGCTTGTGAAGAATGGCCCGGGCTCGCCGTTCTATCCGATAGGCTACATTCAATATGCGACTCCGGTTATCAAACCGGCTTGGCTGGTGTTCGCGCAGACGGCCATCTTGCAATTCTTGGTGGCAGCGTTCATCTCGCTTGTCGTTCACCTTGCCGTGAAGATTGCCAATAACCCTACGCTTGGAATCGTGTTCGTATGTGCCCTGATGGGGGTGACGATGGTTCCCGGGTATTACGGAAGATCCATCGCTTTACGTGAGTTCGCCCTGTTGAATCCCCTTACGTATGCGAACACTGAGTTGACCGTCGGCGCCTATAGCCCGTACCCGACAACGCAGATAGTGAATCTGCCTGGACTTTGCTTCGAGCGTGGCGCGATTGCCCTCGTATGCGCAATCGGGATCGAGGTGCTGGCAATTAGCCTGCTTTGCGTTGCTGGAAAGAGCGGCTGCGCGTGCCCGATATCCCCGATTTGTCTTGAGAGAGGTTCCTTCACTGCATCGAGAACGGCAACTCGTTCGAGCGCTTGTGCCTCCGCCGTTGCATACGTAAGAACGATGGGGAAACTGCTCCTGCGTTCTCCTACCCTCGCCGTATGCGCGATTGCAATGTCGACGACGATGCTGGCCCCGGCTCTGGTCGAGATGTTTCCTGACGCTGATAACGTTTCCGCTGTTCGGTATAGGGATGGGGAGCTCCGTTCAATAGATCGGTATCTAGAGCAGAACGCTGCGAATATGGACGTCGAGGGCAAAGCGGCCCTGGAAGACATGCGGGATGCTCTTTCGGGTTTCGTGTACGCGCCTATGCCTGCGGAGGGGTTTCGAAGCCTTGCGACGTACGAGCGCGCTCGAGGTGAGCTGGGCGCGGCAGATGCGACTCTCCTGCAATCGATCGGAATCGAGCCGGAGACTCCTTCTCGTGCGGAGGCGCGCGCCCTTCTGCTTGAGTCGATCGCGAGCTTGCCGGACCCCAAGGTTTACGAGTTAAGTACGAAGATGCCCCCATTAATCCTCCTTTCGTATCTCCAGGCAGCGCTTCCCTCCTTATTTTTGCTGTTGCCCGTGGTTGTCACATCGCTCGCGTGCACCCACCTGCAGTGTCGTTCCCTTCTGGTTCTCCAGATCCCCGCAACAGCGCATGTGCGTTTTCTGACGGCTGTTGCGCTGGCTCTCCTGCTTGGCTTGGTGCTGCTTTTGGTGTCGATGGTTCCCGCTGTCGTTGTGTCCGTGATTAAGAACGGTGCGGGTGGATCGGAGTATCCCGTCGCTCTCATTCGGGCGGGAGCTTCGACAACGTCCATGGTGGGGGAGGCGGTGTTGTGCAGTATTCCGTTGCTGGTCATGGCATACGGCGTGATTTCCGTCGTCGCTGCGTTGACAGCAGCGATTAGCCGCAACCCCGTTGTCACCGGAATGGTTTGCGCGGTTCTCTTGGTGTTGGGTTCGTTGAGCGCTCATGTTGAAAGCGTGGGCATGGGCGTCGCGCTGCTGGCTCCATTCGCCTCGTTTGATCCCGCTTCCCAGGTGGGGACGATTGGGTTCCTTGGGCGAGGGACGAACGCGATGCCTTTTGGAGAGGTCGTCGGCGCATCGGGCGCTCTGCTGGTGGTCTTGGGCGCCGTATCTCCGTTGATGGTGCGCCTGAGTGTTCCAAAGATCGAAAGGGGATGATCTCGATGATTGACCTTCAAACGCTGACGATCTCTTATGGAAAGAAGGTGCTCGTAGATTCGGTGAACGCTGAGTTTGCCCCGGGTACGGTCTACGGTCTCGTCGCTCCGAACGGGCATGGAAAGACGACGTTGCTGCGTGCGATGGCAGGTTTGCCGGGTCCTCGCGTGGACGGGAGCATCGTTCTGGATGAGGTGCAGGGTACGGGTGCGAGAGAGGTCCGTTCTATGATCTTCTATGCACCTGGTGAGGGGACGCTGCTGTATCCCGGATTGCGTGCGGAAGATCACCTCAAGATGGTTTGCGATATGTGGCCGCATGCTCGCGATATCGAAGAGATAGTGGAACAAACGCAGATAGGCGAGTTCGCGAAGATGAGGATCCGCACTCTGAGCCAGGGCATGAAGCAGCAGCTTACCCTGGCGATTGCGTATGCGACGGGCGCGCGGTACCTTCTATTAGATGAGCCCATGAACGCGCTCGACCCCAGCAGGGTGGACTTGCATTCCGAGATTCTCAGGAAGCTGGCCGATTCTGGTACGTGCATCATCATGTCATCCCACATCTTGGATTCGGTCGATAGGCTGTGCGATGAGATTCTGTTTTTGAAGGATGGGAGGCTCATTAGAAGCATTCCGCAAGATGATGCTGCGCCGAAGTCTCCTGGATCCCATTTCGCAAAGCCTGCCGGACGCGCCGAGGGTGCGCTAAGCACGTATCGGCGACTCTACGAAAAGGGCGGGTAGAAATGCAAGTTAATAATCTATGTGGTCGATATGCCGTTAAACCCGCATATCGATACCGTTCAGCCATTCGCCTCGCCCCCGCCGCGCGCATCTTCATCCGGTCTGTTACTTTTAATCTAACGATTCTTTGAGGAATGCAGGTGCTTCTGAATGTACTGTCGACTTCTTCTCAAACTAATCCTAAGAGACAGGGCCGTATGGATTTCCACGCTCGTTCTTGCTGCAGCCTTTTCCGTCCCCATTGCGTTCAATTCACCCATCTACGGCCCCTTCTTTATGAAGCAGGGCATGCAGGGCTTTGTCGACGCATTCAATACGCGCGCGCCCCAGGCCAGCGGCACAGACCTATCGCCAGAGCAGCAAGATGACGCTGAGCTTGCAAGATACGCGAACGCCGCCCTCGCCGCTCAAACCGACGCCGCCTTTCTCGATTCTGCCGAGAGCTACTACGCGCTCATGGGCGAAGGCTTCCAATCCGGGTCCATCGTGGGAGACCGAGAGACCAATGACGCAGCGCTCGCATATTGCCGTGCCCTGAGCAGCTCCGGCATCGCGGATATCCCGGCCTCCGCAAACGACCTGCCATTCCTTTCCTTCCTGCCTTACGCCATTGCCACGGCGCCGTCTTTCCTTCCCTTCATCCCCTTCCTTCTCTCGTCGATACTCGTGCTCGGCGCCACAAGGCCCGGGACCCTGGCGGCAAAGGCGCCCGTGCCCAAATTCCGGCGCCTTATTCAGATCGTGTTTTCGATAATCGTCGCGGGGACCGCGATGCTCCTCGCCGGCCTTGCGCCCGGGGGCATTTACGCCTTGGTCCTAAACGGCTTCGGGCAGATCGGGTACCCGATCGCCTTCTTCCATGACGGCGCGCTTACCACCACGACCGCGGGAAACGTCTTCACAGCCCTGCTTCTCGCGCTGCTTGCGGGCGGAACCTTGATATCCGTTTGCTCCGCCGTCCTATCGACCGCAACGAGGCGCGTCCTCGCGGGCCCCCTTACCTCCGCGCTGCTTGTCGCGGCCCCGGCATTCCCGTTATTGTCCGATTCGGCACTGGGGCATAATGCCGTGCTCGGGCTCCTGCCGCTGGCCGTGTTCTCGCCTATCGAGGCAACGGGTTACGTAGGATGCTTCCCGACAGAATTCATTGGCTCCGGTTCGGGCGGCGCATCGATGCTTGCCGTGGCCCTGGTATACGTCGCGGTCCTTTTCGCGGTCGGCGCCGTTGTGACGCGTTCGCCCAAACAGCCTGGACCCGCGAAAAAGCACCATGGGCTTGAGCTCCTGGACGTGAGCGTGGGATACGGGAGCACGACGATACTTTCAATCGGGTCGCTTTTCCTGAGCCCGGGAACGGCGGCGGGGCTCGTCGCTCCCAACGGCTCGGGGAAAACCACCCTTCTTGAAGCGCTGTCGGGCCAATTTCCCACCCGCATCCGCTCGGGAAGCCTGGCGGCAGACGGAATCTGCCAACGTCGATCAGCCGAATTCGCAGAACTCGTCTACCTGAGCTCTTCGGGCGGCGCGGATCTCTACCCCACGCTATCGGCCCGCGAGCACCTCTCTTTCGTTAGGGAGGCGTGGAAATCGGCCGCCGACATCGACTCGCTCTGCAACTCCCTCGGAATCTCCCCATATCTCGACAAGCCGACCCGTAAACTCTCGACAGGAATGAAGCAGCAGGTAAAGCTTGCCATGGCGATAGCGACCGATTGCCCGTACCTCATCCTCGATGAACCGCTGAACGGCCTCGATCCGGGAAAACGGAAAACCTCCTGCGACGCGATGCGCAGCGAGGTGGCGCGGGGACGCAGCGTGCTCATCTCAAGCCACCTGCTCGACGACCTGGCAGACCTCACCAACTCGTTCTACTTCATCGAGGCCGGCACGCTCGTGGAAAAGATCAAGTCGTCCTCGCAGACGCTCAAGCAGGAATACCTCGATACATACGAGGGAGGTGAATGACATGAAACTATTTGAACAGCTGAAGTCCAATGCGTCGCGCATGGCTGTCTACGCCATCCTCGTGGCAACGGCTTTATGCGGAATCGCGGCACCCGTCTATGCGCTCAACGGGGAGAAAGGCGATGTCGAACCCGCGTACATGGCTTCGACGGTTAAGGACCGGTACAAAGCCTTCTCTGGAGACACGTTTTACGTAGCAGAGTACGACACGACCTACCGTCAGCTTCGCTACAACAAGAGATACGAATATCTAGGCCCAGAAGTAATCAGCTATACATCGGGTTGGTACCGCTCCAGCTATGGACACATAACCCAGTTCAAGTGTAACTACCGTGTGTACAACTAAAGCAACCCGGCCGGGACGAGGGGTGACGCAAAAGCGTCGCCCCCGTTTTTAACCATGCCAACTGAACCTAGTTCAGTTTGGTTGATTTCCGATCTCAGCCGAACACATTGAGCGGAAAGGCCGTTCCCGCAGTCAGTCGAACGTCCCCGGGGCCCTTCTCAGGCCCCGGGGACGGCATTTTCCCAGTTGAAGGAACGGTGGAGATGTGTTTCGATGGGTCAGATTCGTGTCGTTCCGAAAAGACCGTGAACCTTTTGTGGGACGCGCGGTGCCGTGGTACCATAGCCGAGTTTGTTGTCTTGGTCGGAAACCAAGACGCCTTATGCGCTGATCGGTAACCAGCGCCTGACTAATAAGGAGTCCTACCATGAAGCAGGGTATCCATCCCCAGTATGTCGAGTGCACGGTGACGTGCTCCTGCGGCAACACCTTCAAGACGCACGCTACCGTGTCCGAGATGAAGGTCGAGCTTTGCAACGAGTGCCACCCGTTCTACACCGGCCAGCAGAAGTTCGTCGACACCGGTGGACGCGTCCAGCGCTTCGCCGACAAGTTCGGTGGCGCCGCTGCCGCCCAGCTCAAGAAGGCTGAGGAGGCCAAGGCTGCCAAGGCCGCCAAGGCTGCTGAGGCCGAGGCCGCTCGCAAGGCCGCCGCTGAGGCTAAGGCTGCCGAGAAGGCTAAGCGTGCCGCTAAGTTCGCCGAGGAGGCTGCCAAGCAGGCCGCCGAGGCTCCCGCAGAGGCTCCCGCAGAGGCTCCCGTTGAGGAGGCCGCTGCCGAGGCCGAGACCACCGAGGCTGCTGAGTAAATAGCTCGCCGCGGAATCGCTCGCATTCATGGCTAAAGGGCCGCGCATCCGTTTGGGTGCGCGGCTCTTTTCTTTTTATTGGTGCAAGCTAACCCGTCCCCATTGCACCAGATTGGTGCGAAGGGGACGGGTTAGCTTGCACCAAATTGCAGAGATACAGCGTTTTCCCAGATAAAACCTGCCAAAATAAACCTGTCCCTTTTTGGCAGGTTGGTCGTAGTTATTACGTGGCGGTCGAGGTCGACCGTATAGGCCGCGCCTTGTTTGGCTAAAGTACATTTATCTGTGTTTAACTCGCCCAAGGCTGCATGGCGTGGGCGATGGCCAAAAAGGAAAACCACATGGGATTCATGTCAAAGCTGCTGTCCTTTGGATCCGATAAGGACCTTAAGCGCTACTACAAGATCGTCGACCAGATCAACGGTCTTGAGCCCCAGTTTGAGAAGATGACCGAGGAGGAACTCCGCGCCCAGACCGATAAGTTCCGTGAGCGCTATGCCAACGGCGAGTCGCTCGACGACATGCTCCCCGAGGCTTTTGCCACCGTGCGCGAGGCTTCCAAGCGCATCACGGGCATGCGTCACTTTGACGTACAGCTCATTGGTGCCATGGCACTGCACGAGGGGCATATCGCCGAGATGAAGACCGGCGAAGGCAAGACCCTTGTCTCCACCTTGGCCGGCTACCTCAACGCTATCGCCGGCAAGGGCGTGCATGTCGTTACCGTCAACGATTACCTGGCAAAGCGCGACTCCGAGTGGATGGGCCGCATCTACAAGTACCTGGGAATGACCGTCGGTCTGCTCCAGAACAACATGCCGCTCGAACTCAAGCGCCCGGCCTACCAGGCAGACGTCACCTACGGCACCAACTCCGAGTTCGGTTTCGACTACCTGCGCGACAACATGGTCACCCGCCCCGAGCAGCGCGTACAGCGCGGCCACCATTACGCCATCGTCGACGAGGTCGACTCCATCTTGATTGACGAGGCGCGTACCCCGCTCATCATCTCGGGCGCCGGCACAAAGTCCGCCAGCACCTACAAGGACTTCGCGCGTGCCGTGCGCGGCCTGGAGCGCGGTGAGGACGTGTCGCACGACATGCTCACCGCCACCGAGGATGTCGAGCCCACGGGCGACTACGTCATGGACGAGGCCAAGCACACCATCGCCGCCACCGAGCGCGGCCTTAAGAAGATCGAGCGCCGCCTGGGCATCGAGGACATCTATGCCGACCTTTCGGGCCAGCTGGTCAACCACCTGCAGCAGGCACTGAAGGCCCAGTACATGTTCCACCGCGACAAGCAGTACGTGGTCACCAACGGCGAGGTCAAGATCGTCGACGAGTTCACCGGCCGCATTATGGAAGGCCGCCGCTACTCCGAGGGTCTGCACCAGGCCATCGAGGCCAAAGAGGGCGTGCTCGTGCGCGAGGAGAACCAGACGCTGGCCACCATCACCCTTCAGAACTACTTCCGTCTCTATGACAAGCTCTCCGGCATGACCGGTACGGCACTCACCGAGGACGCCGAGTTCCGTGAGATTTATAAACTGCCCGTCGAGGTCATCCCCCCCAACAAGCCCGTGCAGCGTGTTGACCACGAGGACCTGGTGTACCGCACCGTCCAGGCCAAGTACAACGCCGTTGCCGACGACGTCGAGCGACGTCACGCCAAGGGCCAACCGGTCCTGGTGGGCACCGTCTCCATCGAAAGCTCCGAGAAGCTGTCGGCCGCCCTTACCAAGCGCAGCATCGCGCACGAGGTCCTCAACGCTAAGCATCACGAGCGCGAGGCTCATATCGTTGCCCAGGCCGGACGCTACGGCGCCGTGACCATCGCTACTAACATGGCCGGTCGTGGTACCGACATCCTGCTGGGCGGCAACCCCGACGAGCTGGTGCGCGAGCGCCTTGAGTACGAGGGCCTGACCATGGAGGACGTGACGCCCGAGCAGCTCGAGCAGTTTAACGCCGAGGCCAAGGAGACCTGCAAGGCCGAGCGCGAGCGCGTGCTTGCCGCCGGTGGCCTGACCGTCATCGGCACCGAGCGCCATGAGTCCCGTCGTATCGACAACCAGCTGCGCGGCCGCTCCGGTCGTCAGGGCGATCCGGGCGAGACCCAGTTCTACTTGTCGCTCGAGGACGACCTCATGCGCCTGTTCGGCGGCGACAAGATGGACCGCGTCTCCAAAATGATGGTCACCGCCGACATGGGCGACGACATGCCCATCCAGCACAAGATCATCTCCAAGGCCGTCGAGAGCGCCCAGCACAAGGTCGAGAGCATCAACTTCTCCATGCGTAAGAGCGTCCTCGAGTACGATGACGTCATGAACAAGCAGCGCCAGGTCATCTACGCCGAGCGTAACAAGATTCTGGACGGCAAGGACCTGACCGACCACATCACCGAGGTCATGCACGACACCGTGTACCGCTGCGTACAGGAGTTCTGCACCAAGGACAGCCACGAGGGCGAGCGCGATCTCGAGGGCCTGCGCAAGTGGGTCGTTGAGCTCACCGGCCATATCGATACGCCGAAGTTCCCCGACGAGGACTTCGAGGCCCTTGCTGCCGATGTCCTGGCCTACGTTGAGAAGTGCTACAACATGAAGGCCGAGCGCCTGGGTGAGGACCTCATGCGCGAGCTCAACACCCAGGTCATGCTGCGCGTCATCGATACCCGCTGGATGAACTACCTGCAGGAGATGGACTACCTCAAGACCGGCATCGGACTGCGCGGCTTTGGTCAGCGCGACCCGCTGGTCGAGTACAAGACCGAGGCTTATGGCGCGTTCCAGATGCTCGTCGACACCATGTACGAGGATTACCTGCGCACCGTCCTGCGCATCGAGATCAAGGCCGCCCCGCAGGCCGTGGAGCACAAGGAGGACCCCGCGCTCGAGAGTGCGCGCTTCTCCGGCCCCGCCGACGTCGATGGCGACAACGGCAGCTCGGTGCTGCGCAAGCAGGCACAGGTTCAGGCTCGTACGGCCGTCCAGGGAGGCCCGGCTGCTGTCAACAACGGCGGCAAGGTGACCACCTACCGCAAGTCCGAGAGCGATGACCCTTATGTCAACGTGGGCCGCAACGACCTTTGCCCCTGCGGCAGCGGCAAGAAGTTCAAGTACTGCCACGGCAGGAATCGTTAATGGCCGAGGCTTTAGAGGTAACGCCCGCCGAGTTGGACGCGTTTGCGGACCGGCTCGGCGAGGTCGAGTCGTATCTTCATTTGGACGAGAAGCGCACGCGCGTGACTGAGCTCGAGGCCAAAAGCGTGGCCCCCGGCTTTTGGGATGACGCCGACGCCGCTCGCGCCACCATGGAGGAGATCGCTCGCGCCAAGGAAGATATCGCTGCCGTGGATACCGCGCGCGGCGAGCTATCTGACGCCCGCGCGGCGCTGGAGCTTGCCGAGGAGATGGGCGACGACCCCGATGCCGCCGCATTGCGCGAGGAGGCTGCCGCTACGGCAAAACGCCTGGCCCGCGCTATCGACGAGCTCGAGCTTTCGAGCTGGTTTACCGGCGAGTTCGACCATGGCGATGCGATTGTGACCATCAAGCCCGGGCAGGGTGGTTTGGAGGCTCAGGACTGGACCTTCATGCTCTTTAAGATGTACATGAAGTACTGCCAGCGTCGCGGTTGGAAAGTCACCATCAACGATTGCCCCGCGGCCGAGGTTATCGGCATCGATCGCGCGACCTTTACCGTCGAAGGCAAGGATGCCTTTGGCATGCTTCGTGCCGAGGCCGGAGTTCACCGCCTGGTGCGCATTAGCCCCACCGACGACAAGAAGCGCCGCCAGACTACGTTTGCCGGCGTCGAGGTCATTCCAGTGCTGCCCGACGATATCGATATCGAGATTAGTGCCGATGACATTCGCGTCGACGTGTACCATGCAAGCGGCCCGGGCGGCCAGGGTGTCAACACCACCGACTCCGCCGTACGCGTGACGCATTTCCCCAGCGGTATCGTGGTCACGTGTCAAAACGAGCGCAGCCAGATTCAAAACAAGGCCGCATGCATGCAGATCCTCAAGGCCCGTCTGTACGAGATTGAGCTCGAAAAGCGCGCCGAGGCCTTGGATGAGATTCGCGGGCCCAAGACCACAATCGGCTTTGGCAACCAGATCCGCAGCTACGTGCTCTACCCGTACCAGATGGTTAAGGACCTGCGCACGGGCGTGGAGACCAGCAACGTCGAGGCAGTTCTTGACGACGGCGATCTGGATCCGTTTGTAATCGGCTATCACCGTTGGGCTACCGGCAACGCTGACGCGGAGGCTCCGTCTGCATAAACCGCTCAGGTTATGTGGGAATGGATTAAAACCCTCCGAGCAGGGTGGTTTTGTATCCAGAACAAACCCTGCGCAGGGGTGGTTTTTGTTGGGCGAATCGGTAGAATCGAATACAAGAAGAAGTTCAAAGCGCATCCGATGGGGTGCGCTTTTTTGAAGGAGGCAGCATGGCATATCGTCTTGACATCAAGCGCATTCTTTCGATGAACTTCTTTCACGATCTGCCTCAGATCATGTTGGGGTGTGCCTTGGCCGCCATCGCGACCGACCTGTTTTTGATTCCCAACGGTCTTGCAGCCGGTGGCGTTACGGGCCTTGCGACTATTATCCAGGCGGTCGGCGCAGCGCGAGGCGTGTCGCTTCCCGTCGGTATCCAGACCATCGTGATGAATGCCTTGCTGCTGCTGATCGTTATGCGCGAGGGCGGCATGTTCTATGTGGTGCAGACGGCGACGGGCTTTGTGCTGCTGGGCTTCTTTACCGATCTGTTTGCCCCGTTTGTAGCGCCTCTGGCACATGCAGACCTGATGCTTCCCGCTATGTGGGGCGGCATTATCACGGGCATCGGTTACGGCATGGTGTTGCGCGCCGGCGCCAATACCGGCGGCTCGGACACGATTGGCCAAATCATCTCGCGTAACACCTCGCTACCGGTGGGCTCGACCGTCATGGCAATCGACGTTGCCGTGTGTGCGGCATCGGCGCCGGTCTTCTCGCTCGAAAATGCTCTGTATGCAGGACTTTCGATGGTGATCAGCGGCTATGTGATCGATGCCGTGGTCGATGGCGGCAATAAGCGTCGTATGGTGCTCATCATCTCGGACAATTTCCCCGATATCGCGGCCGACATTATGTATGGTCTGGGCCGCGGCTGCACCAAATTAAAGGCGACCGGTATGTATTCGGGCGTCGAGAAGCCAGTGATCATGGTGATCGTTAGCCGTCGAGAGCTCAACACCCTCAAAACGATCGTGCGCGAGCGCGATCCTCACGCCATTGTGACGGTCGCCGACGTTACGGAAGCCTTCGGTGAGGGATTCAAGGACATTAACGCGTAGGGCCGACTGCGTTCCATCCAAAAGACGTTCACATTGATAAACCGTTTCATCAGCGGTTCTGCCTGCTCAATTGTTCAAATAATGATAAATACTCTGGTAAAGCTTCCAGTTTCCAGCATAATGAATGACGTACGTGCATCGCGGCTGGGTTGGGACGACCTTCTGTGCCGTGCGCATCTTGTCTAAAGAGGATGAAAGGAAGGCACAATGAGCGACGAAGAGCTCAAAAAGGTTGCCAACGAGGTAAGGAAGGGCATCGTCACCGGAGTGCACGCTGCCAAGTCCGGCCATCCGGGCGGTTCGCTCGGCGCTGCCGACATCATGACCTATCTGTACTTTGAGGAAATGAACGTCGACCCGGCCGATCCCCGCAAGGCCGACCGCGATCGCTTTGTGCTCTCCAAGGGCCACTGTGCTCCGGGTCTGTACGCCGTGCTCGCCGAGCGCGGGTTCTTCCCCAAGGAGGACCTCGAGACGCTGCGTCATATCGGCAGCCACCTGCAGGGTCATCCCAACATGAACGACACCCCGGGCGTCGATATGTCCACCGGCTCGCTGGGCCAGGGCATCTCCGCCGCCGTGGGCATGGCGGTTGCCGCCAAGCACTGGGGTGATACTTACCGCACGTACGCCCTGCTGGGCGATGGCGAGAGCGAGGAGGGCCAGGTCTGGGAGGCCGCCATGTTTGCCGGCAACCAGCAGCTCGATAACCTCTGCGTGATCGTCGACCACAACGGCCTGCAGATCGACGGTCCCGTCGAGGAGGTCAACGACCCCATGCCGCTCGCCGACAAGTTCCGTGCCTTTAAGTTCCACGTGGTGGAGCTCGCCGACGGCAACGACTTCGACCAGATCCGCGCCGCCTTTGCCGAGGCTCGCGCTACCAAGGGCCAGCCGACCGCCATTATCGCCGAGACCATGAAGGGCAAGGGCGTTTCCTTTATGGAGAACCAGGTGGGTTGGCACGGTAAGGCCCCCAACGATGAACAGTTTGAGCAGGCCATGGCAGAGCTCACGGCCGCCGGAGAGGAGCTCTAGGATGGCAGACGTCAAGAAAATCGCCACGCGCGTAAGCTACGGCGAGGCCCTCGTCGAGCTCGCCAACGAGCACGATGACTTTGTGGTCCTCGACGCCGACCTGGCTGCCGCCACGCAGACCGGCAGGTTCAAGGCAGCCTGCCCCGACCGCTTCTTCGATGTGGGCATTGCCGAGAGCAACCTGATGGGCGTCGCCGCCGGTATCGCGACCACCGGCCGCGTTGCCTTCGCGAGCACCTTTGCCATGTTCGCTGCCGGTCGCGCCTTTGAGCAGGTCCGCAACTCCATCGGCTACCCGCACCTCAACGTTAAGATCGGTGCCACGCACGCCGGTATCTCGGTGGGCGAGGATGGCGCCACGCACCAGTGCTGCGAGGATATTGCCCTCATGCGCGTCATCCCCGGCATGACTGTGATTGTTCCCGCCGACGACGTGGAGGCCCGCGCCGTGACGCGCGCCGCCTACGAGTGCGACGGTCCGGTGTACATGCGCTTCGCCCGTTTGGCCTCGCCGGTTATCAACGACCCCGAGACCTACAAGTTCGAGTTGGGTAAGGGCATTGTCATGCGCGAGGGCGCCGATGTGACCATCATCGCCTGCGGCCTGATGGTCGGCGAGGCTCTCGAGGCCGCCGAGCAGCTCGCTGCCGAGGGCATCGACGCCGAGGTCATCAACATGCACACCATCAAGCCCATCGACGCCGACCTGATCGTCAAGAGCGCTACCAAGACCGGCCACGTCGTGACCGTCGAGGAGCATTCTGTAATCGGTGGCCTGGGCAGCGCCGTTGCCGACGTCCTGTGCGAGCAGTGCCCGACGCCGCTCAAGAAGATCGGCGTCAACGACACCTTCGGTGAGTCCGGCCCGGGCGCCGAGCTCCTGCACAAGTATGGCCTGGACGCCGCCAACATCGTGGCGACCACCAAGGAGTTCTTGGCATAAGGCAAGGCGGATCTCAAGGACTGCTTCGCCAGAACTATAAAACTGTTTCGCCAGTACTATGGAAACCCGGCAGGGGCGCTCTCTTGGAGAGCGCCCCTGTTTCAGTTGCGGTGAAATAAGGACTGTTTTGCCAGCTTAAAGGCTTAACAGTCCCTATTTCACCGCAACTCATGAAGACGCTCCTCAAGCACGGTCCCATCAGGGAAAAGGGCATATATCGACAAAGCGCAATTCAGACCCTTCCAGCTTTGTATATGCAGCACCCCAAGATAAACGTGGCGACCCCTTAGTTATCGCAGGCCGGGCACAGGGCTACTCTCCAAATCTTTCCGCAGGACGGAGGAGCCCCCGCCGCGCGAAGCGCGCAGCGGGGGCTCCGACATGTCCGAGGACGATTTGGAGAGTAGCCCTGTGCCCGGCCGACGGGATCCCTAAGCACGCCATGCTTCTTATGTGCAGCAAAGCTAATACTGCTAAAATACAAAGCGCTCATGTAGTTTAAACGCACGACGATAAGGAGCACCAGTGGGTAACCACTTCCGTACCTCCGGTGCGGGCGATGATGCCCCCAAGACGCAGGCAGGCGTCCAGGGCAGTCGTTTCGCCACTCCGGATTCAGAGGGCCAGCCTGTTGCTCAGGCCCCCGCTCAGCCGGCAGATCAGGCACAGCCGGCATCCGATCCCTTTGCCTACAATCCAACCAGCGATGTCGCGCTTTCCGGCACGGCGGGTTTTGAGCCCGTTCAGGCCGTGACCGCTCGCGTGGAGCAGCCTCAGGCTGGTGCCGCCACGCCGCAGCCTACCATGGCCGGCATTCCCGACCCCTTGGCCCCTGCGACGCCGGCTCCTCAGCCTGCGCAGTCCGGTCTCTTTGCCGCTATTCCCGACCCCACGCAGCCTGCTGCCCCGGTGGTCGAGAGCGATCAGGCAGCCGAGGTCGCAAGCCTCGATAACGCGCTCAACAACCCCGATTTTACGTCGGTGTTTGCGCCCATCGATCCGCAGGCCAGCCGCAAGAAGATGGCCAAGCAGGCCGGTGTCGAGCCCGTCATCCTTATGGAGCATGTCACCAAGATCTATCCGGCACAGCCCAACAAGCCTGCACTCGACGACATCAACATCGAGATCTATCCGGGCGAGTTCGTCTTCCTGGTCGGTCACTCCGGCTCGGGTAAGACCACGCTGCTGTCGACGCTCAACCGTGACGTCAAGCCGACGAGCGGCCGCATCCTGGTTGCCGGTCAGGACCTCATGAAGATCAAGAACCGCAAGGTTCCGTTCCTGCGCCGCCAGATTGGCGCCGTGTTCCAGGACTTTAAGCTTCTGCCGCAAAAGACCGCCTACGAAAACGTGGCGTTTGCCCTGCAGTGCATCGGCAAGCCCAAGGGCGTCATTCGCAGCCAGGTGCCCGAGGTGCTGCGTCTGGTCGGCCTGGCCGATCAGATGGACTCGCTGCCCGACCAGCTTTCCGGTGGCGAGCAGCAGCGCGTTGCCGTCGCCCGCGCTATGGTCAACCGTCCGCCGCTGCTGATCTGCGACGAGCCGACGGGCAACCTCGACCCGGCGATCTCGCTGGGCATCATGAAGCTGCTCGAGCGTATTAACCGCACCGGCACCACCGTGATCGTCGCCACGCACGACCGCGAGATGGTCGATAGCATGCACCGTCGCGTGATCGCCCTCGAGGGCGGCCACGTTATTCGCGACCAGGAGAGGGGAGGTTACGGCAACTATGGCACCAACTAACGTGGGCTACTCCTTCAAAGAGGCAATCAGCCACTTCTTCCGTAACTGGACTACCTCGCTCGGCGCCGTCATCACGATCTTCCTTTCGCTGTTTATCATCGGCCTGTTCATTATGGGTTCCGCGATGTTGAACTCCGTGATCGGTACCGTCGAGGATCAGGTTGTCATTAATGCCTTTATTAGCGATGACGCCGATCAGGCAGACGTCCAGGCCTTTGAGGCCGAGCTTAAGACGTGGAATAACGTCAAGTCCGTGACCTATAAGGACAAGGACGATGCGCTGGCCGAGTATACGAGCAAGATGTCGGGCAACGCTGACGCCACCATGAGCGCGCTCGATGGCCAGAACCCGCTGCCGGCTTCGTTTGCAATTGAGATGGACGATCCGTCCAAGGTCGAAAGCACGGCAGAGAAGCTCAAGAAGAATGCCGATTTCCAGAAGATCGCGGATGACGGCGACGTCAACGCGAGCGTGCTGTACGGCCAGGAGGAAGTGAGCCGCCTGTTCCAGGTGACCAACTACATCCGCATCGCCGCCGTGGTGCTCGTTGGCCTTCTGACCTTTATCGCATTCATCTTCATCAACAACACGATTCGCCTGTCCATCACGGCGCGTCGTCGTGAGATTGCGATTATGCGTCTGGTCGGCGCCAGCAACGGCTTCATTCGCGGCCCGTTTATCACCGAGGGCGTACTGCAGGCCATCTTGGGCTCGCTGCTTTCCATCGGCGTTCTGGAGCTGCTGCGCAATCTGATGATTCCGCGTCTTCAGGAGAGCATCGGCTGGATGTCGTTTGCCCTGCCGATGCAGTACTACCTGGTGACCTATGCTGCGCTGATTCTGGTCGGCGTGATTATCGGTCTCTTTGGTTCTGCCATCGCCATGCGCCGCTACCTGCGCGTGTAGGCATGCCTGGAATTCATCCCTTCCAACGGGTCGTCTCTTATGGGGCGGCCCGTTTTTTGATCCCTAGGGGACGGCAGGAAAGCGAATCATTTGGGTAGACTCTTTGGAGTTCGCAATCGATAGTTAGGAGGCGCCATGGGGCGCAATAACAAGCATAAGCGTGGAGCTCGCAATAAGCGCGGGCCGGTGCGCAGCGAACGTCGTCCGAGCCTGACCGGGCGCGTGCAGCTCCATGAGCACAGTGCCTATGTCATAACCGAGAATGGCGACTACAAGGTCATGGGTCGCGGCAAGCGTGAGATCATGGACGGCGATACCGTTGCCGTGAGCATTAAGAACAGCCCGCATGGCGAGCGGCGCGCCGTGATCGAAGGCGTGGTTGAGCGCGCAGCCATAAGCGTAGTGGGTACGT
This sequence comes from Collinsella sp., assembly GCA_031295385.1. Taxonomy (GTDB): domain Bacteria; phylum Actinomycetota; class Coriobacteriia; order Coriobacteriales; family Coriobacteriaceae; genus Collinsella. The sequence goes on from JAUMOL010000002.1 coordinate 34,502, forward strand.
ACCAGACCGCCGGTCCGCTCGGTGTGATCGAGCCGCTCGATTCGCGTCTGAAGGCCGACTTCTTCATTCTGCCCGAGGATACCTCGGCGGATCGCCTGGGTGTCCACCCGGGTGATGCTGTTGTCGCGCGCATTTTGACCTACCCGACGCGCCTGGAATCGGGCACCGTGACGATCGAGCGCCGCATTGGCGGAGATGACGCGCCCGATTTGGGCGTTCAATATGTGATGGCGCGTTACGGCTATACCGATAGCTATCCCGAGGCCGCGCTGGACGAGGCCGAGGGGCTTTCGCTCGATGTGTCCGCGGCGCTTAAGGACCCGCTCCGTCGCGATCTGCGCGACCGCTTTGTCATCACGATCGACCCGGTCGACGCGCGCGACTTTGACGATGCCATTTCGTTGGAGCGCACGCCCGAGGGTGGCTACAAGCTGGGTGTGCATATCGCCGACGTTTCACACTATGTGGCTTGGGACGGGCATATCGATCTTGAGGCTCGCCATCGTACGACATCGGTGTATCTGGCCGATCGCGTGCTTCCCATGCTGCCCGAACGCCTGTCCTGTGACCTGTGCTCGCTTCGCCCTGACGAGGACCGTCTTGCGTTTACCGTCGATATCGAGCTCGATGAGCAGGGTCGCGTGCGGCATTACGATCCGTACCCCAGCGTGATTCGCTCGCGTGTGCGTATGGACTATGACGGCGCCGAGGCGCTGCTGGTGCGTGCCGGTGCGGTTGAGTATTCGGTGCTGGAGGGTGCGGCCGAGGATGTTGCGGCTGCCGAGGCCTCGCGCGAGGAAGCGCTTGAGCGCGGTCTTGCGTGCGAGGAGACTGCCCGCGGCTACAACATCGACCTCGGCGATTTCCTTGTCGCCGCTAACGAACTCGCCGAACTTCGCCGTCGTATTCGTCGCGCCCGCGGCTCAGTCGATTTTGACACGGCCGAGATTCGCGCTCTATTGGATGAGGACGGAGTGCCCGTGCAGATTGTGGCGCGTGAGCGTTCGTGTGCCACGTCGCTTATCGAGGAAGCTATGCTGCTCGCCAACGAGTGCGTTGCAGAGTGGCTGGCAGACCGTGATATCGAGGCCTGCTATCGCGTGCATGAGGATCCGAGCCCCGATAGCCTGCACGGTGCCGCCGTTGCGCTGGCTCAGCTAGGCATCATCGACGATCGCCGTGCTGCCGGTATTGCCCTGGGGAGTCCCGATGAGCTGCAGGCAGCAGTCGATGCTGCCGCCGGTACGGCCAACGCACCGCTCGTTAACACGCTGCTTCTGCGCAGCATGCAGCGTGCGCTGTACAAGCCGCGCAACGAGGGCCACTTTGCGCTCGCCGCGCCGTGCTACTGCCACTTTACGAGTCCCATCCGTCGCTACCCCGATCTGGTGGTGCACCGCGTACTCAAGCTGCAGTTGGCCTATGAGCAGCTCGGCGGCAAGGATGCCTTGGTCCGTACGCCGCGGCTGATCGGCAAGGGGCGCGAGTCGCTGCCGCGCATTCTGCCGCAGATCTGCCGCGCATGCAGCGATGCCGAGCGCGCGGCAGATGCCGCCAGCCATGCGACGCAAAAGATCAAGATTGCCCAGTACTATGAGGACCGTCTGGGCGAGCGCTATGCCGGAACCGTCTCGTGGGTTAGCAGCATGGGCCTCTTTGTGCGCTTGGACCTAACGCAGGTCGAAGGTTTGGTTTCGATCAAGAGCCTGGGCAATGAGTGGTTCGAGTTCGACGAGGATGCGCTTACGCTGACGGGCGCCGACACGGGCACCCGTTACGAGCTGGGGCAGCGCGTAATTATCGAGGTCTCGCGCGTCAATACCACGCGTGGGCACTTGGACTTTAAGCTTATCCATTAGCCAAATCCCGACTCATGGTGGGGGAGCGGAGGGCGGCCTTTCGGGACCGCCCTCCGCATTTGAATCGTGACTACCTTGCCGTCTGCTCGGCCGCCCGCTTACCTGCTATTTGAGAGGTAAAACCTACCAAAATAAACCTGTCCCTTTTTGACAGGTTTACAAGAAAGCGGGGATGAGATGGCGACGGTGTACGGTTATGCGCGGGTGAGTTCGCGCGATCAGAACCTTAATCGGCAGCTGGATGCGCTGGGCGCCTATGGCGTGGGCTCGGCGAATATTTATGCCGACCATGCGAGCGGCAAGGACTTCGATCGACCGCGTTATCGCGAGCTGCTGCACGTTCTGGGAGACGGGGACGTGCTGGTGGTGCTTTCTATCGACCGACTTGGTCGCAATTACTCCGAGATTCTTGAGGAATGGCGACGCATTACCAAGGAGCTCGGGGTTGCCATTGTGGTGTTGGATATGCCATTGCTTGACACGCGCGTCAGGGCCAGCGGCGCGCCGGATGTGACCAACACCCTGATTGCCGATATTGTGCTGCAACTGCTGAGCTACGTGGCGCAGGTGGAGCGCGAGAATATCCATCGGCGTCAGGCGGAGGGAATTGCAGCGGCGCGGGCTCGAGGGGTCCGTTTCGGTCGACCTCGCAAGCCGTGCCCTCCTCAGTTTGAGCTGGTGCGCGATAGCTATGAGGCGGGCGATATTACCCGCAGCCAGGCAGCAAAGTGCCTGGGCGTGTGCGTGGGGACGTTCGATCGCTGGATGCGCGAGGCGGGGTAGGGGTTTGCGTCGCTTTGTCGCTTCCTGTTGCGATTCAAATTTTGATACGGTGACGATGCCATTTGGGGCTACACTCGCTGATATTCAAAAAAGGAGGTTGGCCCTTGGCGCGCGTAAAACAAATAATCGGATGGACCGCGATCGTTCTGTTCGCTGTAACGCTGGCGGGCATCTGGGTGCTGACGGAGCAAAATGCGGTGGAGACGTCGTTGCTGAGCGAGTCCACCGCGCGTTTGGTGGAGGGCCAGGCTACGGGCGTTCAGGCTGTCGATGCCACGGGTGAAGCCCAGACGGAGAACGGAATGACCGGGGGCACCGATTCGGCTGCCTCGAATGTCCAGTCTGGCCGACTTGCTTCCATTCGCATGTGGGTGGGCACAAACGTCCGTCGCGTTGCCCATACCGTAGAGTTTTTCTTCGTCGGATTGTTCGCCTCCGTGGTCGTGGTTTGCCTTTCCAGGCGTCCGTGGGGCGTATGCTCCCGTTGCGTGCCCGTATTGCTCTTTTGCTCCGCTTGCTCCGTTGGCGATCAGGTACATAAGATCTTTGTTCCCGGCAGGCATTTCGACGTTATCGATTTAGGATTCGATGCTGGGGGCTATGTCACCGCCATGCTGCTGGTATTGCTGGCAGCGGCGTTGGTGCGCCATGCGACTCGGCCGATCGGCGCCCATGCGAGGCGCTAGCCTTAAGACGAGACATCGCGACTGCCTATGCTTCGACATTGACTACAATAACGGCCGCAATCGCGAGTGGTCGTCGATGTGCAGTTTTCCAGACACCTGTTTTCTCTAAGAAAGGAAATCCCATGGCGGTATTGTTTGTTGAATATCCCAAGTGCTCGACCTGTAAGAAGGCCAAGGCATGGCTGGACGAACATGGGGTAGAGTATATCGATCGCGATATCGTTTTGGACAATCCCACGGCTGATGAGCTTGCGACCTGGATTGCTCGTTCGGGGCTGCCGGTGCGGCGCTTCTTTAATTCGTCGGGCATGAAATATCGAGAGCTGGGCCTGAAGGCGCGTCTGGATGCGGGCATGACGGATCGGGAGTGCTACGAGCTGCTGGCGACCGACGGCATGCTGGTCAAGCGTCCGCTGCTGGTGGGCGACGACTTTGCGATTCCCGGCTTTAGGGAATCGGCTTGGGCCGAGGCGTTGCTGTAGCGGCTGCGGAAAGTGCGTCCCGGAATTCGCTTCCAGAATGGGATGCACTTTCCGTCGGCGGGCCTGCCCCAGTCAGTCCGCCAGCTGTGCCCATTCGTGCGGATCGTAGACCTTTACGTGTTTGTTGGGCTTGCCGCTCCAGTACTCCTCGTCCATAAAGGGCAGATATGCCTGAACGCCGGGGCAGATAAAGGGAATCCGCTGCTGTTGCAGTCGCTCGCGCTGGCGCTGCTCCAGGTGCTCCTCGGATATGACGGTCGGCATGCCGGACAACTCGACGAGGCTTGCCTGGATTCGCTTAAGGTCGGGGAGTCCCGCGTGCCATGACATCCGCATGATCAAAAAGGATGCACGGCGGTATTTTGCCTGCACCACAGTAATGGCGGGGCGCAGTGTGGGATGGATTTTGTCCCGTTCGGGCCAAAGGTCGGCAGTGATCTCGAGGCCCAGGGTCTCCCATAGGTAATCAAGCTCTTCGTCCATGGCGCCTCGATATCTACGTGATCATTGATACTTCGATTGTGTTGCCTGGTGCTATCGTTTTCGCGGTAGAATCTGCCAACGGTTGACGGCTACCGCTCGCGGCGTTTTGCCCTTCGTGTACAGCGGTCGGCTTCACAGGTCCTTCACGGGTTGGACTAAATTAGGCCAATTTGACTGAATTTCAAAAAAGTCAAAATTGGGGCTTGCGTCACGGCGAGACTTCCCGTATATTTCTTTCTTGCGCAAAGGCACAGCCGAGCGCAGCGATGCAGTCATTGGGATGTCGTCTAATGGCAGGACAGCGGATTCTGGTTCCGTCAATGGGGGTTCGACTCCCTCCATCCCAGCCATTGCATTTGCTACATATGGCCCGTTCGTCTAGCGGTTTAGGACGCCGCCCTCTCAAGGCGGAGATCACCAGTTCGAATCTGGTACGGGCTACCAAAATTGAACGCCCGGGCCTCGTAAGAGACCCGGGTTTTGTGTATTAACCGTATATACGGCGCCTGCCGTGTTTCGCTCAGATCGAGGAGTAGCCATGGATCTGCCCATCAGCTTGCAAGACATCACGTATGCCGAGAACTATCTGGCGCAGGGCGACCTGGCTACGGCGACGCCGCTGCTGGAGCGTCTGGTGGAGCTCGCCGAGGAGTATATCGACGCTGAGTGCAAGACGGAGGAGAAGCGCCAATACTTTAGCTTCGATAGCAAGTTTGAGCGCTTGGCCTATCGCCGCGTGGAGAAGGATCCGCGCGAGCTCGTGCAGGTCGAGGTGCCGTTTGACCGCCTGTACTCCGACATGGCGTTTGCCTACATTCGCCAGCAGGATTATGTGAGTGCTCGCAACGCCTTGATGCAGGCCGTGCGCTGGGACCCCATGAACTGCAACTACCGCCTTGATCTGGCCGAGCTGTTCCGCGCTCTCGAGGACAAGCAGGAATGGGCATCGCTCTCGTTCTCGGTGCTGGAGCGTGCAAGCGATGGCAAGTGCGCCGCCCGCGCTTACGCCAATCTAGGTCAGTACTTCTTGGAGCCCGAGACCGAGAACGTTTCGGCTGCCGTGGGCTGCGCGCGTCTGGCGCTGCGCCTGGCGCCCAACGATGCGCATACGACGCGCCTGCTCAACAAGATCCATACCACCTATCCGGATGCCGCTGATGAGAGCGACGACCACGTGATGGGTGAATTGGCCCTGCAAGGCGTGCCGACCTCGCCTTCGGCCGAGATTGCCATCTGCCTGATTATGTGCGCGACCGATGCTGCAGGCGACGGCGACAAGCAGGAGGCGACGCGCCTGACGGTACGTGCTCGCGACTTGGTGGGCGAGGAGGCCTGCGCGGCGATTATCAAACTGGTGCGCGAGAGCGATGCCGAGCTCAATGCCGAGCGCAAGGCAAAGCGCGAGACTGCGGGCTCAAACGCCGATGGAGCCAAGGAGGCCGGCGATGCCCAGTAAGCGCGAGCGCAAACTCATTTCCAAGAATCGCTCGGCACATCACGAGTACTTTATCGATGAGACGTTTGAGTGCGGTATTGAGCTGAGCGGCACCGAGGTCAAGTCGATTCGCGAGCGCGCCTGTCAGATCACTGACACTTTTGCGCTGATTCGTGGCGGCGAGTGCTGGCTCGTCGGACTGCATATCCACCCTTATAGCCATGGTGGCGTGTGGAATCGCGATCCCGACCGTCGGCGTCGTCTGCTGCTGCACCGCAAGGAGATTGACTTTCTTGACGGCAAACTTCGCAACCGTGGTTATGCGCTGGTTCCGTTGGAGCTCTACTTTAATACCGACGGCCGCGTAAAGCTGCTGCTGGGTCTGGGTCGCGGCAAGAAGCTCTACGACAAGCGCGAGGACATGGCCAAGCGTGATGTCCAACGCGAGATCGACCGCGCCCTTAAGGAACGCAACCGCTGACCACCCTTCATAAGTTGCGGTGGAATACGGACTGTTTTGCCTGATTGAGGGACTATTCAGTCCCTATTTCACCGCAACTGCGGGCGTCTCATCTTTCTTACTGTTCTGACACATATGTCTCAAAGGCGGCGTCCGTTATGGGTGCCGCCTTTTTTTGTGGGTACATACATTCATGAGGTTCCAACCCGAGCTAGGGGAGTGATCGTTATGGACAAAACTGCGTTCTTTACCATGCCGAGCGGTCTGTACGTGGTGAGCGCTGCGGCAGACGGGCTGCGTGCCGGCTGCGTCATCAACACTGCGGTGCAGGTGACGTCCATGCCGCCGCGTATTTCGGTTGCCGTGAACAAGGACAATGTCACCTCGGGCGTCATCGCATCGGCCAAAGCGTTCGCGCTGACCGTGATCGATCAGACCGCCGACATGCTCTACATCGGTAACTTTGGGTTCCGCACCAGCAGCGATTATGACAAGTTTGCCAAATACGAGACCCGCGAGACGGCTCTGGGCATGCCCTATGTGCCTGAGCACGCGGCGGCCCTGTTTAGCTGCCGTTTGATCGACACTGTGGATGTGGGCACGCATCTGCTGTTTATTGGCGAGGTCGAGGATGCCGAGCGCCTGAGCGACGAGACGCCGCTGACGTACGACTACTATCACAAGGTGCTAAAGGGCAAGACGCCGCCCAAAGCCTCGTCGTATCAAGGCTAGAAATGTTCTAAAAATACTTGCATTATATTATTGAGAATATATACTAATAAGTAAGTACACCAGCAGTCACGTTCGAGAGGAGAACATCATGGCTGAGGAGAAGAAGACGTATAAGTTTGTGTGCACCGTTTGCGGTTACGAGGTTGAGGTCGACACGCCCGAGCTGCCCGAGGATTACGTGTGCCCGGTGTGCGGCGTTGGTCCCGATGAGTTTGAGCTTGTCGAGGAGTAGCTCGTAGACACACGGCGATTAGCCATACAGAGCTCTGTCCAAGGGTCCCGGCTGGATATTCCGGCTGGGACCCTTTTGATTTATCTGACGGTTTAAAACGGTCTCACGTGTTACAGATTGAGACGTTATATCTGGACAGTCACGCCATCCCAATTACATTCCCGTTAGCAGCACGATGTCGAGAATCGTCACGATGGCACCGATCCCTACGAGCAGCGCGTTGAGCGGGCGCGAGTTGGCGTATTTGCCCATGACGCGGGGCGAGCTGGTGAGTCGTATGAGCACAAAGACCGTAATCGGCAGCTGAAGCGACAGTAGCGCCTGACTCCAAATGAGACCTTCAAAAGGATTTGGGACGACCAGGCACGCCGCCACTGCGCCGACGAAACAGGCCACCACTCCGATTGAGGAATGCCGGTCGTGGATGTCGTATTCCTCGTCGAACATGCCCGCGGTGATGGTTCCCGCCGCCATGCCCGCTGTCACGCTACTCGAGAGACCCGCGAACAGCAGCGCTACCGCAAAGATGGTCGAGCTCGCCGGGCCTAAGATGGGGGCGAGCGTGGCCGCTGCGACGGCGAGGTCGTCTACGACCATGCCGTGCGCAAAGAAGGTCGTTGCGGCCAGGATGACCATGGCCGAGTTGATTGCCCAGCCCACGCCCATCGAAAAGAGCGTGTCGAAGAGCTCATAGCGTAGACGTTCTTCGATAACCTGCTCGCCTTGGCCTTCGAAGTGCATGGATTGGATGACCTCGGAGTGCAGGAAGAGGTTGTGGGGCATAACGACCGCGCCTAGGACACTTACGATAATCGCGGCCGAACCGGTGGGCATGCTGGGTGTGATCCAGCTTGCGGCGGCCTGCGGCCAGTCGACCTGGACCAGCGCAAGCTCGGCCAAAAACGAGAGTCCTACCACGCCTACGAAGGCGATGATCCATCGCTCGGCGCGCTTGTAGGAGCTCGTCATGAGCATCGCCATCGATGCTGCCGCCACGATGACGCAGCCCGCGCGCACGGGCAGCCCAAAGAGCATCTGGAGCGCGATCGCACCGCCCAGGACTTCGGCCATGGCGGTGGCGATGGTCGCGAGATAGGCACTGCCGAGCACCGCGCGCCCAACGAAGCGGGGGAGGTAACGTGTCGTGGCCTCGGCAAGACAGGCGCCCGTGGCGATACCCAGGTGTGCCGCGTTGTGCTGCAGCACAATGAGCATAATCGTGGACAGCGTGACGATCCACAGCAGCGCGTAGCCAAACTGCGAGCCCGCGGCCATATTTGAGGCCCAATTGCCCGGATCGATAAAGCCGACGGTTACGAGCAGCCCGGGGCCGATATGCCGCGCAATGTCTAGGCCTCCGTGACCACCGGTGCGTCGGGAGCCAAAATGATGTTTGAGATGGTTGATCATGGTCGGTTCCTGCATAGGGTCAGCGCGGTGCCGCGCTTGGGTCGTGCGGCGCCACGCGTCGGATTTGGGTTGGGGCTACTTGTGCGCTTTGCCCTGATTGGCCACGGCGTCAATCTTGGCGGCGATGGTCGCCGGGTCGCCGATGTAGCGCTTGTCGATGACGTTGAAATCGGTGTCGAAGGTGTAGACGAGCGGCACGCCGGTGGGGATGTTGACCTTGAGGATCTCCTCGGGCGTGAGGTGCTCGAACTTCATGACGAGTGAGCGCAGGGAGTTGCCGTGCGCGGCGATGAGTACGCGCTTGCCGGCGAGCATCTGGGGGCGAATCTCGTCTTCGAAATAAGGCCAGGCGCGGGCTATCGTGTCCTTGAGGCACTCGGTATAGGGCAGCTGATCGGGTGCGACATCACGGTATTGCTCCTGGGTGTGGGGATCGCGCGCGTCGTCCGGCTCGAGTGTCGGCGGGCAGATATCGAAGGAGCGGCGCCAGATGAGCACCTGCTCGTCGCCGTGTTCGGCTGCGGCATCGGCCTTGTTGAGACCCTGTAACGCGCCGTAGTGGCGCTCGTTGAGCTTCCAGGATTTGATAACGGGCAGCCACTCGCGATCCATTTGGCCGAGCACGATGTTGAGGGTATGTATCGCGCGCTTGAGGCGTGAGGTGTAGCAGACGTCAAAGTCGAAACCCGCTTCTTTGAGGGCTCGACCGCCTGCGGCGGCTTCTTCGCGGCCCGTGTCGGTGAGCTCAACATCGGTCCAGCCGGTGAACAGGTTGAGTTTGTTCCACTCGGATTCTCCGTGACGGATAAGGACAAGTTGCATCGTCTGCCGGTCTGTCTGGTGTGCCATAGGGGCCTCCTTGATCTGGCACGGTGTGCGTGCCGTTTGTTTGACGCCGCAAAGGATACCCGTTTTAGGCTCAAAAGTTAACCAAGACTAACAAGATTGTTGTATTTGAATAGGATGGTGGAAGGGGATTGCTGAAATGTCTTGATCTGTAACAACTAGGGATGGAAATTGGATCTTACTGTTACAGATTGAGATGTTTGAAGCGGTGAGCATACGGCCGAACTTGGGGCCCTTGTTGTCGTCCTTGAGGTCGGCGGCGCCCACTCGTAGGGCGTGCGTTACGCGATTGTTTCGAAACGGGTGGGAAACACAACGGATCGGCGATACTTCTAGTATGCCTATTCAACTGACTGTCTAACACCAAGGGGAGGATCGCGATGCAGGCAGATTCCGCTCAGCAGCAGGGCCTTTATCGCCCCGAATTCGACCACGATGCATGTGGCATCGGCGCGCTTGCCGATATCAACGGCGAGCGCCATCACCAGATTCTGGACGATGCACTGTCCATTCTGGTCAACTTGGAGCACCGCGGCGGCACGGGACTCGAGAAGAACACCGGCGACGGCGCTGGCATCCTGTTCCAGGTTCCGCATCACTTTTTCCGTAAAGAGGCTCAAAAGTGCGGCCAGATTCTGCCGGCAGAGGGCGACTATGGCGTGGCCATGCTGTTCTTCCCGCAGGACGACAAGGGCGTAGAGGATGCCCGCCGCGTGTTTGAGGAGGGCTGCGCCGAGGCCGGCGTGCCGCTGCTCTTTTGGCGCGAGGTGCCGGTCGACCCGCACGACCTGGGCGAGACGGCCCGTGCCTGCATGCCTACTATCCTGCAGGCCTTCCTGGGCCGTCCGGACGACACGCCCGCCGGCGATGCCTTTGAGCGTCGCCTGTACGTTTGCCGCCGCACCATCGAAAAGAAGGCCGATGCGGAGTTCGCCCTGCGCGACAAGATCTTCTATGTGTGCTCCATGAGCTCGCGCACTATCGTGTACAAGGGCATGCTGGTCGCCACGCAGATGCGCCGCTTCTTCATCGATCTCAACGACGCCGCCGTCAAGACGGCCGTAGCGCTCGTCCACTCGCGCTACTCCACCAACACCACGCCCAGCTGGGAGCGCGCGCACCCCAACCGTTTTATCATCCACAACGGCGAGATCAACACCCTCAAGGGCAACGTCAACTGGATCCGCGCCCGCGAGCCCAACCTGTACAGCCCCGTGCTGCAGCACGATCTTGAGCGCGTGATGCCCATCATCAACCGCGAGGGTTCCGACTCCGCGATTCTGGACAACGTGCTCGAGTTCCTGGTTATGAACGGTCGCCCGCTTACGCGTGCCGCGTCCATGTTGCTGCCCGAGCCGTGGGACCACAACGACAGCCTGAGCGAGGAGCGCCGCGCCTACGACGCTTACCAGTCCATGCTCACGGAGCCGTGGGATGGCCCGGCGGCCATCGCCTTTACCGACGGTCGCACGCTGGGCGCCGCCCTCGACCGTAACGGCCTGCGTCCCGCCCGCTACTATGTGACGCGCGACGGCCGCTTTATGCTGGCAAGCGAGGTGGGCACTATCGAGGTGCGCCCCGAGAACATCCTGACGAGCGGCTGTCTGGGGCCGGGCCAGATGCTCGAGGTCGATTTTGCCCGTGGCCGCGTGATCTACAACGACGAGCTGCGCGCCCGTTACGCCAAGGAAAAGCCCTACCGTGATTGGATTGCCGAGGAGACGCTGACCGTCGACGCGCTCGATAGGCCTGCCGCGGCGACGCCCGCCGAGGACGCCGAGGTGCCCGCCGCCGTGCGCATGGCCAAGCTCGGGTATCACTGGGATGATGTTGACGAGGTCGTGCGTCCCATGGCCCAGCAGGGCAAGGCGCCGCTCGCCTCGATGGGCATCGATGCGCCGCTGGCCTGCCTGTCCAAGAAGACGCGCTCCTTCTACGACTATTTCTATCAGCTGTTCGCTCAGGTCACGAACCCGCCCATCGACGCCCTTCGCGAGCATATGGTCACCTCGACCACGCTCTACCTGGGCAACCACGGCAACCTGCTCGAGGACTCCCGCACGGCCTGCCAGCTGGTTCGCTTGGAGCGCCCGTTGCTCAACGAGGAGGAGTTCGAGCGTATCTGCGCCATCGACCGCGTGGGCTTTAAGACCCGCCGTTTCCGTGCCGTGTACCGCCACGATGCCGGCGAGGGCGCGCTGCAGGCTGCGCTCAAGCAGCTTGCAGAGGACGTTGAGGCTGCGGTCCGCGACGGCGTGAACATCGTGGTGTTGAGCGACCGCGCCGCGGCGGGCGAGGTGCCCGTGCCGTCGCTGCTCGCCGTGGGCTGCGTGCACAACCACCTGATCCGCGCCGGCGTGCGTACCTTTGCCGACATCGTGGTGGAGTGCGGCGACGCCGTGTCCCCGCACGACTTTGCGGCGCTGGTGGGCTACTCCGCGAGCGGCATCTACCCGTACAACGCGCATGCGTGCATCCGCGATCTGGCGGCACGCGGCGACCTGGACGTGACGGCCGAGCAGGGCATCGCCAACTTCAACAAGGCTGCGACCGCCGGCATCGTCTCCATCATGTCCAAGATGGGCATCTCCACGGTGCAGAGCTACCATTCGGCGCAGATCTTCGAGGCCGTGGGCTTTAAGCCGGAGTTCGTCAACGCGTACTTCGCCGGCACGGTGAGCCGTGTGGGCGGTATGGGTGTCGAGGACGTCGAGCGCGAGCAAAACGAGCGCTACGACGCCGCGCTCGCTATCCTTAAGAGCCCGGCTCCCGATCAGCTGCCCACGCTGGGCCTGACCAAGTGGCGCCCGCTCGGCGGCGAGGATCACCTCATCGATCCGCAGACTGTCTACTTGCTGCAGACCGCCTGCCGTGAGGACAGCTACGACACCTTTAAAGAATACAGCGCCCGCCTGCACCGCACCGGCCGCGCCGTGCGCCTGCGCGACCTGTTGGACTTTGATGCCAGCGGCCGCACTCCGGTGGCACTCGACGAGGTCGAGCCCGCGCTCAACATCGTCCGCCGCTTTATCACCGGCGCCATGTCGTATGGCTCCATCAGCAAAGAGGCACACGAGTGCATGGCCATCGCCATGAACCGCCTGCACGGCCGTTCCAACTCCGGCGAGGGCGGTGAGGATCCGCGTCGCGAGACCCCGCTGGCTAACGGTGACTCCAAGAACTCCGCTATTAAACAGGTAGCAAGCGCGCGCTTTGGCGTGACGAGTCGCTACCTGTGCAGCGCCTTCGAGATTCAGATCAAGATGGCCCAGGGCGCCAAGCCCGGCGAGGGTGGCCACCTGCCCGGCAAGAAGGTTTACCCCTGGATCGCCGAGGTCCGTCAGTCCACGCCCGGCATCGGCCTGATCTCGCCTCCGCCGCACCACGACATCTACTCCATCGAGGACCTGGCAGAGCTGATCTTCGATCTTAAGAACGCCAACCCCGGCGCGCGCGTGTCGGTCAAGCTGGTCAGCGAGGCCGGCGTCGGCACCATCGCCACCGGTGTGGCCAAGGGTGCTGCCGACAAGATCTTGATCAGCGGCCACAATGGCGGCTCGGGTGCCGCTGCGCGCGACTCTATCTGGCACGCGGGTCTGCCGCTGGAGCTTGGCCTTGCCGAGGCCCAGCAGACGCTGCTGCAAAACGGTCTGCGCTCACGCGTGGTGCTCGAGGCCGACGGCAAGCTCATGGACGGCACCGATGTTGCCGTCGCCTGCCTGTTGGGCGCCGAGGAGTTTGGCTTTGCGACCATGCCGCTCATCTCCATGGGCTGCCTCATGCAGCGCGACTGCCAGCAGGACACCTGCCCGGCCGGCATCGCCACGCAAAACTGCCGCCTGCGTCGCGGCTTCCGCGGCACGCCCGAGCACGTTGAGCACTTTATGCTCTTTGTTGCCGAGCAGCTGCGCGAGGTCATGGCGAGCCTGGGCTTCCGCACCGTCGACGAGATGGTCGGCCATCCCGAGTGCTTGCGCCAGATCGAGGTCCCGGGTAACCGCAAAGCAAACCTGCTCGATCTGTCGCCCGTGCTGGCGAGCGCGACCTGCGAGTTCGGTGCCCATATTCCGGGTGCCGACGGTCGCCACTTCCTGCCGCAGATGGCCGCGGACAGCGAGCTCGACAAAACGCTCGACTCCACGTTGTTTGTGCCCTATACGGCCGATGCCCGCGCGCACCTGTGTCCGATTCGCTTCCGCGCCGATATCGCCAACGTCAACCGCTGCGTGGGCACCATCTTGGGCAACGCGGTGACCAAGGCGCATCCCGAGGGCCTGCCCGCCGGCTCCATCACCATCGATTGCGATGGCTCGGCCGGTCAGAGCTTTGGCGCCTTCCTGCCGCGCGGTATTACGCTCAACGTGTGCGGCGACGCCAACGACTACTTTGGCAAGGGCCTTTCGGGCGGCGAGGTGTCGGTGCGCCCCAACCCGCATGCGACCTACAAGTTCGACGAGAACATCATCGTGGGCAACGTTGCGTTCTTTGGTGCCACGAGTGGCCGCGGCTTCATTAACGGTCTTGCCGGCCAGCGTTTTGCCGTGCGCAACTCCGGTGCCACGGTGGTGGTCGAGGGCTGCGGCAACCATGGCTGCGAATACATGACGGGCGGTCTGGCGCTCATCCTGGGCGAGGTCGGGCAGAATTTTGCCGCCGGCATGACAGGCGGCGTGGCCTACGTCTTTGACCAGTACGGCACGCTCGATGCCCGCGTGAACCACGAGAGCGTTGAGCTCAAGGCCCCGACGGCCGGCGAGCTGGCGCAGATTCGCGAGCTCATCCAGGAGCACGTGGACGCTACACAGAGCCCGCGCGGCATCAAGCTGCTCTACAGCTTTGAAACGATGAGCAAGCACTTTGTGAAAGTCATTCCGACCGAGTACGAGCGCGTGCTGGCGATTGTCGCCGTGGGCGAGGCTGCCGGCAAGACGCATGCGCAGGCTGAGGAGCTGGCGTTTGACATCGTGACCGGTCGCGCGAGTGCCGCGGATGTCGCTCGCTTTGATGTCGCGGGCGGTGCTGCGGGCGCTGCGTCCGCGGCGGCCAGCTCTGTTGCTTCGACCAAGAAGGAGGCGTAAGTGCCATGGGTAAGCCCGGTGCTTTTCTTGATATCGATCGCGTGACCCACGAGCTGCGCCCCGTGGAGGAGCGCAGCCGCGATTTCGATCCGCTGTACGTGGAGCTCGACGACGATGCGCGCCGTGCCCAGGCGAGCCGCTGCATGATGTGCGGTGTGGCGTTTTGCCAAATGGGCGCGAGCTTTGGCAAGGCGCGTCCGAGTGGCTGCCCACTGCACAATCTGATTCCCGAGTGGAACGAGCTAGTGTATCGCGGCCGCTGGGACGAGGCTGCCGAGCGTCTGTCACTCACCTCGCCTATGCCCGAGTTTACGAGCCGTGTGTGCCCGGCGCTGTGCGAGGCCGCGTGCAACCTGGGCTCGGTCGACGGTCAGCCCACGACGATTCACGACAACGAGCGCGCGATCAGCGACCATGAGTGGGCAAATGGCGGTCCGCGCCGCTTTGAGCCGGCGGGGGAGGGCGCACCCACGGTTGCCGTGGTGGGCTCCGGTCCTGCTGGTCTGGTGGCAGCATGGGAGCTTGCACGTCGCGGTGCCTGTGTGACGGTATTTGAGCGTGATGACCGCCCGGGCGGCCTGCTCATGTACGGCATTCCCAACATGAAGCTCGAGAAGTCCGTTGTCGAGCGTCGCGTGGCGCTCATGCGCGAGCTGGGCATTGTGTTTGAGCTGAGCGCCGACGTGACGGACCCTGCGGTAACAGCCAAGCTCAATGGCTTTGACGCCGTCGTGGTGGCTGCCGGTGCTCGCGCCCCGCGTGGGCTTTCGGCTGCGAACATTGATGTCCCGGGCGTGGTGTATGCCGTGGACTACCTGACGGCTTCGACCGTCTCGGTGCTCGATGGCGGCGAGCCCGCGGTGAACGCGCGCGGCCTGGACGTCGTGGTCATTGGCGGCGGCGATACCGGTAACGACTGCGTGGGCACCGCGGTACGTCAGGGTGCGCGCAGCGTGCGCCAGTTTGAGTTCTTGCCGGCGGCGCCTGATGCGCGCGCGGCGAGCAACCCCTGGCCGCAGTGGCCAAACGTTAAGAAGACCGACTACGGCCAGCAGGAGGCCATCGCTGCCATGGGCGGCGAGATGCGCGCTTGGGGCGTGGATACGCTCGAGGTGCTGCTGGACAAGGAGGGCGCGGCCGCGGGCCTGCGCGTGGTCGATCTGGATTGGTCGGCTGGCAAGCCCGAGCGCATCGCGGGCTCCGAGCACGAGGTGCCGGCGCAGCTGGTGCTCATCGCCTGCGGCTTTACGGGTCCTGAGCATGGCGTGTTCGATGCGGTAGGCGTGCCTGTTGCCACCGCTGGTCGTCCGCTGCCTGTGATGGCTGCTGAGGGCTCTCATCTTGCGGCCCGTGTCGACGGCGTCGCCGCGGATGCCGCACCGGTGTACGTGGCCGGTGACGCCCGCAACGGCAGCTCGCTCGTGGTGAACGCCATGGCCGACGCCCTGGCCTGCGCTGCCGAAATCGCCGAGGCGCTGGAGCTGTAAGGCGGCTGTTCACAGCTGAATCGTCAAGGGCTGTCCCCAACGGCCGGCCCAAAAGGAACGTCCCCAAGTGCCGGCAGCCGGGGACGTTCCTTATGTGTCGGCACCCAGGGACACCCCTTGCGGGTTTGCGAGCGATTTGCTCGTTTGTCGACGTACGGGTGTTCATTTGTCGGCTTCTTGGGCTGTGGTCACCTGTTGTTTCTGTGGTTGCTGTGGGTATCTGGCTCAAAAGGGCGGGTTGGCCGTCTATGTTTACCTGCGGTTTTGTTGCGGTGCGCATTTTCGGTCAAGTGTCCCGTCAAGTGTTTGGTCAGCATCTGGTTTGCAGTCGAGGGCCTATTTTGCCCGCGCTGGTCGTGGCTGCCCACCCTCCTCGTAAGCTCAAATTGAGGTTCATCAGTTTGAGGAGGATGCCGTGACTGACCACGTTTTAGACCGAGCGCATCTGGCTGAAGCCGTCGGCAACGATATTGCCGACATGGCCCATTTTTGGATGCTGCGGAAGTTTCAGTTTTTGGAGCCGGCGCGCGAGCAGTTTGAGATCATTGTCGACCCGTGGCTCAGCTATTGCACCGAGCCTTCCCAAAACGAAATCATGGCCTACAACATGGCATTTACCGATTGGCTGCTCTTCGAGCGCCCCTATCGCCATGGCAAGACGCTGCTCGAGCTGTATGTTGATGAGCCGCCGGCATCGCTTTCGCCTGCCTCGCTTAAGCGGCTCGAGCAGGTGCGCGACACACAGTATTTCTCGCGCTTTGGCATTTTGGACAAGGATCCTGCGAACGGCATGGTTGCGCTGAAGGATACGCGCGCCGACCTTCGCTTTGATGTCTACGACCCGCATATCGTGCAAAAGGAGCATTGGAGCGACGGCGCGATCGCGGTGCGCCTCGCCTGCGTCGACGATGTCTGGCTGACGGCGGGACAGCTCTATCTGTATGACATCGCGCGGCTGAGTGACACGGCGGTCGACGGGCCGGGCGCGGTGCATCCGGAGGACCTGCAGGACGGCTTTGACACCTCGTGCATCAGCTTCTTCTTGCGTCTGGTCCGCGACATCATGGGCGCCCAGGGGCGGTACGTAAAGTCCCTCAACATCTGCGAGCAAGAGTGGGAGTAGGGGATGTGACTGGTGTCGCCCTGCTGCCCTGACTTTGTCTCAATCTGTAACGTTTGGCGGCTGTTTGGGCCCGTAACTGTTACAGATTGAGACATTCCCCTGATGTTGCTGGGATGGGGCTGCAACGTATTCCGTCCCCCACATCCCCTCTTCCCTCCGTTAACCGATATGTCTGTGGCAATCGGGCTACACTGGATAATAATGGACAGATGTTCAAGTTTTCTGAGGGGGAGGAGC
This sequence comes from Collinsella sp., assembly GCA_031295385.1. Lineage (GTDB taxonomy): Bacteria > Actinomycetota > Coriobacteriia > Coriobacteriales > Coriobacteriaceae > Collinsella. Next base: position 51,835 of record JAUMOL010000002.1, read on the forward strand.
TCGATATGGCGTCTGCCGATCGTTCCACGTTGTTTATCAATGCGACCGTCCTGGATGGTTCGGAGGATATGGAGCCGCAACCCGATATGGCCGTGACTGTTGAGCGCGGTGTCATCACGTGGATGGGGCCGAGTGCTGTGGCGCAGGCGCCTGCGGGTGCCGAGGTTATCGACCTGGCGGGTGCGTATCTCATGCCCGGTCTCATCAATATGCATGTGCATCTGTGCGGTTCGGGCAAGCCTGTCTCGGCCGGCGATGCGGGCGCGCTGATGAAGAAGCTCGATAATCCCGTGGGGCGCGCCATCGTGCGCCATATTCTTAAGGGCAGCGCCCAACAACAACTGGCAAGCGGCGTGACCACGGTGCGCGGCGCGGGCGACCCACTGTTTGCCGACATCGCCGTTCGTAATGCCATCGACGCCGGCAAGTATCAAGGTCCTCGCCTGGTGGCGCCGGGAACGGGCGTCACGGTGCCGGGCGGCCATGGTGCGGGCTTGTTCGCCCAGGTGGCCAACAGTCCCGCCGAGGCAGCCGAACAGGTGCGCGACCTGTACGCGCGTGGTGCCGACGTCATTAAGCTGTTCGTGACGGGCGGCGTGTTCGATGCGACCGAGGTGGGCGAGCCGGGCGTGCTGCGTATGCCGGTGGAGGTTGCCGCGGCGGCATGCAAGGCGGCGCACGATATGGGCCTTCCGGTTATGGCCCATGTCGAGAGTACCGAGGGTGTGAAGGCCGCACTTGAGGCCGGCGTTGACACGATTGAGCACGGCGCTCCGCTGACGCCCGAGATCCTGGAGCTGTACCGTGGCGCCGCGGGCACGCAGCTCGAGGGGCGTGCGCCCAGCGTTACCTGCACTATCAGCCCGGCGCTGCCGTTTGTATTGCTCGACCCGGAAAAGACCCATTCGACCGATACGCAAAAGAAGAACGGCGACATCGTGTGCTCGGGCATCATTGAGAGCGCCCGTGCCGCACTGGAAGCTGGCGTTAAGGTGGGCCTTGGCACGGACTCGAGCTGCCCGTTCGTGACGCAGTACGACATGTGGCGTGAGGCGGCCTATTTTGCCAAGTATGTCGGCGTGAGTAACGCCTTTGCGCTGCATACGGCCACGCAGGTCAATGCCGAGCTGCTGGGGCTGGGCGGCGAGACCGGCACAATCGAGTGCGACAAGGCCGCCGATATCCTGGTGACACGCAAGAACCCGCTCGATGACCTGTGCGCACTGCGTGAGCCGACGCACGTGATGTGTCGCGGCGATCTGGTGCGCAAGCTCAAGGTGAAGCGCATTCCCGAGGTGGACGCCGAGCTCGACGCGATTATGGCCATGCCTGCCGAAGCGCTTGCCGAGGAGCTCGCCCGCGATGGCGTAGCATAGGTGTGACAAAGGGACGGTCCCTTTGTCATAATCAAAAAAAGCCGAGGTCTCAACACGAGGCCTCGGCTTTTATTTTGTCCCATGGTATGGCGGCTAGGAGCGCGTTTCCATCTTGGCGTGGCACTTGGGGCAGGTGACGCGGATCTTGCCTTTGCCCTTGGGGACGGAGAGCATCTGGCCACAGTTGGGGCACTTGAGGTATGCCGTGGTCTTGCGGCCCTTCCACATCTTCTTAGCCGTGCGTTTGGCACGCTCAAAGTCCTCCTTGCTGGTGCCGGCCGCGCGTGAGGTGCTGGCCGCTGCAGCGCCGCCACCCAAACTGGCGACGAACTTGCCCAAGCCGGGGACATTGGCGGTCGCAGCGACAAAGGCCTCGTTCTCCTTGCGACGTGCATCGGTATTTTTGGACAGGCCGCGCAGCACGCCAATCACGATGACGGCGATGGCAATCCAGCTGAGCCACTGGATGCGGGCCATCGATCCGATCATTGCGATGACGATGCCGACAAAACCCATCACGATGGTGAGCTCGTCGGCGCCATTGCGACCCTTCATAAAGTCATTCATGCAAATTGCCTTTCGTTCGATATGCTGCACGCCTTTATACCCGATTTAGAGCAAGGGGGACAGGTTAATCTGCACCAATGTGGTGCAAACATACCTGTCCCCAATGCCCCAATTACTTGGAGAGCTTGTCGACGACGCGTTCGATCTCGGCGAGCTTGGCAGCTTTGAGATCTTCGTCGCCCGATTCGATTGCCGAAGTCACGCAGCCCTCGATATGCGCCTTGAGCACGTCGGCGTTGATGCGCGCAATGAGCGCCTGCGTTGCCATGAGCTGCGTGGAAATATCGACGCAGTAGCGGTCCTCATCGACCATCCGCAAGATGCCGTCGATCTGGCCGCGTGCCGTCTTGAGCATGCGGGTCACCGATTTGTGGTCTGCCATCATGGCGGGTCCTCGTTTCTAGTCGATCTTCCGGATGCCCCCCTGTCAGTTGCGGTGAAATACGGACTGTTTAAGGGCCTAGGGCGGCTCAACAGTCCGTATTTCACCGCAACTGACAGGGGAGGCAGGTGGCGCCTGCTACGCGGCGGTTACGGACAGGGCATGGAATTTCTCGCCGGCGCCCTCGACGGCGGCGGCGAGCTGCTCGGCGGTCACGGTGTCGGCGCACTCCACCTGGACAGTCTGGGTCTCGTGATCGGCGTCGGCATCGGTCACGCCGACCACGTTGAGCAGCGCGGTCTCGACGGTGGCATCGCAATGGCCGCACATGAGGCCGGAAGTCTTGATCGTGTAATTCATGGTTGTCTCCTTATCGATTGAGATTATCTGACAGCTTAGTCGTGAACGGAGTCATCTTAAAGGCGCGTTGAGGTGCCCGAGATTGCCCCGAAAGAGGAGCGAAGCGTACTTGGGTACGCGAGCGACGGTTTGAGGGGCAAGGTCGGGTGCCTCAGCGTGCCGTCTTGGGCTTAAAGGTTCGTAGGCGCAGAGCGTTGCTTACGACGCACACGCTCGACAGGCTCATGGCGGCGGCGCCAAACATGGGCGAGAGCTGCCAGCCGGTGAGGGGGAAGAACACGCCCGCCGCCAGCGGAATGCCGATGCCGTTGTAGAACAGTGCCCAGAACAGGTCCTGCTTGATGTTGCGGATCGTGGCGCGCGACAGCTCGATGGCTCGGGCGACGTCCATGAGGTCGCTGCGCATGAGTACCACATCTGCCCCTTCTTTGGCGATGTCGGCGCCGGAACCGATGGCAAGGCCCACGTCGGCGCGCGCCAGGGCGGGGGAGTCGTTGATGCCGTCGCCCACCATGGCGACCTTGCCGCCCGCGTCCTGCAGTTCGCGCACATGGCGTTCCTTGTCGGCGGGGAGGACGTCGGCGATGACTTGCTCGCTGCTCAGTCCCACGCGGCGGGCGATTGCTTCGGCAGTGACGCGGTTGTCGCCGGTGAGCATGCGCACGTCGACGCCAAGCGAGCGCAGTGCGGCGATGGCCCCGGCACTCGTCTCCTTGACCTCGTCCGCCACGGCGATGGTACCGACAAGCTCGCTGTTCTTGGCAAAGAACAGCGGCGTCTTGCCCTCGGCCGCGAACTGTTCGGCAAGGCCGGCGGGAACCTTCACGCCCAGCTCGTCCATCAGACGCACGTTGCCGGCGGCGATGACATTCTGCCCTTCGCGCGCCGTAACGCCTCGTCCGGGCACGGCGGCAAAGTCCTCGACCATGCGCGCGACGATCCCGCGTGTCTCGCACTCGGCCATAATCGCCTCGGCCAGCGGGTGCTCGCTCGAGCGCTCCAACGCGGCGGCCAACTTGAGCAGCGCCTTTTCGCTCATGGCGGGCGAGCCGTCAGCGCGCGTGGCTACCACGATATCGGTCACGGCAGGCTTGCCGCGGGTGACCGTGCCCGTCTTATCGAGCACCACGGTGCCCACGCTGCGCAGGTTCTCCAGCGCCTCGGCGCTCTTAAACAGAATGCCCATCTCGGCGCCCTTGCCGGTGCCGACCATAATGGCGACGGGCGTGGCCAGGCCCAGCGCGCACGGGCAGCTGATCACCAGCACGGCGACGGCGGAGGTGAGCGCTTCGTTCACGCTTCCGGTCAGTGCCGTCCACACCACGAAGGTCACGGCCGAGATCATGAACACCACGGGCACGAACACGCCGGCGACCTTGTCGGCCATGCGGGCGATGGGTGCCTTGGTGGCGTTGGCGTCCTCGACGAGCTGGATAATCTTGGCGAGCGACGTGTCGGCGCCCACACGCGTGGCGCGGAAGGTAAACGAGCCCGTGCGGTTGACCGTGGCCGCGTTGACGGTGTCGCCGGCGGTCTTCTCCACGGGGATGGACTCGCCGGTGAGCGCACTTTCGTCCACGGCCGAAGCGCCCTCGAGTACCACGCCGTCGACAGGGATGGACTCGCCGGGGCGCACACGCAGCACCTGGCCGGGCAGAATGGCATCGACGTCGACGGTGGCCTCGGTACCGTCCTCTGCCACGACGGTCGCGTTCTTGGGTGCCAGGTCGATGAGCGCCTCGATGGCGCCGCCAGTCTTGGATTTGCTGCGTGTCTCGAGATATTTGCCTACGGTGACGAGCGACAAGATCGTGCCGGCGCTCTCAAAATACAGGTTGTCCATGCTCGTCATCATGGCCTCGTGGACCTGACCCGCGGCTAGCTGGTCGGCCATGATGAACATGGCGTAGAGCGACCAGGCGATGGACGCGGTGGCGCCGACGGCGATGAGGGCGTCCATGGTGGGCGCGCCGTGCGCGAGCGATTTAAACCCGTTGATAAAGTAGGCGTCGTTGACGTAGACGATGGGGATGAGCAGGACGAGCTCGGTGAGCGCGAGCGTCATGCTGTGGGTGTGGTCGGTGAAGATGCCGGGCAGCGGCCAGCCGAGCATGTGCCCCATGCCTATGTAGAACAGTGGGATGAGGAATACGATCGAGACGATGAGGCGGGTGCGCATGGCAGAGGCGGCGGCCTCCAGCTTTTTGGTCGGCGACTCCATATGGGCGGCGCCGGACCTGGCCTGCGAGCTGCCGCTTTGGACAGCGTCGGTGCCCGTGCTGATGGGCGAGGCCGAGTAGCCCGCGCGGTCGACAGCGGTGCAGATGTCGTCGGGGGAGACCTGCGCGGGGTCGTAGTCCACCAGCATGGAGCCGGCGAGCAGGTTGACCGCGACGCTTTGGACGCCGTCGAGCTTGCTCACGGCGCGGTCCACATGCGCCTGGCAGGCGGCGCACGTCATGCCACCCACATCGAACTTATCCTGAGCCATGGCTTCTCCTTTCTGTAGTTCGGTGTTGGAATTGTTAACCCGCCGATACTATACACCCATACCCCCTGGGGGTGTCCAGTACAGAAAGAAATGTATGACATTTCGTTACAGATGAGGATAGTTGGTTGGCCGATGGACCGTCCCAACCAATCATCTCAATCTGTAACATCTGAGGACCGTTTTGCCTGCTAGATGTTGCAGATTGAGATATTGTCTCGCGGGGTTGGGGTTTGTCTCGTTCTGTAACATCTAGACCTGTATCTGCCGAGCTAGTGTTACAAATCGAGACAACTGCCGGGGAGGGGTCCCGTCACGGCAAGACGCCCGCCGCCTAGATACAGAACCCGGGAATCACACAGGTTAGCTTGTTTGGCTTTTCCGCAGGCGTTGCGTACGTAAAGACGTCGCCGTCGCGTCCCACGCGGTTCATATAGAGTGTGCCTTCGCTCTCCGATGTGTCGGGACTTGCCGTTCGTTCCCACCAACAGGTGTCCTTGCCCTTCCACTGGCGAACCAACGTCTCGTTCGTGGTATACGGACTTACCTTGAGCTCGCGGAAGAGCTGATACTCCTTACCCTCGCCGTTATAGATGTCGGCCAGGTAGTGAAAGCCCTCGGTAAACGACTCGGGCGGCTGCACTCCGCACAGCTCGACCATGGCGGGCAGCCAAAGAGTTGCGGGCAGCTCGCTCAGGCACGATGCGCTTCTGGCGGCGCCAACGTTATTCGAGATCTTTTTGACAGATTTGATGAGTGCGCGCAGCTCGTTGGGCAGCAGCTTAAGGCCGTCGCTATCGAGCCATTCCCGCAGCTCGCAATCTGCCCAGCCGGCGCTCGGCGGTTGGGCCGCGGCATCGCGCTCGGCAATGCCGGCGTCGAACATAAACGTCAGTCCGGCCTTGCCCGTCCCGTCTAGAAGCTCGTCGTGGCGGATGCCCACGAGCTGCGCGCCAACCTGCAGCCCGTTGGTGAGCGTGACGCGCTTGGTGCATGGATAGGGGATATGCCCGTTGTCATCGAGCAGATGATAGCGCTTGGCAATCTCGCGTGCCTCGCTACGGGTCTCGGCAGCCTTAATCTTGAGCGAAATCTCCTGCAACTGATCCCAGGTGTAGTCGTCAAGTGAACCGCGGATGCCGTCCAGGTAGTCGGGGATGCCAAAGCCACGGGTTGCGGCCCCGATAACGCAGAGCCCCGCAACGGCTGCGACAACGCCACCGATAATAAAGCGGCGGCGGGTCATGGCGTCGTGCCGGGCCTGCTCCAGGATCTCTCGCGCGCGCTCGCCGGCGACGTCGACCTTAAGGTGCGTGCCAGAATCGATATCGATTGCGGCCTCGTCTCCTGCGCCTTCGCGGCCTTCGGATTCGGCGTCGGTGAGGTATGCCGAGAGCACCTCGAGCATCTGCTGCTCGGTGGGACGATCGCACTGCTCGACTGAGAGACCCTTCATGATGATCTGGACGAGCGCCTCATCGCCCTCGCAGCGCGGCTCGAGCGGTGCCGGCTTGGTCTTGGTCTTTACGAGATAGAACGAGCCGGTTGCAGCGGCGTCCGTCGACTCAAAGTCAAACGGTTTGCGACCGCTGTAGAGCTGGTACAGAATGCTCGAAAGCGCATAGACGTCGATTGCCGGCGAACGGCGAAGGGCCGCGATGCCTTCGATATCCTGCGTGAGCATCTCGGGCGCGGCGTATGCGGGCGTGGCAAAACGCCAGATGTCGGCGCGCCGGGTGATCGTGTCGTCGCCGAGAGCCATGGTCGCGGAGCCCATGTCGATGAGGCAGGGGTCAAAGGAGCAATCGGCAATCTGCTGCTCGAGCGTTCGGCTAGTGGTGCGGAACATGATATTGGCAGGCGACAGGTCGCGATGGATGACCGGATTCACGAGGCCTTGGGTCATCAAGAGCGCACGAAGCACGGCGTTTCCGACGGCGGCGACCATCTGGGTGGTCAGCCCGCCCGAGGCGTCGTGCGGAAGCAGGGGCAGCGCCTGCTTGAGCGAGGTGCCCTCGACCCACTCCATGAGGATGAGAGGGTCATCCTCGCACGATCCGTAGCCATAGACGCGCGGAAATCCGCGCAGGTGCGAGACGGTACACAGATGACGGTACTCCTCGAACAGCGCGGCGGTGCTGGCCAGGTGCGCTGCCGATTGCTCGGCGGAGCGGTCGGGGGCTTGGCCGGAAAGGATGGCGTTGTCCTTGAGTAGCTTGACGGCAAAGACCTCGCCGCTCGTGTTGGTCGCGCGCAGCACGTGTCCGATGTTGCCGTTGTTGCGGTGGGCCGTCTGGAGAATAAGCGTCATAAACCGACGCTTGGCGTCGTCCTCGGCGCTGGGGTCGACCGCCACGGCGGTGTCGAACGTGTCAAGACGGATGAGTTTGTCGCCATAGGCGCTATCGGTAGTATCCATGGCGTTCCTTTGTCTGGCATGGGTTGCCGCGCGTATACGTGAGCAGTGCGGATATCGGTAAAGTACCATGATAGCCGCACTGTCCACGTATACCGCTGAGTATTGTCGTTTACGACGCAGAAGGTAGAAGACGAAAGACGGACGGCGACCGTCTTTCGATCGCCGTCCGCTCTAGTCCACAATGACAAGGAATGTCGTGTAGAGACCCAGATGGAGCCTGTCGCTGTTTTCGATTTCCACGGGGGGATAGATCTTGCCGGGCTCGCGTTGGTCGCGCGGCGGCTCAATCACAATATCGCCGTCGCCTGCACCCGATTCGAGTACCGTGCCGTTGGTCGATCCAAGGCCCTGGGCGTACCAGTGCTCACCCTCAAGCCAAATGCGAAGATGCTCGCGCGATGCGTCGGCGCCCACATCGGTGATGCTGGGCGAGGTTTTGGGCAAAGAACCAATCACGGTGCCGCGCGGATCGCGTGTGAGGGGATGGATTTGCATGTCGGCGCAGTTGTCGGCATGGGTTCTGAGCAGACCGAGGTTGGGGGCGACGGTGCGCGGCTGCTCCAGACTGCTCATAAAGCCACGTCCGACGGTAGTTTCGGTGGTGCCAAAGTGCCCGCCCGTCTTGCTGTCGCAAAAGCGCTCGACGGTGGCCACGCCCTGAACGGGGTCGGCGAGCGCCCCCGTTGCCACAAAGAGCATAAGGTAAAGCGTGCTTTTCTCGCGCACGGCATTGCCGTCAAAGTTGTCGATGCGATTGAGGGCATTTGCATATAGGCGGCTGTCCAGTTTGTAGCTGGCGAGAGCCGACATCATTTCGTTGGCGGCCGGACCGCGATAGTGCTCGGCGATTGCCCGATAGGCGGACTCGCCGCCGCCGAGCTTGCTGCAGATTGCCGAGGAAAGGTTGAGCGTGGTGACGGTAAAGTCGCTGTAGATGGAGGGCGCGCACTGGTCAGGCTTGCGATGGACGATGTAACGGGTGAGATACGAGCGGTTGGAAGAGCATTTCTCGAGCAGGGTACTGCCGAGATAAGAGTTTCCATTGATGAGCATTCGGGCGATCTCGAGATGTTTAAGACCGCCGAACGAGCGAATATCGTTATAGAGGACCGAGCAAGGCGTCTCTGCTGCCACGGATACCTCCTTTGATTGCTTCCTAGCCAATATGGCGATAGGAATTAATGGCCCCCGGTGGGCGACGTATTAAATGGCTGCGCAATATATAGTGTAACCAAAGCAACATTATAGGCCACATGTTCGAAATTGCAGGAAGACTGAGAGATTTGGTTTGGACTGGACGGAAATCCCCCTCTGTCTTGATCTATAACAATTAGGACCCGGTTTTGCCCTGCATCTGTTACAGATTGAGACAATCGGCCAGGCCCACCTCGTCCGCCTCGTCATCTGTGGTTTACGTGGGGGCATACGGAGTGCGGGTATACTAACCGGCGGCGAATCTGCTCCATCGCTTAGAGCTGCTGCGTCTGGACGGCGCGTGATAGGGCTGCCAAAGCGATCGCCAGCGTGCTGAGCAACGTCCTCTCTGTGCGCACCCGTTTTTGTATGTATTAGCGCACTACCAAGCACGCCCACGCGGCCGTATGCCGTGCCCATTGCGCGTGCAGATAAGGAACAACAACATATGCGTAATTCTGTATCCGACGTCACCGACGCCGAGATTCTGGACGAGGCCCGCGAGGCCATGACCCAGGCTGCCTTCGATGCCGCCGATGAGGCCAATGCTGCCCAGGCCGTCGAGTCCGCTACCGAGAGTCTGCCCGCCTTTGACGAGCTGGGCCTTTCCGACGAGATGCTCCGTGCCATCGAGAACCTGGGCTACACGGCGCCGACGCCCGTGCAGGCCGGTTCGATCCCCGTGGTGCTCGAGGGCCGCGACTTGCTTGCCGCCGCTCAGACCGGCACCGGCAAGACGGCCGCCTTTTTGCTGCCGACCATGAACAATCTGGAGCACATCGCTCCGCCCAAGCCTGTGCGCGAGCGCGGCGGCCGCAACCGCCGTCGCGGTGCCAAGAAGCCCGAGGGCAACGGCCGCGGCCCCGTGATGCTCGTCATCACCCCCACGCGCGAGCTTGCCCAGCAAATCGACGAGGTCGCGAGCAAGATCGCCGACGTCACCGGCCATGTCGCCGTGACCGTCGTGGGTGGCGTGAGCTACAAGCCGCAGACCGCGGCACTCAAGTACGGCTGCGATATCCTGGTCGCCACGCCGGGCCGTCTGGTCGACCTGATCGAGCAGGGCGCCTGCCACCTGAACGAGGTCAAGGTGCTGGTGCTCGACGAGGCCGATCGCATGCTCGACATGGGCTTTTTGCCCGCCGTCCGCCGCATTGTACGCGAGACGCCGGCCGAGCGCCAGACGCTGCTGTTCTCGGCGACGCTCGACGAGGAGGCCGTGGGCGAGATCACCGACCTGGTGAGCGACCCGGCCCGCGTGGAGATCGCGCCCGCCACGTCGACCGCCGACACCGTCGACCAGTTTGTGTTCCCGGTGTCCATCGAGGCCAAGAACAACCTGCTGCCCGAGTTCCTCAAGAAGGAGGGTCCGGAGCGCACTATCGTCTTCATGCGCACCAAGCACCGCGCCGACAGCTGCTGCCGTCGTCTGGAGCGCAAGGGCATCAAGGCCGCCGCGATCCACGGCAACCGCAGCCAGGCCCAGCGCGAGCGCGCGCTTTCGGCCTTCCGCGACGGCACCGTTGACGTGCTGGTGGCAACCGACGTGCTTGCCCGCGGCATCGACATTAGCGATGTGCGCTACGTCGTGAACTTTGACGTGCCGGCCGAGCCGACCGACTACATCCACCGCATCGGCCGCACGGGCCGCGCCGGCGAGCTGGGCTGGGCCATTACGTTTGTGACCGAGCAGGACGTCGATGAGTTCTACGAGATCGAGAAGCTCATGGACAAGACGGCCGACATCTACGAGGCCGGCGACCTGCATGTGGGCCCCAACCCGCCTGCCGTCGATCCCGAGCGCGATCCTGCGGCCTTTAAGGTGAAGAAGAAGACCAAGCGCGGCAAGTCCAAGAGCAAGAAGAAGCTTGAGCAGGCACGTCGCGACGGCAAGCGCAACGGCGACGATTACGGCGATGTGGCCGGTCGTTCCAACCGCGGTCGCGACGAGCGCCGCAGCGACGGCGAGCGTCCGAGTCGTCCCAAGCGTGGCGGTAAGACCCGCGTGCGCGAGGGCGTTCAGGCTCGCGTGGACGAGGCCGTGGAGAGCGTGGCTCGCGAGGTGGCTGCCGAGGAGCGCGGCGGTGCTGACGCCGTCAAGCAGGCCCCGCGTGGCAACCGTGCCGAGCGCCGCGCCAAGCAGTTCCAGGGCGAGGCGCATCGTCGTCGCCGCGAGGACGAGGACCGCGGCGGTCGTCGCCGTGTTGAGCGCGAGGACGAGGGCCGCGGTTCGCGCGGTGGCAAGCGCGGTTCGGGCGACCGCCGTCGTTCCGGTCGTGATGACGAGCGCGGTGGCCGTGATGAGCGTCGCGGCGGCGAGAGCCGCGGTGAGCGAGGTGCCCGTGGCGGCGAGTCCCGTGGCGGCAAGCGCTTTGAAGAGCGCGGTGGCCGCGGCGGCGAGCGTCGCGAGGGTGCTCGCAGCAATGGCGGCCGCGGCGGCGCTGGTCGTTCTAACGAGTCGCGCGATCGTCGTGACCCGCGTGCCAGCCGCGATCGTCGCGATGACTGGCGCAACTACGACGATACCCGCGAGGAGCGTCGTGGCGGCTATCGCGGCGGGCGTGGCGGCAACCAGGCCGGCTCCCGCGGCGGTCGTGCCGGCGGTCGCGATAACCGTGGCAGCTATGGCAACAATCGTGGCGGCAAGCGCGGCGGCAGCTCCCGTCGCCCCGGTGACGGCGGCGGCAAGCGCAAGTAACATACGCGTCGCACGCTAGAGCGAGGCGAACTAAGGGCCCCGAGCAACTACGCTCGGGGCCCTTTTTGTTTCAAGACTTTAGTCCGCTGGCCGCGCAGCGGCCAGCTTTAAACCACCCGCTACGCGGGTGGAGACAAACGGCTTTACAAAGCCACCCCTCCGACCGATATTGACGATTGTTCAGGCCGTCAAGAATTCGAGTCGAAGGGGTGGTCGCCATGGCCCAGAAGGCCTACAGCCTTTCCCACACG
>JAUMOL010000005.1 GCA_031295385.1 Collinsella sp.
CCGACCGTCCGGCTGAGTCTGGGAAGAGGTGCCGGGCGGCGGGCGGAGCATGGCCACCGGACCCATCGAAACACATCTCCACCGTTCCTTCAACTGGGAAAACGGCGCCCCCGGACCCCAGGAGGGGCCGCGGGGGCGTTCAGCTAACTGCGGGAACGGCCTATCCGCTCAAAGTGTTCGGCTGAGATCGGAAATCAACCATGTGCGACAAAACGACTATGGAGCAGACCGATCACAAATGCCACCACGGCAACCGGCGCCCACGTGGCTCCAATGTCCGCCAGCGGCAGCACATCAAACGGCAGCCACGCGCCCGCAAAGAACGCATCGCGGACCGAGGTGATTACACTCTGCACGGCAACCACGCCGCCGACCCAGACCCACACCTGCGGATGAGCGTCGCAAAAGCCGTGCACCAGGCCCATAAGCACCAGCACAATGGCGACGGGATACAAAGCGTTGAGCATGGGCACCGAGAACATAAGGATCACATCGAGGCCCACGTTGGAGAGCACGCACGAAAACGCCGCGAACACAAAGGCGAGGATCGCGAAGGGGCGGCGCATGGCCTCCTCGGAAGCCTCCGCTCCCCCTTCAACCCCATACGTCTCGCAGAAGTAGCGCGAGCAGCAGCTGATGAGGCCGATGCACACGTTCATGCAGGCGAGGAAGAAGATGGCGAAGACCACGACTGTGCCGGCAAGGCCAAAGTGCATGGAGGCAGAGCGGGCAAGGATGGCAGCGCCGTTGGTGGCATCGGGCATAACCGTGCCGAGTTGCATTCCGGCAAGCGCCAGGCCGCAGTAGATGATGGCCATGAGCACGCCGGCGATCACACCCGAACGCGAGATCTCGAAGGCCACGCGCCTATCGTCGGTAACGCCCAACTCGTGGATGGTCTCGGCGATGATGATGCCGAAGGCGAGCGACGCGAGCAGGTCCATGGTCTGATAGCCAGTCAAAAAGCCCTGCACGGCGGCGCCTGCATCGTAGGGAGCCTGAGGCGCGGCAGCCGGTCCCAGTGGCGAGACCACGGCGGCACCCACGACCAACACGATGAGCACAATGAGCGCGGGGCCCGTAATGCGGCCGAGCACGCGAGTGATGACGCCCGGACGCAGCGTGAGCGCAAACGCGACGACAAAGAAGCCAACGGCAAACACCAGGCGCGCCGTGCCGAGTGAAACACCCTCGGGCAGCAGCGGCACCAGCATCTCGAAGGCCGTGGAGCTCGTGCGCGGAATGGCCAGGCACGGGCCGATGGCCAGATACACCGCCGCGACAAAGAACTCACCAAACTTGGGGTGCACGCGGCCGGCAAGCTCGCGCGCCGTTCCGGCAAGTGCCACGGCGATAAAACCCATGACGGGCAGGCCGATGGCGGCAATCAGAAAGCCGAGCATGGCGACCGGCGTGGCAGAACCTGCCTGCAGTGCCAGCAGCGGCGGAATAATGAGGTTGCCGGCGCCAAAGAGCATCGAGAACAGCGCAATGCCGACGGTAACGACATGGTCGGAGCGCAAACCGCGCGGAGCGGATGAGGCCATACGCACACCTTTCGGGTCGAAACAAAAACGGGACGGGCAAAAACACCCGTCCCGCAAGTATATACGCTCTAGCAGGCTAAATCGCGCAAAGCGTCAATCGCGGTATCGACTTCCTCGTCCGTGTTGAAATACCCAAACGAGAAGCGAACGATACCCTGGCGCTCGGTCTCGAGTGCGCGGTGCATGAGCGGAGCGCAATGGGCGCCGGGGCGCGTCGCAATCCCCCACCCTTGCATGAGCGCGTCCGAGATCTCAGCAGAGTCGATATCACCCACGTTGAGTGAGACGATCGCCGAGCGCGACGGCTGGTCAAAGGCGCCGTAGAGCTTGATCTCCGGGATTTCGCGCACGCCAGCGAGAAAGCGATCCGCCAGCGCTCGCTCATGCGCCGCGATCGCCTCGACTCCGCCTTGCGCCTCGATAAAGTCGAGACCTGCGGAAAGTCCCGCGATGCCGTGGCCGTTGAGCGTGCCCGCCTCAAGGCGCGTGGGCCACCCAAGCGGCTGCAGAGCATCAAAGCTGTGCACGCCCGTGCCGCCCATGGCCCACGGAGCCACATCGACGCCCTCCGCCACGGCCAGGCCGCCGGTCCCCTGCGGACCCATGAGCCCCTTGTGGCCGGTAAAGCACACAATGTCGAGCCCCATGGTTTGCATATCGATATGCGCCGTACCGGCAGACTGAGAGGCATCGACGATCACCAGCGCACCGGCCGCATGGGCGATGGCAGCCACACGCGAAACGTCGACCGCGTTGCCGGTCACATTGGAAGCGTGCGTCACCACCACGGCACGCGTACCGGGCGTGACCAACCGCTCGAGCTCGTCGTAGTCGAGCGCGCCGTTCGCGTCGCAGCCCGCATGCTCAACCGTCACACCCTGCTCCGTCGCCAAGCGATTGAGCGGACGCAGCACGGAGTTGTGCTCAAGCACCGTCGTGACCACGCGGTCGCCGGGGCGCACCACGCCATTGATAGCGGTGTTGAGCGCCGCGGTGGAGTTGGGCGTAAAACACACATGGTCCGCCCTCGGGCAACCAAAAAGGCGCGCAAGCTTGGCGCGGCAGCCGTGGATGGTACGCGCGGCGTCAAGCGCACCCGACGTGGCACCGCGCCCGGCATTGCCGAGCGAGCACATCGCCTGCGTCACGGCATCGATGACCGCCTGCGGCTTGTGCATGGTCGTCGCCGCGTTATCCAGATAGATCATCGCACGACCTCCCACATATCGATCACGGTATAGCCCTCGGTGGGAACGCCCGCCGCGGCGAGTTCGCCGCGCAGCAGCTCCTCATCGGCAGGCAACGCCTTCCACGCCAGACCGCAGCCGGCAGCGACCTCCCCGGGCACGGGAATCGTTCGCCCAGGAAGGCCGCGCTCGATGCATAGGGACTCGCAGCCCATGGCGGCCGCCGTGGTGGGAAACGTGATGACAAGCGCCGGGCGCTTCTCCCTCATGACAACTCCAACCAATATGCTACGGGCGCACGACGCGCACGGCCTGCTCCATCTTCTCCACGATCACGTACATGTTGGTGACCTCGCCCACCGCAAGCTGGTCTTTAATGCCATAGTGGTCGAGGCAGGTACCGCAGGTGAGAATCTCGACACCCTGCTCGGCCAGGCCCTTCAGATCATCGAGCACCGGAGAGCCCTCGACGGTGAGCTTGGCGCCGCCGTTGTAGAACAGCATGGTCGCGGGCAGCTCCTCCTGCTGCGTCACGGCAAAGATGAAGGCCTTCATGAGCTTGTGGCCCAGCTCGTCGTCGCCACGGCCCATACAATCGGTGTAGACGGAAATGACGAGTTTGCCCTTGCTGGCGCTGGCACCACAGAAGGCAGCGCCATCCTGCTCGGGATCGGCCACGGCAACGGCGCCAGAAGTCGCGACGGTCACGTGCCACTCGGCGTCCGAGATCTTCTCGACCGAGGCCGTGCAGCCCTTCTCCTGCGCCATCTTGGAGATGTTCTTGACGGCGGTCTCGTTGTCGACCGAGGTCACCACGGCGCCCTCGCCGTCAAGCTGTTTGAGTGCCTTAAGCGTCTTGACGACGGGCAGCGGGCAGGCATCGCCCATGGCATTGACTTCAATTTTGGTAGACATAGTAAATTCCTTTCGAATGAATCAATCAAGAACGATAGATAGTTGAATAAACAAACCGTTAACGGACAACGCGGACGGCAGGACCGCCCGGCTCCGCCTCGCACACGCGCCCGACAACGGCGGCAACGCGCCCCTCGGCATCCAGGCGACGCGCAAGCTCATCCACATCCGCCGCGGGCGCCGCGATGAGCAAACCACCCGAGGTCTGCGGATCGTACAGCGCGTCGAGCATGCCCGGCTCCAGGTCATCGTCGGCCGTCACGCGCGGGCCAAAGAAATCCTGGTTGCGGTAGGAGCCCGCGGGGATAATGCCCAGACGCGCCATATCAAGCACCTGGTCAAAGAGCGGCACCGCCCCCGACGCGAGCTCAATCTGCACGCCCGAGCCCTCGGCCATCTCGCACGCATGCCCGATCAGGCCAAAGCCCGTAATGTCGGTGCAGCCGTGAAGCCCGAGTCCCTCGGCCAAACGGATCGGGGCTTCGTTGAGGGCGCGCATCGAGTCAAACATGGCTGCGGCCTCGTCCTGCTCGATAAGCTCGCCCTTAATGGCCGTGGTGATGATGCCCGAGCCGATCGCCTTGGTCAGCAGCAGGACATCGCCCACGCGCGCGCCGCTGTTGGCGAGCATGCGGTCGAGCGCGACAAAACCGCTCACGGACAGGCCGTACTTGGGCTCGTCATCGTTGATGGTGTGGCCACCCGCGATGGAGCAACCCGCCTCGACGCACTTGTCGGCACCGCCCGCCAGAATCTGACCGGCAACCTCAACGCCCAGACAGCTCGGGATGCAAAGCAGGTTCATGGCATGGCTCGGCCGCCCGCCCATGGCGTAGATGTCCGACAGCGAGTTGGCCGCAGCGATCTGGCCAAACAGAAACGGGTCGTCGACCATCGGTGGGAAGAAGTCGATGGACTGCACGAGGCCCAAGTTCTCCCCTACGCGAAAGACACTCGCATCGTCGGAGGTATCGAACCCCACGAGCAGGTTGTCGTTATGCACATTGGGCAAGTCGCCCAGGACCTGGGCGAGGGCTCCGGGAGCCAGCTTAGCGGCTCAACCGCTCGCGGCAGTCATAGACGTAAGCTTAATCTGATCGTCAGCCATACGAACCCCCTTCCAACAAATCAACGACTTTAAGTATACGCCCCAGGCACGCTTCCCAAGAGACCGCCGACGGCTCGAACGTCGAAGGCGGCTCCGCAAGCGCCTGCGCGATAGCATCTGCCAGTGCGCGCTCAAACAACGGAAGGTCGGCCGCCACGGGCGTGTCGACATCCGTCATACGCGGCGACGCCACCCACGTCACGGGAGCACCGGGAAGCATCGCCTCCATCCAGGGACGAACGCCGGGCAAATCGGTCGCCACAACTTTGCAGCCGCACGCGAGAGCCTCGATCGTCACGAGCGGCAGACCCTCGTAAAACGAAGGCAGCACAAAGACGTCGGAACTGCGGTAGGCACGCACGAGCCCATCGCTATCCAGGCGCCCCGCCAGCGCCACCGGCACATTCGAGGCCGCAGCCAAGCGCTCGATACGCGCGTACTCGGCATCGTCCCCGCGGCCGCCCACAAGTACCAAGCCAGATGGGCGGACGTCATCGTCAATCGGCAATGACACGGCTCGGACCAGCGACTCGACGCCCTTTTTAAAGCAAATCTTGCCCACGTACACAAGCGATCCCGGCTGCCTCGCCACGCTTGCGTCGCGGCAGAAGACGCGATGGTCGTAGCCCGTCCCAATCACGTGGATGCGATCGGTATCGACGCCGCACACCAGGCCAATCTGCTCAGCCTGCTCAGCATGGAGCGCAAAGACGGCATCGAGCCGACGAACCGCACTTACGATGCGATCGCGCTCGAGCGCATGCGAACGCAGCTGGCGCAGGTCGGTCGAATGGCACACGGCAACAACCGGCACGCCCCGGACGCACTCGCGCGCCAATGCGGTCACCAGATACAGGTGATGGCAGAGCACCAGATCGGGCTGAAACTCAGCCACCGCCCGATCGATTGCAGCAGCAAATGCCCGCTCAAATGCCTTGAGCATCGAAGGCGTCAGGTCACGATAGCGTGTGGAGGGATAGGGCATGACATCGGACATACCGCAGATGGGAAACGGCAGCTCGGGCGACTCGAACGGCACGGTAAACACGGCAGCACGCCGGTCCAGCTCGCCTTGGGTATCACCCGGTGCCGCGCCGCAAAGCACGGCGGCGCGATGCCCCGTCTCGATCTGCTCGCGCACGAGCGCGGCAAGGTAGGTGCCGCTGCCGGTGCTATCTGGTTTTTGCGCCGAGATATTGAGGATGCGCATGTCGCGGTACACCCCTAGGCCAAGGCGGCGGCGCGGACAGCCGCGCCGATCGCTCCGGCAAAGCGAGCCTGGGGCGAGGTGGTCACTGGTGACCCCAGCAGCGCGGCCAACCGCTCCACAACATAGGCGTTCTCGCACAGACCTCCCGTCAGGTAGTACGGAGCACCCTCCGCCTGCCCGGCCATAGTCGCCACACGCGACACGACGCTTTCGATCACGCCACGCGCAATGTTCTCACGCGGCTCGCCACGACCGATCAGGCTGATGACCTCGCTTTCGGCAAACACCGTGCACATGCTAGAGATCTTGGTAGGCTCGCCGGTGCGGGCGAGGTCTGCCATCTGCTGCTGGGTAATGCCCAGGCGGTCGGCCATGATCTCCAGAAAGCGCCCCGTGCCGGCGGCGCACTTGTCGTTCATGGCAAACTTGGCCACGCGGCCGCCTTTAAGCTGAATGACCTTGGTGTCCTGGCCGCCCACGTCGATCACGGTACCGTGGTCACCAAACAGGCGCACGGCACCGGTACCGTGGCAGGTAATCTCGGTCACGACCTTATGCGCATAGGGCACGGCGACACGGCCGTAGCCGGTCGCGATCACACGAACGTCGTCGCCCGTCACGTCATAACCCGCCGCGGCAAGCTCGCCGCGCAGACGCTCCGCCGCATCGACCGACGAATAGCCCGTCGGTATGACGCAGGTCCACGCAATGGCACCATCCGTCTCCACCACTGCAGCCTTCGCGGCCGTCGAGCCTATGTCGATACCAATGCCAACCACGACATCCTCCTTCTATACGGCAAAACAGCTATCCCTTTGCCGCATTTGTCCTACAGGGTTTCGATAAAGGCGGCGATGCGCGTCTCGATCTGGCCCATGTCACCGTTGCTGTAGTCGGTCTCGATCTTCATATACGGAATACCCGCACCCTCGACGGCCTCCTGCATGCGCGCGCTCTCAACGTTGAAGGTGTGGCACGCCTGGAGCACGCTCTCTACCACGCCATCGACATGGTACTTCTCGCACATGGTCAGGGTGTTCTCCATGCGGCCGTCGTTAGGCGTCATGACCGAGCAGTTGATATCCAGGTAGCGGTCGGCGATGGCGCGCAGAATGTCGGGCGCGTCCGGGTCGATCATCATAGCCGCCGTGCGCTCGCCCGAGCAGTCGTCCATGCACACGACCACGCCGCCGTTGGACTCGATGGTGCGGCCGATCTTGTTGATCACACCGCCCACCGGGCAACCGGTGATCAGAATGCGCTTGGCGTCCGCCGCAACCGGGCGCTCGCCCGCGTCGTAGGCCTCGCGCAGCTTGGCGACCTTTTGCTCCAGCTGCTGCGTATAGGCCTCGATATCAAAGCTGAACGTACCGGCAAACATAGTGCTCATCAAGTCGACGCCGCTCATGGCCGCCGGCTGATTGGCCTGCAGCGCAAACATGTCGAGCTGGGCCGCACGCAAGCGGTTGCGACGACGGACGGCAGCACGCAGGTCATCGTCGGTAATCGTGATGCCGTAGAAGCCCTCGAGCTCCTCCTTGAGCAGGCGGCACTCCTCGTACCAGCCTTCACGCTCGTAGGCGCGATCGCGACCCTGCGGAAGATGCAGAATGTACGTGCGCTTGAGCTCGTTGAGTAGCTCGTACATCTTCTTCTTGCCGTCGCAGGTGGTCTCGCCGATGATCATGTCGCTAAAGTACGTAAACGGGCACTTTTGCGAGTAGGCAAAACCGTAGGTCGACTTGATGAGCGGACACAGATTTGCCGGCAGCACCTTCTCGGCCTCGGGAATCACCTCGTCGGATGTACCGCACAAGGCCACACTTGCAGCGCCCGCGGCATCGATGATCTCGAGCGGCGTATAGCTGCACAAAAAGCCGACCAGGCGATTACCCGCCTGCTTATAATCCTTGACGCGAATAAACGCCGCCTTGCGTTGCTCGTTGAACTCCTCAAACGTGGACGGCAACGGCTGTTCCTTGATATCGGCCATAGTAGTTCCCCTCTCTTGCACCGATAATACCGACAATTAAACAACGAACCCACGCCATACCCAAAAGGAAGCATCCTCTAGGGAATGGCGTCGATAAGCTCCTGCGTATACGGATCGCTCGGGTGCGCGATCACATCCTCGGCCGCGCCTTCCTCGACAAGACGACCGTGGTAGAGCACGCCAATCCGATCGGACATATGCCGAACTACACGCATATCATGCGTGATAAACAGCAGCGCCACGCCCGTCGTGCGCTGCAGGTCGCGAAGCAAGTTGAGCACTTGGGCCTGAACGGACGCGTCAAGCGCCGAGACCGGCTCGTCGCATACCACAAGGCGCGGCTCGCAAATAAGCGCCCGTGCCAGATTGAGTCGCTGACGCTGTCCCCCCGAAAGGTCATGCGGATAGCGGTCGTAATGCTCTGCCAGAAGGCCGACCGAGGCCAGGGCCGAGAGCGCGCGCTCATGGCGCTCATCCGCATCGCGCACGCCGGCGATAATCAGCGGCTCCTCCAAAATGCGGCCGACACGGTTGCGCGGGTCAAAAGCCGTAGAGCTATCCTGGAATACCAGCTGGATCTCGCGGCGAAACGGCTTGCGTTCGCGCTCCGACATCGTGGCGAGGTCGTGCCCGCGATAGACAATCGAGCCGGAATCCGCACGCTCGAGACCACAGATCAAGCGTCCAGTCGTCGACTTGCCCGATCCGGATTCGCCAACTAGGCCATAGACCTCGCCCGGCGCGATCTCAAACGACAGATCGTCCACGGCGGTAAAGGCCTGACGCTTAAAACCTGAGCCCGGCATGGGATACGCTTTAGTCAGATGTGAGACCCTAAGCAGGGCTTCGCTATCAACAGCCATGGCACTCCCCTTTCTCGACAAGCCAGCATTTAGACCGGTCGCACACATTCACGGCAAACAGCGGAGGCTCCTGCGCGCGGCAACGCTCGTCCGCCCGGGCGCAACGAGGCGCAAAGCGGCATCCACAGGGTATTGCCGTAAGCGGCGGCACTGTGCCCGGAATATCCGCCAGCGTGTCAACTCGCTCGCCTTCGAGCGGCGGAATACTCGCGATGAGCCCCTGGGCATACGGGTGGCTCGGGCGCTCCATAAGGCCGCATGCGTCGATCTCTTCTACGATTTGGCCCAGATACATGACGTGCACGCGCGAGCAGATGCTCGTGACGACACCCAAATCATGGCTGATAAAAAGCACCGCCATGCCCTCGGAACTGTTGAGTTCGCGCAGGAGATCCAAAATCTGTTTTTGAGTCGTCGTGTCGAGTGCCGTGGTGGGCTCATCGGCAATCAGCAGTCGCGGATGACCGGCAAGCGCCATGGCAATCATCACGCGCTGGCGCATACCGCCGCTAAAATCGCCCGGATACATGTCGAAGCGAGCCGCGGCATCTCGAATTCCCACACGCTCCAACAGCGATAGAGCCTCGTTGCGGGCTTCGCGTCGGCTCACCTTACGGTGGGCCCGCACCGCCTCGATAACCTGCGCGCCCACCGTCATGACGGGGTTGAGTGAGGACAACGGGTCCTGGAAGATCATGGCGATATCGCAGCCGCGCACCTCGCGCATGCGCTTGAGCGGGCGCGCGAGCAGGTCCTCCCCGTCAAAGAGAATCTGACCGGTATAGGCCATCTTCTGTTCATGCTCCAATAGGCGCATGACACTCTGGGCAAACACCGACTTACCGCAGCCGGACTCGCCGACAACACCAACGATCTCGCCGGCATCGATATGCAGGTTGAGTTTGTTGACGGCTTCCAGCGCATTGCCATCGCGGCCCACAAACGAGATGCACAGGTCGCGCACGTCCAAAAGATGTTCGCTCATGGGCTAGTCCTCCTTGGTCTTGGGGTCGAGGGCGTCGCGCAGGCCGTCGCCGGCAAGGTTCAGCGAAAGCACGCTCGCGATGATGGCGATAGCCGGGAAGAAGATCATCCACCAGGCTTTGCGCATCACGTTCTTGCCCGCCTGCAGGATGTTTCCCCAGCTGGCGTCGGGCGCCTTGATACCCAAGCCCAGAAACGAGAGGGCAGCCTCCGAGAGCACGGCCTCGGCAAAGACAAAGGTCGCCTGCACCAGGAAGGGCGCCATAACGTTGGGCACGATATGCAGCCACACGATGCGCGCGGTCGAGGCGCCCTGCACGCGCAGGGCTTCCACAAAGGGTTCCTCCTTGACCACCATGGCACGCGAGCGCACGATGCGCGCCATGGTGGGCGTATAGACGATGGAGAGCGCAATGATGACGTTCCAGACCGAGGCGCCCATCATGGCCATGAGCGCGATAGCCAAAAGCACGCCAGGAATGGACATAAGGCCGTCGCAGATGCGCATGAGAATATGATCGAGCCTCTCGTTGTAGCACGCATAGGCGCCAATCACCAAGCCGAGCACACTCGTCGCGAGCGTGACGGCAATGCCAACGCCAAGCGACACGCGCGCGCCCGCGATGACGCGGGCAAGCAGGTCGCGGCCAAAGTCATCGCAGCCAAAGGGATGCGCGGGCGAAGGTGCCGAAAGACGCAACGCCATCTCCTGCGCATTGGGATTAACCGTCCACACCAGCGGACCGACGAGCGCGATCAGCGCAATCGCCAGGAATATGCAGCCGCCGACCACAAACCCCTTGTTGGCAAGAGCCTTCTTAACGTTTGCCATCATGCATCGCCCCATTTGCGAGCGCGCGGGTCAAAAGCGCCGTAGGCAAGGTCGACGGCCAGATTGATCACCGAATTCAACAAGGCGATGACCAGCAGCACGCCCTGAATCACCGGATAGTCGCGACGCTCGATAGAGCTCGTGACCAGCTGGCCCAAACCGGGGATGTTAAAAATGGCCTCAGTCACCACGGCACCCGTAATCAGGGCGCCAAAAGAATAGCCGACCGAGGTGAGAATCGGCAGCGCTGCGTTGCGCAGGGCATGGGCCAGCACAACGCGAACCTCGGAAACGCCCTTGGCACGCGCCGTCTTGACGCAGTCGAGCTGCATGGCCTCGATCACGCTCGAACGGGTCATGCGCATGAGCAGGGCCGCCTGCACGCATCCAAGCGATATGGCCGGCAACGCAAGATAGCGTAAATGGCTGAACCAGCCCTTCGATAGCGGCGCATAGCCGGCCACCGGGAACACACGCAACGTGACGGCAAACAGCCACATAAGCATGAGCGCCATCAAAAAGCCGGGTATCGCCACGCCCAAAAGAGCAACGACACGCAAGACCGCGTCGGTGCGCGACCCATGTTTGAGAGCGGCGACGACGCCGCAGGGCAGTGCAATCAACAGCGCGATGAGCTGTGCCAAAAGCGCGAGCGATAGCGTGGGGCCAAAGTGCTCGGCGATCGCCTGCGTGACGGGCTGGCGCATAAAATACGAATCGCCCAGGTCACCGGTAAGCACGCCGCCCATCCACTCAACGTAGCGCTGCGGCAGCGGCTCGTTGAGTCCCAGGCTATCGTTGACGCGCTCGATCTGGTCGGCCGAAGCCTCCATGCCGAGCATCGAAGAGGCCGGGTCACCCGGTGTGAGATAGATAATCAAAAACACGACGACCGAGATGATGAGCATCACCGGAACCATCGCGCCTATACGTTTGAGCGTGTACTTCAACATGCGAGGCGTCTATTTCCCCTCTGAACGTGGACAGGGCGTGGCGGCCACAGGGGACCAGGCCCCTCCAGCCGCCACGCCATCTATTGCATTACTCCGGACGCTTGGCGTTCCAGATGATGGCGCCGTCGAGCACCTCGAAGTCCTCGACGTCTGCCTGGGTGCCCGTGATGGAAGCGTAGTGGCAAAGCGGCTCGATGACGGCGATCTCGTAGAGGCGCTCCTGAGCCTCGGCCCACTTCTTGGTCGCGGCGTCGGTGTCCTTGGCGGTGCGGGTCTCGGCCACGAGCTTGAGCGCCTTCTCGTCGGACAGGCCATAGAAGGCCTTGGAGACCGAGAGGGACTGGGCCGGGATGGGCTTGTAGTTGGTGGAGGCCACAAAGAGGTCCCACTGCTCGGGCCTGCCGGAGCGGATGTCCATGAAGGTCGCGAACTCGTAGCTGTCGACCTCGGCGGTGAAGCCAGCCTTCTCGAGCTGCTCCTGCAGCGCGACGGTGGCGTTGTACATATCCTTGTAGTCGGGGGTGGTCAGCAGCTTGACCGTCTCACCGGCATAGGAGGTCTTGGCCAGAGCCTTCTTGGCGGCCTTGGCGTCGGCCTGGTTGAAGTACTTCTTGCCCGCGTCGGTCGCCCACTGAGCGTTCTCCGGGTTGCCAAGGTTGGGATCGATGTTGAAGAGTTCCTTCTCGCCATAGGCGGCAAGAGCGGCCGCCTCGCAGTCGATAGCCATGAGGGCGCACTTGCGGATCTCCTCGTCGGCAAAGATGCCCTCGTTCATGTTGAGGAAGGCGGTCAGAACGCCGGCGTTATGGGTGTAGAGCTTGACGTCGTCGTTGCCGTCGAAGTCGTGGTAGTTCTCGGTGGGGATCTCGCCAGCGATATCGTACTCGCCGGTCTCAAACCCGCTCACGCGCGTGGAGGCCTCGGTCACGAACTGATAGTAGATGTCCTTGGTGGGCGCGGAGACCTTGCCGGTGTAGCCCGAAGCCTTGCCGTGGGCGGCGACATAGTCCTCGTAGCGGGTGAGATGGACGTACTGGTCCTGCTTCCACTCCGCAAACTTGTAGGCACCGGTACCCACGTACTCGGTCACGCCGGTATCGCCTGCGGCCTCGATGACCTCGGAGGGGAAGATGCCCGGATACTGGGAGTGGTTGCCTAGGATGATCAGAAAGTCGATGGCGGGCTCGGTCAGTGTGCAGGTGACCTCGTGGTCGCCCGAGGCGGCGAAGGTGGCGCCGGGCAGCAGGCTCGCGGCGCGGTCGTTGACGGTGAGCCAGCGGTTCATCGAGGCCACGACGTCCTCGGAGCCAAGCTCCTTGCCGTTGTGGAAGGTGACGCCCTCGCGCAGCTTGATGGTGTAGGTCAGGCCGTCATCGGAGACCTCATAGCCCTTGGCCAGCACGGGCTGGGGCTCGTAGTCGCTATCGAGGCCAAAGAGCGGCTCGACGACGTTGCAGATGATGTCCATGGTCACAAGCGACGACGTGGTGTGCGGATCGAGGCCGTCCGGGCTCGCCGGGAGCGCAATCTGTAGCTCGTCGCGATACTCCACATCCTGGCCGGAGGCAGCGGCGCTACCGCTCTCGGCGCCCGAACCGCCGCAGCCGGTGAGGCCGAGGCCCGCCATGACGCACAGGGCAGCGGAGCTGGTCAGAAAACCGCGACGGGAAACGCCCGCCTTGAAAAGGTCGTTGTTCATTGAGTTCCTTTCGTGTCTGAACAAACGGATAGAATCTGCCGGGACGGCAGAAATCCCCGCCCCGGCAGCTATGCGAAGCCAATCGGCGCCCTGCGGTGCATCCGGACACCAACCGGCATGACAACAGAGAAATCCCTATTGCGTGGATAGGAACACCCGGCGGCGCAGCTTGGCGCAGGTGCGGCTAAATCGTCTCGAGGAAGGCCTCGATGCGGGTCTGGAGCTGGCCGGCATCCTCGCCGGCATAATCCGTGGTGATATGCATAAACGGAATGCCCGCCTCCTCGGCGGCCTTCTCCACGGCAAACGACTCCATCTCGTAGAGCGTGCAGAACTGCAGGGCCACGTCGACGATGCCGTCTGCATGCAGGTCGCGCGCCATCTGGACAATGTCCTTCATGCGCTGGTCGTTGGGCGTGAAGACGGCGCAGTTGATCTTAAAGTAGCGCTCGGCGATGGCGTCGAGCATCTCGTCGACCGTCTCGCCGGACTCGTCGACCAGGTCCTTGTAGTAGCGCGAACCCGTGCAGGATTCCTCACCCACCACGACGCCGCCGGCCTTCTCGATGAGGTTGAACAGCTTCCAGTTGGGCACGGCCATGGGCGTACCGGTGTACAGGATGCGCTTGGTCCCCTTGGGCGCCACGCCCTCGCCGGCCTCAACGCGCTGCTCGCACTCAGCCGCCATCTCGTTGATGGCTCCGGTCAGACGCGGCGTGTCGTCCATAAAGGCGGCCTGAACGGTCAGCAGGCTGTCGAGACCGCTGATGGGCGCCGGATCGGCAGCGCGCGTGGCAGCCAGACGCTGCAGGGCGCGACGCTTCTCGTTGACGGCGTGGATGGCAGCCTTCAGGCGCTCGGGCGTAATCTTGACGCCGCACTCTTCCTCGATCTTGGCGGCAAGCTTTTTAACCTCGGCCTTCCAGGTCACGAGCGTCGACTCGTCGTGCACGTTGGGGATATCCATGACGTACATGTTCTTTTGCGTGGCAAAGAACTCGTAGGCCTTCTTCTTGCCGTCGCAGGTGTTCTCGCCGACTACCAAGTCGCTCGACTCGATGTAGGGGCAGACCTCGCCCAGCTTAAAGCCGGCAAAGCTCTTGATGAGCGGGCAGGTGTTGCGCGGCAGATGCTCCTCGACCTTGTCGGTCGCCCAGTCGGCACCCGAGCACAGGCCAACGGGGATGCCATCGCAGGCAAGCACGATCTCCTCGGGCACGTACACACAGAACGAACCGACGATCTTGGTGGCCTCGCCGGCCTCCTTCTTGTCGAGCATCTCCTTAATGCGGCCGCTGTGGATGTTGGTGGCGACAAAATCCAGGTAGGACGTGGACTTGGGGCGATTGTTCTGCGTCAGGAACATATCGCCGTACATCTGGCCCACGGCGCCCAGCAGCATGTCGTGGTCGGCAAGATTCATGCCGAGGCTCTCCCACATCGGATGGAAATCGAATTCTTCAGCCATGGCGGTTCCCCTCTCGAACCAAATACGGATAACTACGGTATTGCTGCACGGTGGGCGGCGAAAACCCAGCCGTACCTAAACCCGGAATTTTGGGGAACCTGCTTTGCAGCTGATTATTTAGTTGTGCGTCGTCTCTCCCGGAGCCGTGAACATACCTGCTCATATGCGACTCCGAGCCATATATAGGGCACGCGCGGCAACGCGGCGAATGTATGTCGTCTGCGGCATGTGCGCACCCTCCTTAACCAGTCAAGGTCAACTATATCAGCGGTCATCGTCCAGACGAACACCGCCGACATGCGTACGACAGCGTCGTGTGCCGTCGTTTAATAAATAATTATCTGTGTTGATAAGAGTTTGTCATCCATCATTCGGCGAACGGCAAGACAAAGCCGCCGAGGCTTATATCCCCGACGGCATTACCCGGCGCTATCGACAAACCAAATGGATCTTACTCGCATCGAAGTGCATGCGCAGCGTCTCGCCTGCTTGCGGCAGCTCGTCGACAGGCACGCCCACCTTGTTGACCTTCCACTGCAGACGCGTGGGCGCATCGCCGCGTGGCACGTCCAGCAGCACCAGCCGCTCAAAACGCGAATCGCTCACACGGGCCACGTGCAAATCATAGCTGTTGCGACCCCGCTCAGCGCGATTGTCAACATGGAAGTAGCTTGCGCGAACGCCCAAGTACGCCACATTATCGGGAACCGCGCGACCCACGTTAAAGGTCATGCCCCAGTCGAGGGCCTCAACTTCTTCGTCACCGATCTTGCGCGCCCGGCTTGTGTTCTTGCAGCCCGTCAGGCGCAGCGCCGCCAGCGTCTGCGGACGGCGGACCACGTCCTCGATGGAGCCGATCTCCTCAACATGCCCGTCGTGCATCACGCAAATGCGCTTGCACAGGCGGCATGCCTCGTCAATATCGTGGCTCACGTAGAGGACGGTGCGGTTGCACACATCGAACAGGTCGAGCATGTTCTGCTCGAGCGCGCTCTTAAGATAGGAATCGAGCGCGCTCATGGGCTCGTCGAACATAAAGATGCCCGGATGCGCCGCCACCATGCGCGCAAGCGCCACACGTTGCTGCTGCCCGCCCGAGAGTCGCGCGGGGTAGCGGTCGGCAAAATCGGCCAGACCGAAAATGCCCAGATAGCGCTCGGCAAGCTTTTTGCGCGCCGCGGCGTCGCCCGCGTCCTTTACGCCGGCACATACGTTATCGGCCACCGTCATGTTGGGAAACAGCTGATAGTTTTGGAACAGCAGGGCGCATTTTCGCTCCTGGGGCGACAGGTTGATGCCCGCCGCCGAGTCAAAAAAGGTCACGCCGTTAACGACGATCTTGCCCTCGTCGGGCGTCTCCACACCGGCAATGCAGCGCAGCGTGCAGCTCTTGCCGCAGCCCGAGGCACCAAGCAGCGCCACACGCTCCTCGCCGGCCTCAAGCTGCATATCGAGCATAAACTCCGGATAGCGCTTTTTAATATCCAGAACGAGTGACATGGCCTATCGACCTCCCTGCATAGCGGGCTCATCGCGCATGAGCTCAGCCAATGCCTCGCGATCGATACGCAGCGCATCGCCGCCGACTGGGTCGAGCGAATCGCCCTGTCCGGCGAAATCTTTGACCTGTTTGCGCTCCGCACGGGAAAGGCCCCGCTCGCGATACTTTTGCGAATGAGCGGTGTACATGTTGATGAACAGGATGACCAGGAAGCTAAACACGATCACGACGACGACCCAAAAGAGGGCCACCGACGTGTTGCCGCCCATCCACTCAAAATAGGTGGCAATGGGGATGGTCTGCGTAATACCGGCGTAGTTGCCCGCAAAGAACAGGGTACAGCCAAACTCGCCCATCGCGCGGGCAAAGGCGAGCACCGTGCCGGCGGCAATCGAGGGCCAGCCAAGCGGCATCATAAGCTTGGTAAAGATGCGACGCTCGGACCAGCCCAGGGTGCGCGCCGCATCGAGCATCTGCGTGTCGAGGCTCTCGAAGGCTCCGAGCGCCGTACGATAGACGAGCGGGAACGACACCACCACGGCAGAGATCACCGCCGCCGGCCACGTAAAGACGATCGAGATGCCGTGAGCGATAAGCCACTGGCCGACCCCGGTCGAGCGGCCAAACAGCATAAGCAGCAAAAAGCCGCACACCGTAGGCGGCAGCACCATAGGAATCGTAAAGACCGAATCAAGCAAACCCTTCACGCGGCTCGAGGTACCCATGGTCTTCCATGCGGCAAACAGACCCAGCGCAAACGCGATTACCAGGGCAAGTCCGCTCGTTTTTATAGACACCCAAAACGGGCGATAGTCGATGTCGCCCAAAAAGGAGATCAGAGAGGTCCAGGGCCCCTGCTCATCCCGCAATACGACAGACGATGCTTCTACCATTTGAGCGCTATCAAGCCAACGCGCGCCGCCCTTGGCATCACCCGAGGCTGGTGCAATCACCACATAGCGGTCCCCATCCGCACCGCGCTCGTCAAAGCCATAGGTATACCCGCCGACATCAAACGTTGTTTCCGCCGTGACATACCAAGGAAGATCCACGTCCCCCAGCTGCGCACCTCCCATGCAGTTTGCGCTGTCGAGCTTACAGACGAGGGCCTTGAGACCCGATACGCACTCGTTATCCTGCGGATCCAACCCATACTTCTCGACCGCCTTGGGCGATATCCACACCACAACGCGATCGGCAGCAGGCGCCACTACAAGGTCCACGTCCTCGTCAACGGGAAACCGGTAGCCCTCAGGCTGGCCCTCCATGGCACGAGCGGTCCCCTTCGCCAACCGCTCAAAACCCTCGATCCCATAGGAAAGCCCATGAGCGGTCGCAGCAACCTGGGCCCCGTCCTCGGCGTCCCCGGCAAACGCAAATCCCGGCACCCAGCAAAGCGCGAAGGTCAAAGCACAGGCGACAAGCATGCGGAATCTATTAAGCACGAAAAGCTCCAAGCGAATACAAGGACGGAGTGAAACACAAAACGATGGAATTATCGCGCCAAGCCGCACTACTCGGAAAGCTCAAAGCCGTACTTAGCCCAAATCTTCTGAGCCTTCTTGTTGGTCAGACAGAAGTCGATGAACGCCTTGGCCTCGTCGGCGCGCTCGGAGCTCTCGGCAACGGCGCCCGGGTACACGATGGGTTTGTGCGAATCCTCGGGGCACACGAAGGCTTCCTCGATGCCGTCGTAGCGGAAGATATCGGAGCTGTAGACAAAACCGGCCACGCAGTCGCCTGTAGAGACGTAAGACGCAGCGGTGCCGACCTTGTCGGCCAGGGCCACCTTGTCGGCGATCTCGGGCACATACTCGCCGTCGTCGCCCTCGGTACCGGTGTAGAGGCCCACGGAGGCCAGGGCCTGGTTGGCGTACTTGCCGGCGGGGACGGTCTTGGCGTCGCCGATGGCGATCTTGCCGTCCAGATTCGCGACGTCGGCGATGGCCTCAACCTTGGTGTCGGAGCCCTCGGCGCGAATAATCACGAGGTCGTTGACGAACATGTCCTCACGGGTGCCGGCGTCGACGAGCTCGGCGGTCTCAGCGTCATCCATGGTGCCCTTGGAAGCGGTGATGAGCACGTCGACCGTGGCACCGGCGCGCATCTGCTCGACGAGGTCGCCAGACGCCTTAAACTGCGTGTCGGCAAACGTGGTGCCGGTCTGCTCGGTGTAGAACTCCTGAACCTCGGGCAGGGCCTTCTCGAGCGAGTTGGCGGCAAAGACCTGCAGCTCGACAGCCTTCTTCTTAGAGGAAGACTTGACGGAGCCGGCATCGGAACCAGCGGGCTCGGACGTCTTGTTGCCCGAGCAGCCGGCAAGGCCAAGGCCGGCGGCAGCGGCAGCAGAAAGCGAGACAAAACCGCGGCGTGAAACCATATCGAACATATTCAACCCTTTCGAACGCTATGCCCGGGCACCCCGCCGCAGGCTTTATTCTGTTACTAGATTATACTTCCGCGCGAATAATGATAATGAGAAATTATTCTCGCTAGAGAATATAGTTTCGAGTTGCCGTGCACCTCGGCGTCGCTTCGGCGGAAAACAAAGGCGGAGCAGCCGTTCAGGTCGCCCCGCCGCAGGTAAACCGCTTATTTGGTATGTCCGCCGCCCGCCGTCATTTGGGCCGCATGCTCCAGCTGATCGCTCACGGCCTCCCAGCTTTCGCGGGCCGCTTTCGTGCATCCCGGAAAGTTGATGACAAGCGTATGCCCACGCTGCATGCACACGGCGCGCGAGAGCATAGCGCGGCGCGTCTTGGTCATGGAGTACGCGCGAATCGCCTCGGCAATACCCGGCACATCGCGGTCGCAGACGGCACGCGTCGCCTCGGGCGTCACATCGCGCATCGAAAGACCCGTGCCGCCGCAGGTGATCACGACATTGGCGTGGCACTCATCGGCGGCTTCCACAATGGCATCGCCAATCTCGCTGACGTCGTCGTGCACAACCACATGTGAGACGACCGTCCAGCCCTGTGCCTCGATAAGCTCCTCGAGCGCGGCTCCAGCCTCGTCCTGGGCAAGATCGCGCGTATCCGAGCACGTCACGATTGATATCTTCAGCTCCACAGCATTCCTCCTACAACACGGCGCCCTCGGGCAGGTCGACGCGAACAATGTCCACGACATCTCCCGCCTTGAGCTCGCACGGTCCTTCGTCAATACGCAGTAGACAGTTGGCCTGCTGCATCGTGCCGAGCAGCGCCGAATTCTGCGTCTTGGCCTCGGTCACCAACAGCTCACCGGTCTCGGGGTCGCGCAAAACCGTGGCGCGATCGAAGAAGCGTCGGTCCTGGCGCTTTTTCACGCCGTGTGTGAGCGTCGCCTGCTGCACGGGACGCGCCCCCTCGGCAAAGCCGCGCATCTTGCGGATCGCCGGACGGGCGAGCATCTCAAAGCCCACATACGCCGCGGCCGGATTGCCTGAAAGCCCCAGGTAGGGCTTACCCCCGAGCAAGCCAAACGTGATGGCCTTGCCCGGACGCATCGAAATGCGGTCAAACAGCACCTCGCCCTCGCGCCGGACGAGCGCCGTCACGTAGTCGTAATCGCCCGCCGAGGCGCCACCGCTCGTAATGACAAAATCGCACTCCTGCACGGCGCGATGCACCAGTTCGGCAATCGCCTGCTCATCGTCGGGCGCAATGCCGTAGAACACGGGCTCGGCGCCGGCATCGAGCGCCTCGGCCATTAACGCCGAGGAGTTGGAATCGCGAATCTGCCCGCGCGCCGGCAGCTCACTCGGTGCGACCAGTTCCGTCCCCAGCGAGATAATGCCCACGCGCGGGGCGTCATGCACCTTCACGCTCGCATACCCGGCGCTCGCCAGCAGGCCGGCGCCTGCCGGGGCCACAACCTCGCCGGCGCGCATCACGACGTCGCCGGCATGGGCCTCCTCGGCGGCAGAGCGAACGTTCTCCCCCACTTTAGCAGGCGCCGAGAAGCTCACGTGCGAGCCCTCGTTGCCGTCGCCGTCGAGCACCTCGACGATCTCGTACTTCACCACGGCATCCGCACCCTCGGGCACCGGCGCGCCCGTCATGATGCGGACCGTCTCACCCGGGGCAAGAGCGCCATCGAACACATGGCCCGCGGCCTCGTGTCCGATAACGTTGAGCATCACCGGCGCCTCGCCAGACGCCTGTGCCAAGTCCGCCGAGCGCACGGCGTATCCGTCCATAGCGCTGTTGGCAAACGGCGAGATATCGATATCGGCCACAGCGTCCTCGGCCAAGGGAAGGCCGGCGGCCTGCCACGCGGGAATCTCGACAACTTCCGTCATTTGCACCTGCGAAAGGACAATCGCTTGGGCGTCCTCCAGCAGCATGAGTTCCTCTGCCACATGTACCTCTTTAATCCGCGGCGCACATCACGGGCGCCGATTCATTATGTTTATCTCAGTATAATCCCCCGCTGCACGACGGCAACATGACCCACGTTCTCGAATACATCTGTCGGCCGCAAGCCGCGAAACAGAAACAAAACCAACCTGCCGGTTTGTCACGTTTGACACGTTCTATAATGTTTGCGTTGCAACCTAAAAGAGGAACGTATGGCTTTTACCGACAAACCCGAAAGCGCAAACGAGGCGCAGGATCATTCCCAGCCGCTCGACGATGGCGGCTTTTTCTCCCTGAACGACGTCATCACGGCAGGCAGGCATCAACTTACCCGCTCCGAACAGCTCTTGGCTGCCGACACGCGCCGCAATGCCCGCAACATGCTCGCAAGCGCCAAGCTGCTCGCGCTCGTAGTTATCGTCTCACTCGCCATGGGCGTTGCCGCTTGGGCGTTTTTGGCCTCGCTGAATATCGCGACCGATTATCGCGAGCACCATGCGTGGGTGTTCGCCCTGCTCCCCATCGTGGGCATGGCCACCGCGTGGATCTACAAGAACCACGGTCTCGCCGCCAAACGCGGAAACAACCTGGTCATTGACTCCGCCCTGGGCACACGCCTCATCCATATGCGCATGGCCGTCCTCACCTTCGTCTGCTCCACGCTCACGCACCTAACGGGCGGATCGGCCGGTCGCGAGGGAGCCGCGGTGCAGATTGGCGGCACCATCGCCAGCAACATCTCGAACCTCGCCCACCTCAAAAAGCATGACCACCACGACCTCATGCTCGCCGGCATCTCGTCGGCCTTTGGCGCTGTATTCGGCTCGCCCCTTGCCGGAGCTTTTTTTGGCATGGAGATGTGCTTTATCGGCAAGATCGACTACACAGCGGGCATCTACTGCCTGGTCGCATCGTTTACCGGCTACTTTACGTCACTCGCCCTAGGTACCGAGTATGAGGCGAATGTTATCGCCAGCGTCCCCGACATGACGCCGCGGACGGTTGCCATCGTTGTTGTCAGCGCCATTATCTTCGGTCTCACCGCACGCCTCTTTGCCTGGTCGGTTCGAACCGTCAAAAGCCTGTACGGTCGCTTTATCACCAATTACCTCGTTCGCGCACTCGTGGGCGCGCTCGTGGTGCTCGCGGCCTACGCAATGCTCGACGCCTGGAAGTATGCCGGCCTTGCCACCTGGCTCTCGGGTGCCGGGTTTGCCGGTAACACGACCCTTTCCGACGCCGCCATCAAGCTTGTGGTGACGGCGCTCACCCTGGGCGCCGGCTTCCAAGGCGGCGAGGTCACGCCCCTGTTCGGCATCGGCGCGGCGCTCGGCGGATGGATCGGATGCCTCACCGGGCTCGACCCGAGCTTTGTGGCGGCCCTCGGCATGCTCGGTGTGTTCTGCGCCGGCCTCAACGTGCCCATCACCACCTGCATGATGGCCATCGACCTGTTCCACGGAACGGCCGCGGGCTTCTTTGTCATCGTTTCGTTTATTAGCTATCTCGTCGGCGGCCACCGCGGCGTATATCCCGCGCAGCGTATTGTCTCGCCTAAACGCCGTTCGCTTATTGTGGACGAGGGTCACACGGTGGCAGAGGCTATCGAGCGCCACAACGACCTGATAGAGTAGACGTTAGTATTCGCCGTGCAGCCACAATCGGGGGCACTTTGACCTGAGCGCGACCGCACCGTCACGTCATACGCCGGGAGTCGCCCCATGCACGCAACTGATTTTGGTCGCACGCTCATCATCGCCAATCCTGCCGCCCAGTCGGGCGCCGCGCATGAGGTTGCCGAGCGCCTGCAGCGCTTTTTGGATATGACCGCGCGCACATCCCAGTTTGACCTGGTGCTGACCGAGTGCATGGGACATGCCAAGGTACTCGCCGCACAGGCCCAGGGCTACCGCACGGTTATCGCACTCGGCGGCGACGGCGTGATCCACGAGGTCGTCAATGGCTTGATGGCGCAAGAAGAGGCGATTCGGCCGGCGCTTGCCGTCCTGCCCGTAGGCTCCGGCAACGATTTTGCCCAGACACTCGGTATCGACGATTTCTCCGGCAAAGATTTTGGCGCGCTGCTCACCTGCGAGCTGCAGCGTCAGGACATCGGGCGCATTCGCTCGTGGAGCCCTGCGAGCGGCAGCGGCGAGGCTGCCGTTGAGTACTACGGCCAGACGCTTTCGGTCGGCATCGATGCCGCCATCGGCCTTGGAACCACCGAGCTGCGCAAAAAGACGGGCCTCGCCGGCGCTCCGCTCTACACTCTTTCGGGACTTGAGCAGTTTGGCCTGCGCTATCGCAACTACCCCATGACGGTCAGCTTTGACAGCGCGCCCGCCGAGCGCGTGCGGGCGATTATCATGGCCATTCAGTTGGGGCCCACCTATGGTTCGGGCTATCGCATCTGTCCCGATGCCGACCCCTGTGACGGTATACTCGACGTCTGCTACGCCTGCGGCCCCGTCCCCCGTGCGATTGCCCTGCCCATGTTTCTTTCGGCCAAGGACGGCCACCACACCAAGCTGCCGCCGGTTCGCATGCGTCGTTGCCGTCATGCCGAGCTCACGTTCGAGGAGCCCGACTACCCCATCCAAGCCGACGGCGAGCCCGTTGTCGCCTCGCGCATCGAGGTGGACATCCTTCCCGCCGCCCTCGAGGTCTGGCACCCAACCCGCTAGCCCCACCTAAGTTGCGGTGAAATAGGGACTGTTTATGCAGCTAAAGCCGCAAAACAGTCCCTATTTCACCGCAACTTATGAGGAGATCATTCGTCGCTGCCCGGTTTGCGACGGTTGGCCTTTTTAATGGCGTTGAAGTGCTTGTCGTTGAGCCTGCGCTGGCGCGATCGCTGAGGCACCTTGGTCTTTACGCGTCGGCGCGGCGGACGGCCACGACGCTCAAGCTCTGCCCTCAGCTTACGCAGACAGCTTGCACGGTTCTGGAACTGACTGCGGCTCTCGCGCGCCGTCACGGTAATCCCCGAAGGGATGTGCTTCATGCGCACCGCCGAGTCCGTCGTGTTCACGCCCTGTCCGCCCGGACCCGTCGCGCGAAACACCTGTACCTCGCAATCGCGCGCCAGCTCTTCGACCGACATCTCGGCATAGCGCGCATACTCACGCCATCCCATCGTGTTCTCATCCATATCAACACCTCCCTTCATACAAAAAATGTGACAAAGGGAAAGTCCCTTTGTCACATCGCATACCAATCGCTTGTGTTGCGCGCTTAGGCGAAGGTGATCTCGCCGGTCTCGCAGTCCATATCGGCGATACGGGCCAGGCTCTCGACGCGGAAGCCGCGCTCGCGGAGCTTATCGCCACCGCCCTGGAAGCCCTTCTCAACGGCGATGCCAATGCCGGCAACCTCGGCGCCCGCAGCCTCGCAGATCTTGATAAGACCCTCGAGCGCGCAGCCGTTGGCCAAAAAGTCGTCGATAATCAGGACCTTGTCGCCCTCGGACAGAAAGCGCTTTCCAACGATGACCGGGTACTCCTTCTGCTTGGTAAAGGAGTAGATGGTCGTGGCATACTGCTCGCCGTCAAGGTTGATGGACTGTGCCTTCTTGGCAAAGACCACCGGCACACCGCCAAAATGCTGAGCCGCGATGCAAGCCATACCAATGCCCGAAGCCTCAATCGTCAGGATCTTGTTGATCTCGACACCCTCGAACAGACGGGCCCACTCGGCACCCATGTGGTCGAACAGCTCAACGTCGCACTGGTGGTTGAGGAAGGCATCAACCTTAAGGACGTTACCGGCCTTTACGATGCCGTCATG
Source organism: Collinsella sp. (assembly GCA_031295385.1). GTDB lineage: Bacteria > Actinomycetota > Coriobacteriia > Coriobacteriales > Coriobacteriaceae > Collinsella. Next base: position 24,390 of record JAUMOL010000005.1, read on the forward strand.
GCGAATACGATCCTCAAGCTCCTGCATGGCGCAACCCCTTCTCGCGGCAACGATACCGCGCGATTAATAAACGTTGTTCGATAGTCTACCACGGACCGACCCCCGCCCGCCCCACAAGCCACATCGCACCACAAACCAGTCTTTTTGGGACGGCGCGAATCGTGGCAGACAGCCTCCCAACATGCTAATGGCGGGCGCGCATCTTCACCAAACGCACCATGGCAAGCGCAAAGCCCACGGCGGCCACAGCCATGAGTACGTAGAACACCGAGCGAAAGCCGAATAGGAATACGTCCGGACGACCTGTAACAAAACTGGTCACGGCCTCGCCCATTGCCACGCTCATCTGCCCATACAGGATATGCGACGCCGCCGTAATGCCGAGCGCCATGCCGGCGTAGCGTGCCAAACTACCCAGGCTGCCCGCAAAGCCGAGCGCTTCGCGCGGAGCCGAGCCCATATACAGCGAGTTGTTGGGGCTCTGGAAAATCGACGTACCGCACGACATAAACGCAGCACAGCACACAATCACAGGGATGGAAGAGTGCTCGTCGAGCGTACTTACCGCAAAGAGCCCGCACACGTACACGCCCAGGCCGACCGCCGTGGGACCCTCGCAGCCAACACGGTCCGAAACCGCACCCGAAAGCGGGCCGATAAAGGCATTCACCATCGGCAGCGCCAAAAACAGCAGGCCCGAAACGTCAGACCCAAACCCATGCGCGTCCTGAAAATAGAACGGCAGGATAAACTCGGATGCACCAATACCAACGAACACGATGAGCATGCAGGCAAGGTTGATGGTAAAGGCCGAATTTGCAAAGCAGCGACGAGCGGCCTCGGCAAGGGACATGGGACGGTCGCCGGCCTCCGGCTTAACATGCGGCAACGTGTAGAGCCCCACGATAAACGAGAGGACGCCAATGGGCAGGTTGATGAGGAAGATGCTCTCCCAGGGAAAGCTTGCCACCAGCATGCCACCGAGCACGGGGCCACACATCATGCCGAGGGCCACGAAGGTCGCGAGAATACCCATGGCACGGCCTCGTTCGCGCGCCGGAAACGACTCGGTGATGATACCCATGTTGTTGGCCATGGCCGCCGCGCAACCGACACCCTGAACAATGCGTGCCAGGATAAGAACCTCGAGCGAGGACGAAAGGCCGCACAGCAGCGAACCGACCGAAAAGACGATGACGCCCAGCTGGAACACATTCACCTTGCCGCGCACGTCGCCCAGACGGCCAAACGGCAACATAGCCACGCATGTCGCAAGCAGATACACCGAGCTTACCAGCTGAATGCGATCGAGGCCCACGCCCAGCTCCTTTTGCATCACGGGCAGCGCCACGGTCACGACGGTCGAATCCAGACACACCATAAACGTCATGATGAGCACGGTAAACAGAATCGCCCACTTGTTCTTGCCATGGGTGTCGCCCTCTAGGGCAATGTGCTCGCGGCGCAGCTGCTCTGCAGTTTTCTCCATATCCATCCTTTCGAGTGGCCCAACGCAAAAAAACGGGGCCCCAATCGCATGCAAACAGCCGCAATTGGGGTCCCGCCTACGGAATCGGAACGAAAGGTCGCCGAAGCTTTCTGCCAGCATCGGCGCCTCGCACGAACGCTAGCCTAGCACTGCTCGAGCGCCTGCTCAAGGTCGGCAATCAGATCGGCCGTATCCTCGAGGCCGCACGACAGGCGCACCATGTCGGCAGAAATGCCACAGGCGATGAGCTCCTCATCGTTCATCTGGCGATGCGTGGCATTAGCGGGATGCAGGCAGCAAGTGCGGGCGTCGGCCACATGCGTGGCGATCTGGGCGAGCTTAAGGCTCTTCATAAAGGTCTCGGCAGCCGCGCGACCACCGTTAAAGCCAAAGCTCACGACGCCGCAGGTACCGTTGGGCATGTACTTCTGAGCCATGTCGTAGTACTTGTCGCCCTCCAGGCCCGGATAGCTCACGAAGCGCACCTTGGGATGGCTCTGCAGGAACTTGGCAACGGCCAGGCCGTTCTCGCAATGACGCGGCATGCGCACGTGCAGGCTCTCGAGCGAGCTGTTCAGGAAGAAGGCCGCCTGCGGGTTCTGCATGGGGCCGAGGTCGCGCATGAGCTGAGCGGTTGCCTTGGTAATGAAGGCGCCCTCACGACCGAACTTCTCGGCATAGGTCACGCCGTGGTAGCTCTCGTCGGGCGTGGTAAGACCCGGGAACTTGTCCGCATGGGCCATCCAGTCAAACTGGCCGTGGTCGACGATCACGCCGCCCAGGTAGGCAGCATGTCCATCCATGTACTTGGTGGTGGAGTGCGTAACGATGTCGGCGCCCCACTCAAAGGGACGGCACATCACGGGCGTCGGGAAGGTGTTGTCGACCATCAGCGGCACGCCGTGGTCATGCGCGGCCTTGGCAAAGCGCTCAATATCGAGCACGGCAAGGGCGGGGTTGGCGATGGTCTCGCCAAAGACAAGCTTGGTGTTGGGCTGGAAGGCTGCCTCGAGCTCCTCATCGGTGCAGTCGGGGGCAACGAAGGTGCAGGTCAAGCCCATACGACCCATGGTATGGGCAAGCAGGTTATACGTACCGCCGTAGATGGCAGAGCTTGCGACCACATGATCGCCGGCACCGGCCACATTAAAGATCGCGAGGAAATTCGCAGCCATGCCCGAGCTCGTGAGCATCGCGGCGGTGCCGCCCTCCATCTCACAAATCTTGGCGGCAACCAGATCGCACGTGGGATTCTGCAGACGACTATAGAAGTAGCCCGACTCCTCCAGGTCAAACAGCTTGCCCATATGCTCGGACGTGTCGTACTTCCACGTGGTTGACTGGTAGATAGGCACCTGGCGCGGCTCTGCATCACCCGGGCGATAACCGCCCTGAACACACGTCGTACCGATGGTCTGCTCGCTCATATCCAACTCCCTTACTTGGGTTTTGTTTTTATTCGGTTCACGATACCGCTACCCTGCACCCCTCTCAACCCATCCCCAAGGTAGGTTATGGGACAAATTGATCAGGGGTATTTATCTCAAGCCTTGGGCATTTGCTCGATAGATAAAAATGAGGCATCCATGAAGCTCTCGATGATTACACGCACCGTCACGGGTACCATAGGCGGGTACACCATGACCAAGGAGACAACGATGAAGCAAATCGATACGGCCCAGCTCGATATCACCGCCTGTCAGGCTCAGGCTGCCGAATACCACGCCCGTGGCTTTAACTGCGCCCAGGCCGTCGCCTGCACGCTCGCGCCCGCCGTCGGGCTCGACCCCCAGGTCGCCTTTACCCTCACCGAGGGCTTTGGCGCCGGCATGGGCGGCATGACCGAAACCTGCGGCGCCATCTCGGGCGCTGTTGCCATCATGGGCTTTGTAATGAGCGACGGCATGGAAAACCCCAAGACCAAGGGCCAGACCTACAAGCTGTCGCGCGAAATCGCCAAACGCTTTGGCGAGAAGAACACGACGACCGTCTGCGGCACGCTCAAGGGCATCGGATCGGATAAAGGTCCGCTCCGCAGCTGCCCCGGCTGCATCGACGATGCCGTCGAGATCGCCTGCGATGTGCTAAAGCAGCTCGCCGAGTAAACGGCAGCAACATAAAACGACGGCCGGCGCGTTTGGGATCCATCCAAAAGAACGCCGGCCGTCGTCGTTAGAACTCGGCAAACTCGGGAGCGCCGACCTCGATCTCCTCGCGCCCCGCCATAAGCTCGCGCATCTTAACGCAAAACGACTCCTGCTCCCCTGCCTTAAACACAAAATGAAGTGTCACGGCATCCGCGAAATCGGTATCCGAAACCTTGGCACCCGAATCCTGCGCCAAACGAAGCACCTGCTCATACTGCGGATAGGCCACATGCACGTCAACCGGCACGACGCTTGTCATCTCAACGATCTGCCCTGCCTCCTGAGCCGCGGCCACCGCCGCCTGCGTCGCCGCGGTATAGGCGCGTACCAAGCCACCAGGCCCCAACAGCGTGCCACCAAAATAGCGCGTCACCACGCAGCAAACGTTTTTGAGCCCCGCACCGCGCAGCACCTCGAGCGTCGGCATGCCGCTCGTGCGGCTCGGCTCACCATCATCGCTCTGGCGCTCGCGCCCATCGACCAAAATCCACGCGGGAACATTGTGTCGAGCGTCGTAATGACGCTTGCGAACCATCTCGATAAAGGCATTCGCCTCATCCTCGGACTCAATATGGACCAGCTGGGCAATAAACCGGCTCTTGCGGTCCACAAACTCGCCCGAAGCCTCAATATTCGATTGCAGAGTAAAATAGCTGTCCAACAAAGCCCCTCAACAACAAGCAAAGCAACAAACAGCCTCAATAATAAGGCAAAGCCCGTACCGTTAGCCCCAGTAAATAGAACGGCAACGTCAATGACCAGGCAAAGACAGCGAGACGGCGTCAGCTGAGTCGATTTGGCCCGAAAGAGGAGGGAGCACGCCTTATGGCGGCGACCGACGAATGAGCGCCAAATCGGCCAGCTGACGCCGTCGCAGCGTCAACAAAGTGCTGAGTGGGCCTATAAGCCGGGTTCTGTCGTGAACGGTCATTTATCTTGTCTGCACGTTACCGTGCAGCTCCACGCACGCTACCCGAACGCGGACCGGGCCGGCCCATAGCGTTCCTATTCGCGCTTGCTCCGGATGGGGCTTGCCAAGCCGCCGTGTTGCCACGACGCTGGTGGTCTCTTACACCACCGTTTCAGCTTTTCCCTTTACGCCTTGCGGCGCAGGTGGGAGTCTTCTTTTCTGCGGCGCTTTCCGTCGGATCACTCCGCCCGGCCGTTAGCCGGCATCCCGCCCTCTGGAGCCCGGACTTTCCTCACGCGTGCTGCAAGCAGCACATCGCGCGACCGTCTGGCCCACTCAGCAGTGCAAGAGTGTAGCACACCGTTGCCGCAAGCAATGGCACAACACAAGCGTTCGACACGATAAACCAAGAACCACGCTATACAGTACAATAGGGTCGTCGATGGGCAACGTCGTCAGTCGAGACGCGACCGCGCTCCGCACCCCTCCGTCTACTCGGTGCGTTCCCGCCTCCTCCCCGAGGCGGGATGTCGGCATTTTTCATGCACCGACAACCCAATAGCCTGTGGACAGCCCGGAAAGCATTGCGCATTTCGGCGCCAAATGCAAAAAGGGACCCGTCCATTGCGGACGGATCCCTTAAAAGAAGTGATCGTCGAACCGATTTACTCGGCGTCGGTCTCCTCGTCCTTCTTCTCGGAAGGCAGCGGGGTGACCTCGATCTCGACGCCCAGAGTCTCAGCAGCGGACTTCATGGACAGGGAGATACGACGACGGTCGAGGTCGATCTCCATGACCTTGACCTGAACCTTGTCGCCCACGTGGGTGACCTGAGAAGGCTGATCGACGTGCTTGTTGGCCATCTCGGAGATGTGCACCAGGCCCTCGATGCCCTCGCCCAGGTCGACGAAAGCGCCGAACGGGACAAGCTTGGTCACAGTGCCCTCGACGATAGCGCCGACGGGGTACTTCTTGACCAGTGCGCGCCACGGATCCTCGGTGGTCTGCTTGAGACCCAGGGAGATGCGCTCGCGGTTGAGATCGACGTCGAGAACCTCGACCTCGACCTCCTGGCCGACCTTGACAACCTCGGAAGGATGGTTGACGTGGTTCCAGGAGAGCTCGGAGATGTGGATGAGGCCGTCGATACCGCCGAGGTCGACGAAGGCGCCGAAGTCGACGATGGAGGAAACGGTGCCCTGGAGACGCATGCCAGACTTGAGCTTGGACAGGATCTCGGAGCGCTCGGCCTTACGGGATTCCTCGAGCACGACGCGACGGGAGAGGACGACGTTGTTGCGGTTGCGGTCCATCTCGATAACGCGGGCCTCGATGCGGGTGCCCATGTAGGAGGTGAGGTCCTTGACGCGACGGAGGTCGACGAGGGAAGCGGGCAGGAAGCCACGCAGGCCGATGTCGAGGATCAGGCCGCCCTTGACAACCTCGATAACCTCGCCCTCGACGTTCTCGCCGGAGTTGAACTTCTCCTCGATGCGGTTCCAAGCACGCTCGTACTCGGCACGCTTCTTGGACAGGACCAGACGACCGTCCTTGTCCTCCTTCTGGAGAACCAGAGCCTCGATGGGATCACCGAGTGCAACGATGTCTGCAGGGTTAGCGTCCTTGCGGATGGACAGCTCGCGGACCGGGATAACGCCCTCGGACTTGAATCCGATGTCAACGAGCACCTCGTCATGCTCGATCTTAACGACAGTGCCGTTAACGAGATCGCCCTCATCAAAGTCGGTAATCGTACCGTCGATGAGGTTGTTCATCTCCTCCTCGTTGACATCGTCAAGAGAGAAAATGGACGAGTTCTGAATCTCACTCAAAGGTGGACCCCTTTCGAACTACGGGGCCCCGATTGCTAGGACCTACAGAAGGGTGCGACAAGCACACAACGTTTAGGAACACTCGGGAGCCGACAGATACTAATGTGACGCTTATGCAATCACGTTCGTATAGGTTACGGGGAAATGGGTTCGATTTCAAGCGTGAACTGCGTTTTTTTACTCGTGTGGAGACTTTTTCGTAATCTTATGGACAGCTGTCTCCACAACTTGACGATAAGCAGTTTGCCCATACGCCTTTGAGGTAAAGTATCCGGAGCCAACGATTCTAGAACGATTTATCGAGAAAGGTGCCCGCGTGCTCAAAGCAGTCGTTTTCGATATGGACGAGACGCTTCTCAGCATCAACCTCAACGCATTCATCCTTCGCTATTTTAAGGATGTCTCGTCGATGCTCGCAGACATCGGGCGACGCAGCCGCGGTGGCACGATGGCACGCCTCGGCACCATCTTAGTCGACCTCAACGCCAACCGCCGCAGTGGCACGGATAATCGCACCAATCTTGAGTTCTACCAAGAAGAGGTTGAGCGCCGGTGCGGCATTTGCCTCTCGGACCCACTCATCTACGAGGCGTTTACCTACTACGATCGTGAAGTCCTGCCGTACAAGAACGACGATGTCATCAACGCCCACGCCATGCCCGGCGCACACGCCGCGCTTCAGGCCGTACAGGATGCAGGACTGCGTTGCGCGCTCTTTACCAACCCCAGCTTTCCGCAGGGGGCCATCGAGTGCCGCATGAGTTGGGGCGACCTGGCCGACGCCCCCTTTGAGCTCGTCACGCACATGGGAAACACCACCCGCTGCAAGCCCGATGCCACCTACTATCTAGAGCAGCTTCAGGTGATGGGGCTCGAGCCGCACGAGGTCCTCATGGTGGGCAACGACCCCAAGCGCGACTTCCCCAGCCCCGCCTGCGGCATTCAGACTGCCTATGTGGGCCAAGGCAAGCCCAGCCGAGCCACCTGGCGCGGAACCATGGAAGACTTCGCCCACGACTTCAACGCCGTTATCGAAGCCTTCTACGAACACCAAATAGCCGACGAACTAAGCTAGTCCCCAAATCAGGAATGGGGCGCACGTTTGCCCCACGCTTCGTTACGTGGGCAACGGCTTGAGGGCAAGATGCGATGCCCCAGTGTCCTAGGCCGTGATCATTTTGACGCGTTCGCCGATTTTGGAGTCGCGCCTGTCGGAAATAACAGTAAAGCCCTCCAGGTCGCACACCTTTACATTTGAAAACACGTGGAACTTGGAGCTATCGGCGAGTACGCAACTCGCTTGGGAATTCTGCATCACGATACGTTTTTTGATAGCCTCGGGATAACCTGGCGTCATGATGCCGCGGTCCTCGTCCACCGCATTGACACCTATAAACGCCCGGTCAAAGTACAGCTCGCGCAGCGCGCTCTCAACCATAGGACCGGTGAGCGAGCAGGTAACGGGGTTGAAGTCGCCGCCAATTACCACCACCTTAGCAGCAAGCTCGCCCGTAAACCGACATGCATAGCCGTTGGTGGTGTAGATAGTCACCGGCTTGTCGACGAGCAGGCTCAGGAGCGCCGTCGCGGTGGTACCGGAGTCGACAGCGAGATGAGACCGTCACGCCCGAAGACCCCGCTTTCGCCGCCGAGGAGCGCGCGGCGCACGCGGCCCATGAGGAGCGGCTCGAGCATATCGAGGGGCTCCTTCCCAAGAAGGGAAACGACCCTGCGGGACGACACGGCGAAAACCATCGTTGATTCCGGCAAGAGACGCCGTTTCTCTGGTAGCTTCATCTTCAACCAAGACCGACAATGCCGGCCAGGCACTCAACCCAAAAGGAGACAGCATGCCCAACGAGCTCAGCTATGAGGTCAGCCTCGAGCGCAGCAACCAGATCCGCGCCGACCTGCCGCAGCACCCCGAGAAGTACACCATGCTCACCGGCGACCGCCCCACCGGCCGCCTGCACCTCGGCCACTACTTCGGCACGCTCAAGAGCCGTGTCGAGCTGCAGGACATGGGCGTCCACACCAACGTGCTCATCGCCGACTACCAGGTCATCACCGACCGCGACAGCACCGACAACATCTAGGACAACGTCTACAACATGGTCATCGACTACCTGGCCTGCGGCCTGGACCCCGACAAGACGATGATCTACACGCACTCCGCCGTGCCCGCGGCAAACCAGCTCATGCTGCCGTTCTTGTCGCTCGTCTCCGAGGCCCTGCTGCAGCGCAACCCCATCGTCAAGGCCGAGATGGAGGCCAGCGGCCATGAGCTCACCGGCCTTTTGCTCACCTACCCCGTGCACCAGGCGTGCGACATCTTGTTCTGCAAGGGCAACGTCGTGCCGGTCGGGCGCGACCAGCTGCTGCACATCGAGCTCACCCGCACCATCGCACGCAAGTTCAACAACCGCTACGGCAAGGTGTTCCCCGAGGTCGACGCGCTGCTGTCCGATACGCCGCTGCTGCCCGGCCTTGACGGGCGCAAGATGAGCAAGTCCTACGGCAACGCCATCAACATCTCCATGACCGCCGAGGAGACGGCCAAGCGCATCAAGAAGAGCCAGACCGACGGCGAGCGCATGATCACGTTCGACCCCGAAGCCCGTCCCGGTGTGTCCGGCCTGCTCTCCACCGCCGCCATCTGCACCGGCCGCTCCGAGGTCGAGATCGCCGAGGAGATCGGCATGGGCGGCGCAGGCGCGCTCAAGAAGTACGTCACCGAGAGCGTGAACGAGCACTTCGCCCCCATCCGCGCGCGCCGCGAGGAGCTCGTGCAGGATATGGACTACGTCAAGGACGTCCTGCACGAGGGCAACCGCCGCGCCAACGAGGTCGCCGAGGCCACGCTCGCCGAGGTGCGCGAGGCCATGGGCATGGTGTACTAGCATGTACCGCCTTGTTGCAAGCGATATGGACGAGACCTTTCTCGACTCCAATCACGCCATCCCCGAGGCGAACATCCGCGCGCTCAAGCGCATGAAGGAGCTGGGGGTTCTGTTCGTCCCCTCAAGCGGGCGCTGGTACTCGTCCATCATGCACAATTTCGCGGCCGTCGATGCGTCGCTGCTCGAAGGCGGATACGTTCTGTCGTACAACGGCGGGTTTATCAACCGCGTGGGCGACCCCTGCCCGCTCACCACCTGCGGACTCTCGCGCGACTGTGCCGAGCAGCTCTATCAAAAGGGCCTTGAGCTGGGGCTTAGCATGCACATCAACGTCGCCGACGGACACGTCTTCGTGCCCGATGCGGACGACGACGAGCGTGCGTACCTCACCTCGATCAGCGGCGTGACGCATATCTCGAGCGCAGACCACCCCGACCTGTCCTTCCTGGATGGGCGCGACATCGTGAAGATCCTGTTTGTGAACAGGAACTTTGACGCGCTGCAGAAGCTCGGGGGCGATCTTGAGCCCCTGGCGCAGCGCCTTGGCGTCGAGATCACGTTCTCCTCGAAGCGCTACCTCGAGTTCATGCCCGCAGGCGTGAACAAGGGAGTCGGCCTGATGCGACTGGCCGAGATGCTCGGTATCCCCATGAGCGAGGTCATCGCGGTGGGTGACTCCGCCAACGACCTCTCCATGATCCAGGCCGCCGGACTCGGCGTGGGCGTGGCGAACGTCACCGACGACGTGCGCCCCCACTGCGACGGCGCGCTCGAGACCACGGGCATGGACGGCGCGTTTGAGGAGCTTGTCGAGAGGTATTTGGAGGCGTAGCGCGTCCGCTGCTCGCGGGCGCGCCGATACCCGCGCACTGAAAGGTTTGTGATGGCTGATAGGAACCGCGAGGGCTTCTTCGGGAGCGTCTACGAGATGGTCGCACAGGTTCCCGCGGGCATGGTCGCCACCTACGGGCAGATCGCCAAGCTCGTCGGCGAGCCCAGGCGAGCCCGTTACGTGGGATATGCCCTGCACGTCAACCCTCAACCGGGCGTCATCCCCTGCCATCGCATCGTGTTTGCCGACGGCCGCCTCGCTGCGGGCTTCGCCTTTGGCGGACCTGAGGCGCAACGTGAGATGCTCGAAGCCGAGGGTGTCGAATTTCTCGACGACGGCCGAGTCGACCTCACCCGGTACCGCTGGCCTGCGGGCGTGATGTAGGGACGCGAGGAGCGGCAGGCAGGCCCGGTCCCAGGCAGTGCCCATACCACCCGCGGTCATGCGCACCGTGAAGCACTCGAAGACGTCTGTCGCCTCGCGGCGCTCGCGCGCGCCGCGGCGAGCGACCCACGCAACCAGCGGGCCGAAGACGAACACAGTCATTCCGACGCGCAGAAACGATTCGAGCAGCTCGCTCATGGGGGCTCCCATCAGATCGCGTGAACTGAATGGAAGAAACTACCAGAGTGGTGGGGAGTTCCCCGAGGCGATGGGAGTCAATCGGCAAACGGCGATTGTCGTTCTTGACATGGTTTCAATGTGATATCACAATGCAATCAGCAGTCGCACGGACTGCTCGGGGACTCGCCTCCTCCCCATCGCAATCTGGAGCGCGGCGCCGGGGACGTCACGCAAACGCCGGCGCAGTCATGAAAGGAACTCACAATGAGCGTGGAAAAGCAACTCAAGGCCAAGTCGGGCTACGGCATGCTCGTCGCCGTGGCGGTGGCGCTCATCGTCATCATCGGCCTCTTTATCTGGAGCACCATCGGGCTCGCGAGCACGCCCGACGGCGTCGACGCGCCCGCAGTCTACGGATGGGGGCTCGGCCTCAGCATCCTCGCGTTTTGCTTGTGGTTCATCCCACTCAACGGATTCTTCTCGCTGCAGCCCGGCCAGGCGCGCGTGTGCATCCTGTTCGGCAAGTACGTGGGCACCGTCCGCGACGAGGGCCTCTTCTGGGCCAACCCGTTCTTTAGCAAGAGCATGGGCGGATCGGCCGGGATCGGCGAGATGATCGAGCTCGAGATGAGCGATTCCAAGGCCGCCAAGGCCGCGGCGCAGAAGGCCGCCAAGGGCAACCCCACCACTATCTCCACCCGCGTGCGCACCCTGAATGGCTAGCGCCTGAAGGTCAACGACAAAATGGGCAACCCCATCGAGATCGCAACCGTCGTGGTGTGGCACGTCGCCGATACCGCCAAGGCGCTCTTCGACGTCGACGACTACCAGAGCTATGTCGCCATGCAGGCCGAGACGGCGCTGCGCCACGTGGCGAGCGTGTACGCCTACGACCACCTGGAGGACGAGTCCGATGCCGCCGGCGCCATCACGCTGCGCGCCAATGTGGAAGAGGTCTCCGAAGCCCTGCGCCGCGAGCTCGCGATGCGCCTGGCACCCGCCGGCGTGGAGGTCGACGACGCCCGCCTCACCCATCTTGCCTACTCCCCCGAGATCGCCCAGGCGATGCTGCGCCGCCAGCAGGCGGAGGCCGTCATCGCCGCACGCAAGAAGATCGTCGAGGGCGCGGTCTCCATGGTCGACATGGCCGTGAAGGAGATGGCTGCCGGCGGCACCATCGAGCTCGACGACGAGCGCAAGGCGCAGATGGCCAGCAACCTCATGGTGGTGCTCTGCGGTGAATCCGAGGCGCACCCGGTGCTCAACGCAGGCTCGCTGTACTAACCCCAACACCAATGAGTAATTTGGGGACGGGTGCAGAATTGCACATTCGACAAGAAGGCACGTCATGGCACGCAAGCAGTATCCACTCCGTATAGACCCCGCTATCTGGGAGGCCGTCCAACGCTGGGCGGACGATGAGATGCGCAGCGCCAACGGTCAGGTGGAATGGATCTTGCGAGACGCCCTCAAACGCGCGGGAAGGCTGCCGAAGAAAGAGCCCTCGTCCAAGGACGCGCCCAAAGGCGAGGAGGGCTAAGCTGGGAAGACAGGGCTCGGCCGCTGCCGACGTCGGGACAAAGCCGCGCCCCGCGCCGCGGTCGAGGCAGAGCTGAGCCCCGCCGCTCCAAAGTCGAGACGAGCGGCGGGGCCAACACCAACCCAAAGCAAGCTCGCCCCCTCTATACGCACCAACCGGTCCCCGGAGGCATCCGCCTTTGGGGACCGTTCTTTTCCCAGCTAGATGTCGCATATAATGCCTTTTGACAGCTCGATTTTGCCCCGTGGGGGTCAAATATAAAGACCTTTGATGGTACGATGCTCGCGTCAATGACATGGTGGCTCTCGACAGGGGTCACCCCGACCCTCTAGGGAGCAAACGCATGGAGCAGGGCTCGCACATCAAGGAGCATCGCACGGAGCTCGGACTGTCCCAAGACGATCTGGCGGAGCGCATCTACGTGTCGCGCCAGACCATCAGCAACTGGGAGTGCGGTCGTACGTATCCGGATGTCCAGAGCCTGCTGCTGCTTTCCAACGTGTTCGGGGTGACCGTGGACTCCCTCATCAAAGGAGATGTGGAAACCATGGCACAGGCAATGAACGAAGCGGTCAAGAAGTACAACGCCCTCTCCACAATCACGGTCGTGAGCGCGGTCGTGTTTTTGGTGCTGAGCGCGTGGGCGGCGTTCCAGTTCGAATGGGGCTGGGGCATGCACATCGCGCCCACCGCGGCGTTTGCCGCCGTGGCGCTCGTCGTGATGCTCGTGGCGTTCGTGTATATGGAACGCATGAAGAAGCAGCACGACCTCGTCACGTACCGCGAGGTGTTGGCGTTTAGCCGCGGCGAGCAGGTCGATCGCGACACGCTCGAGGGGCGCCGTGAGCGCGAGATGGACCCTTGGGTCAAGGGCACGCGCAACGCGGCGCAGATCATCATCGGCGCCATCGCCGGCGGACTGGTGGGCGTCGGCATCGGCATGCTCGCCAAGATGCTGAGTTAAAAGCGCGGGTACGCGCCCGTTCCCCGAAATGGTATCCCCCTTAGCCCCCATTCTGAAGATGTATGCCAGAATGGGGGCGATTCCCGTTAGGAGGTGCCCCATGAACGTCACCGTACGCGCGTCCCTCATCGCATTGATCGCAATCGTTGGCGCCTGCTGGGCAATCCCCGCCCTCCTGGTGAGCTTCGTCCCATCCGATGCCGGTATGATCGCCATGATGGCGCTGATCTACCTCGTGCTCCCCGTAACTGCGATCGCCCTCGGCCTGCTCGCCGCAAACTCCGCGAGGACGCTCTTCTGGGTACCCGCGGCGCTCGGAATCGGACCCGCGGTCCTGTTTCCCCTCAAGGTCGAGGGCAGCCAGGACCTTGCGTTCCATGGGGTTGCCTATACCGCAATCGGCTACGCCGCCATGGGCCTGTACACTTGGATGACTGCTCGACAACATCGCTAAGCCATCGCAGCAACAATCATGCAGGTAAACCCCGTGCAAAACAGTTTTTGCAGCGCCCGGCAAGCCTTGCCGCATATGATGTACAACAGATTCGATAGCGCACCCGGCGTGTTCGCGGGACGCTCCTTCACGACCGGGAGGTGACGATGGACATCAGCAACCAGATCAAGACGAGGCACGAGGCGATGGGGCTCTCCCAAGAACAGCTCGCCGAGAAACTCTACGTGTCGCGTCAGACGATCTCGAACTGGGAGCGGGACAAGACGTATCCGGACGTCCAGAGTCTGCTCATGCTGAGCATCCTATTCGACACCTCCAT
>JAUMOL010000011.1 GCA_031295385.1 Collinsella sp.
TCCCGGCCCGCTTTGGGTCGTCGCGTGCTCGCTACAGAAAAGCTGATTAGAAGTTTGTGTGCCGCCCCTTTTGGGCGGCACGTTTTGTATAGGGATTGGGTTGCGGCCATTTGGTTGATGGTTCGGTTATTTGGTTGACGGGGCTTGCTCCGGGTTGGGGCGGCGCCGTTGTTTAGGGGGTACACTGGGTGGCGACTTTTAGTTTATCTACTACCTGATGGGGTGTTTTTTATGGGCAAGAAGTCTCGGGCTCGGGTTGCTGCGGCGGGAACTCGCAAGGATCCTGGTCGTCGGGTTGCCGAGGGTAAAAAGGCCGATCGTGCCGAGAAGGACAAGAAAGTCGGCGCGCATGCTCATCCTGAGTGGGCGCCTCATTTGAATTCGGCTAGTGAGGATTTGACTGCCAAGTTGTTTACTCTGGTCGAGGTAATTTTGGGCGTGGTGCCCCTTGTGGTTATCGGTTTATTCTTGGCTTCGAAGGACGCCACGAGTGTCGATAAACTCACCGAGGTCTTTTCGCAGGACCCCTCGATGGTGGTCTCGTTTATTTCTGCGTGCTTGCAGCCGTTTGTGGCGTACATGCTGTATATGGTCTACCGCAAATACTGCGAGGGTGATGCGGGCTTTGCCGCCGGTAACCTGATCGGTCTTTTGTGCTCCGAGATCCTACTGCTCAATATCCCGGGCGTCATCGGTATGGGCATCTTGCTGTGGCGTGTTTGGCGCAACGTCGCCCCGCACTTTGAGAGCTGGTTGTTTGAACGCCGTGCAATGGGCGTGCTGGCAGACATCGCGGGCTCGCTCGTGATTCTAGCCTTGGCGTTTATGTGCGCCACCGCCACCCGAGGTTTCGCGGGCATGTAGTCTGTCCTCACCGACCACGGAGCGCAGGGCGGGGAAACCTTTCCCTCTCGCTCACGGCTTCGCAGGGTCGCGCGAGGCAAAGGTTTCCCCGCCCTGCGCTCCGGCGTTGAGTCGTCGCATGCTCGTTACAGAAAAGCTGATAATAAGTTTGCGTGCCGCCCCTTTGGGGCGGCACTTTTTGTGTGGGGTCCCGGTCTTCACAATTTCCGTCAAGCTTTTGGTCAGGTTTTGGTTAGTTGGCGGGTTGGTGGAAGGGCAAAAGATTATTCGACAAAATAGCTCAGAGAAAGTGCTGGTAGGGGAGTTGTTGAGGTTTTCGACAGCTTTTGTCAACAAGAAACTTTGCGGCTATTGCTACGGATTGCGTTGCCGTGGCCTTGGCGGTGCGGGATGCTGGGCGTAAGCGTCGAATGCTCCGATTTTGGAGGCCAGCATGGACCTGTTTCTTGAGACTCCGCAGCAACAAGCTGAGCGCATGTTGCGTCAGCAGCAACGGCTCATGGAGATGCAAATGCAAGGGGTAGCCGCCCAGCCCCCTGCGCAAAATGCCACGCCTGCGGTTTCGCCTGCGGGCGGATCGGCGCCAGAAAACTATTCCGTACAACAAGATTCATATGCGCAGGAGCTTGCGTTCGACAAGCGCCGCACACGTCACCGCCGCGTGGGCCAGCGCCTGCGCACGTTAGCGATGATCGTGCTGATCCCGTTGGGACTCGCGGCAATCTTCTTGGCCTCATATGCCCTCACGTGCATTCTCAACGGCGCCTCGCCCAGTGAGGTGCTTCAGCACTTGGCAGCTCTCGGCCAGCGCCTAGGCGACGTCATAACAACCATCCGCGCCGGCTGGGAGAGTTAGCGTTTGTCACATTAGGACTTCTAGGGTGTAGGGATTATCGCCACGAGCAGAATTCTTGCATCCTGTAGGTCCTGTCGTGCGACTGAATAGTATTATTGAAGATGAATAATAATAGGATTTGCTATGTATAAGCAGGATTTAGAGCAGACTCTTTTGGGTATTGACGAAGAGGCGGAGCTGGAAATAGGTCCAAGAGACGACAGGCCGAGCGTTGTATTGGTGGGAGGAAGCGCTTTCATGCTAAACGATGTGACGAATCGGTCGGTTACACATGACATTGATGTGTTTGAGGCAGACAGGTGCCTCCGCGAGATCATAGCTCGATACCCCGAGGTGAATGGTATGGCGGTGGCATATTGTAATCAGATGCCATTCAATTACGAAGATCGTTTGATTCCCTTGAAGATTGGGGCGCGTTTTATCAGGTACTTTACGCCATCTTTGGAGGACCTGGCGGTGATGAAGCTTTATGCCTATCGTCCGAACGACATCGTCGATCTTCATAGTCAGGCATTCGTTGACCGACTTGATTGGGATCTGCTCGAGCGGCTTATATTCGACGAGGGAGAGGCTCTGGCATCGTCGCCCTCGGAGCGGAGTTATCAAGAGATGGTCTGCGCATACAGGCAATACAAAAAGGAGGTGCTCGGTTGAATCTGACTTTTGAGGGATTTTTGAAAGGCTATTGCCGAGAGCTATCCGGACAGCAGTCGCTGAGTTTTAGAAAACTGGTTGAGCAGGCGACGACGGTTGCGCCGCGCGTGGCGGAGCCTCTGTTTTTGCTCGCTTTGGCGCAGGGAAAAGCCGAATACGTTCTGGGTTTATCCGAGGGCTCGTGGATGGAAGAGAGCTATCGAGGTGTTTTGTCTCTGTATGGCCAAGCGGGTAGCCTGGCATCTCTATGCGCCGAGGATAAGCTCCCCAATCGTTACGCCAACGTTTGGCACGCGTATAGAGGGGTGAAAGAAAAGCCAGCGGCCGACAGAAGGGTGAACGCCCTGATGAGAAAGAGAACACTGGAAGCATTGGAGGAATCGGGTGTAACGCGCTATGGCATCTGCCGTGCTCTGCACCTGAATAAAGGAAACGTATACGCATACTTGGCCGGCGATGACTCAAAGGTGAGCAGGAAAACGGCGCGCCGCATTATGGAATATGCGGAGGAGAGGGGCACCCAAGAAGGGGCCGGGCGCCCGGTGCGTGTGGCGGGGTAAGATTGATCGCGGTTTTGATTGGTGATCGATTGAGTTTGTTGGGCGGAGTCTATGTCTGCTATTGATATTGCGCTTGTTGTGATTGCCTTGGTGGCGGTGGGAGTTGCTGTGGTTTGCGCCCTGCAGCTTAAAAGCCTTCGTGCCGAGCTGCGGGAGCGCGGCGATAGCGGGGCAGAGATGCTGGCCGCGCTCGAGCAGGCCAATAGCACGCTCGATGCCCTCAACGTCGCGCTGGCAGAAACCCGCCGCACGGCAAATGCCATCGCGCAGCAGCAGACGACCGACGCCGCCGTGGAGCAGCAACGCTACCTGACCATTGCGCGCGAGTTCTCGCAGGCTGGCGACCGTATGGATGACCTGCGCCGTGAGACAGCCCAACAGCTTGGCGCCAACCGCGAGGGCATCGAGCACCGCCTGGACAAGGTGCGCGAGACGGTCGATGCCCAGCTGGGTGCCATCCGCAAGGACAACAACGTGCAGCTGGATCAGATGCGCGCGACGGTGGACGAGAAACTTTCCCGTACGCTCAACGATCGCCTGTCTGCATCGTTTAAGCAGGTAAGCGACCAGCTTGAGGCCGTGTACAAGGGTCTGGGCGACATGCAGTCTATCGCCACCGGCGTGGGCGACCTTAAGCGCGTGCTGGGCAACGTCAAGGCGCGCGGCATTTTGGGCGAGGTGCAGCTGGGCGCGATCCTGGCGGACATCCTTACGCCCGACCAGTATCTGGAAAACGTGGCCACCAAGCCCGGCGCCTCGGAGCGCGTTGAGTTTGCCGTCAAGCTGCCGGTAGACGAGGGCGATCCCGTGCTACTGCCGATTGACTCCAAATTCCCGGGCGACGCGTACGAGCATCTGCTCGACGCCCAGGAGTCGGGTGACGCTGAGGCCGTCGTCGCTGCGCGCAAGACGCTCGATGCGATGGTGAAACGCGAGGCAAAGGACATCTGCGAAAAGTACCTGAGCGTGCCCGCGACGACCAACTTTGGCATTCTGTTCGTGCCGTTTGAGGGTCTGTACGCCGAGGTCGTCAGCCGCCCCGGGCTTATCGAGACCCTGGGCCGCGACTATCACGTCAACGTTGCCGGCCCCAGCACCATGGCGGCCATCCTCAACAGCCTGCAGATGAGCTATCAGACGTTTAGGCTGCAAAAACGCACCGATGACGTGCTGCGCGTGCTTTCCGCCGTCAAGGCCGAGCTGCCGCGCTATCAGGCGGCGCTGCGTCGCGCGCAGCAGCAGATCGAGACCGCCGGCAAGACGGTCGAGGGCATTATCACCACACGCACCAACGTTATGGAGCGCAAGCTCAAGGACATCGACGCGCTGGAAGACGCGCGGGAGGCCGACGAGATTTTGGGCTTGGAGTCCGCGGGCCTGCTCGCAGACCAAGAAGACAAGGACTAGCTGCACCTGACGGCGGGGCGTCTGCGCAAGCGCGGAGCGCGAGCGCTTTTCGCGTCGCACGTGCCTGAAGCGCGCTTCGGTGTGCAACAATGGCGTTTCGCCCTGCCAGACGCGAAAGGAAGCCCATGTCTCAGAGAAGCACCAGTCCGCTCAAACGCTCCACCGTGCGCCGCACGCTGCAGCGTTTTTGGGATGTCACGCGCACGCAGCCGCTGATCGTCTTTCTCTCGGTATTTTCGTCGGCGGGCTATATCTTTTTGCTCACGTTTGCCAACACCTACGTGATGGCGCTTATCGTCGACCGCGTCCAGACCGGCCCCGTGGCGGGCGACCAGGTGCTTGAGGTCTTTGGCCCCTACATTCTGGCGCTCGTGCTCGTTAACCTAGTGGGCCAAATCCTCTCCAAGCTGCAGGACTACACCGTCTACAAGCTCGAGATTGCGGGCAACTATCACCTGGCGCGCCTGTGCTTTGACACGCTCTCCAATCAATCCATGACATTCCACACCAGTCGCTTTGGCGGATCGCTCGTGAGCCAGACGAGCCGTTTTATGAGCGGCTACACGGGGCTGGTGGACGTGACGGTGTATTCGCTCATTCCCACTATCACCTCGGTCGTCTGCACGGTGGCGGCGCTCGCCCCGGTGGTGCCGACGTTTACCGTGATCCTGGTGGGCATCATGGTCGTCTACATTGCGTTTGTCTGGCTTATGTATAAGCGCATCATGCCGCTTTCGGCCGCGACGTCCGCCGCGCAGAACAAGCTGTCGGGCGTGCTGTCCGACGCAGTCACGAATATCCTGGCCGTCAAGACCTGCGGGCGCGAGGACTTTGAGCGCGACCTGTTCGATGCTGCCGACCGCGCCGCGCGCGACGCCGAGACGGTTTCGATGCACGCCATGATGCAGCGCAACTTTACGACCTCGGGCCTTATCGTCATTATCATGGCCGTGGTTAGCGTGTTCGTCGCGGGCGGCAACGCGTGGTTTGGCATCTCTGCCGGCGCGCTCGTCATGATCTTTACCTATACGTACAACCTCACCATGCGTCTGAACTACGTGAGCTCCATGATGCAGCGCATCAACCGCGCGCTGGGCGATGCGGCCGAGATGACGCGCGTGCTGGACGAGCCGTGTCTGGTGGCAGACGACGAGAACGCCCCCGAGCTCAAGGTGAGCGAGGGCGCGATTGATTTTGAGCACTTGAGCTTTGCATACCGTGATGCCGCGGCGGGCGAGAGCGTGTTCGACGACCTGACGCTCCATGTGGCGGCGGGCCAGCGCGTGGGCCTGGTGGGCAAATCGGGCTCGGGCAAGACGACACTCACCAAGCTGTTGCTGCGCCTGGACGACGTACAGGTCGGCCGCGTGCTCGTGGACGGCCAGGACGTTTCGCGCTGCACGCAGCAGAGCCTGCGCCGCCAAGTTGCCTACGTGCCGCAGGAGGCGCTGCTGTTCCATCGCTCCATTCGCGAGAATATCGCCTACGGCCGCCCCGACGCTACCGACGAGCAGATCCGCGAAGCGGCTCGCTTGGCTAATGCGACCGAGTTTATCGACCGCCTGCCCCGTGGCTTTGACACCATGGTGGGCGAGCGGGGCGTTAAGCTTTCGGGCGGCCAGCGCCAGCGCGTGGCCATTGCCCGCGCTATTCTGACCGATGCGCCGATCCTGGTGCTCGACGAGGCGACGTCTGCCTTGGACAGCGAGTCCGAGGCGCTGGTGCAGGAGGCGCTCGAGAACCTGATGCGCGGCCGCACCTCCATTGTGGTGGCACATCGCCTGTCCACCGTGGCGGCGCTCGACCGCATCGTGGTACTGGCGGACGGCGAGATTGTCGAGGACGGTACGCATGCGCAGCTTGTCGAGGCTGGCGGCGAGTACGCAAGCCTGTGGGGCCGCCAGACCGGCGCATTTTTGGAGGCGTAAAGACCCCATACGTGGGACAATCGTGCCCATAGGTTTGTTATGCCGCCGAGCCGAGGAGTCGTTATGCCACGCGAGACCAATGCCGCCAAACGCGAGCGCGCCATCGAGGTGTGCGAGCGCCTTAACCGTCGCTATGGCCCGGTCGAGTGCTTCTTGGACCACGAGAATCCCTTTAGGCTGCTCATCGCGGTGCTGCTCTCGGCGCAAACGACCGACGCGCAAGTCAACAAGGTGACGCCGCGGCTGTTTGCCCAGTGGCCCACGCCCGAGGCCATGGCCGGGGCGAGTGTTGCCGACGTGGCGGACACGATCAAGTCGCTTGGCTTCTACAAGAGCAAGGCCAAACACGCCGTGGAAGCGGCGCAGATGATCGTTGCCGATTACGGCGGTGTAGTGCCGGCGGATATGAAGGAGCTCGTCAAACTGCCGGGTGTGGGGCGCAAGACGGCGAACATCGTGCTCAACGTGGGGTATGGCATCGTGGAAGGCATCGCGGTGGATACGCACGTCAACCGTATCGCGCATCGCCTGATGCTGAGTCCCAAGACGCACGCCAAAGAGCCGCTCAAGACCGAGCAGGATCTGCTCAAGATCTTGCCGCACGAGTATTGGGAGTCGGTCAATCACCAGTGGATCACCTTTGGCCGCGAAATCTGCGACGCCCGCAAACCCAAGTGCGACGAGTGCCCGCTGGCAGACCTTTGCCCCAGCGTGCGTGTGACGGGATAGGGCCCGGCACGTTTTGCCGGCACCCGAAGACGGCGACTAATGTTGCGCAACACATTTGGGCCGCGAAGGCTCAATATGATGGCGACAGATGCCGTTTGTTGTGAGGGGATGCCCGAATATGTTTTGCACCAAGTGTGGCTCCGAGATGCCCGACGGAACCGATTTTTGCACGAACTGCGGGGCTGGGCATGCGCTTGAGCAGGAGTATATGTTGCTTCCTGCCGCCTCATGCAAAAATGTGTTGCTAATTTAGAAGCCTATTCAAGCGCGCCGAAGTCGTGGCGTGCTGGCGTAGCATGAACAAAAAATCAAGCAATGGAGGGCAACGTGGCAACATTGAAGACGCGGGAGCTTGAAGATTATTTTGAGCGCATTGTGCGCACGCGCGAAGGTGACCTACCTGGTCGTCGCAAAGGCGACGAATACTTGTCTCAAACCCATGCACTCTACCATGGCGACCCTGCGCCCTGGGCTTTAACGCCAAAGATATTCGATAAGGATACGACGGCGCTTCTTAAGGAGGCGGCCGAGCGCATGTACGGCATTATGGACAAGGTGACGCGGGCGTTTTGTTCCGATGCCTCCGTGCGTGCGTGGTTTCGCATGGATCCGGCTTTTGCTGACCTGTGCGCTATGGATGACGGCTATGATTGCCAGATTCCCCTTGCGCGTGTTGATATCTTTCTTGACGAGGACGCCGGTTCGTATACGTTTTGCGAGCTCAATACCGACGGCAGTGCTGGAATGGTAGTGACCGATGCGGTCTGTCAGACAGTGCGAATGACGCCTTCCTTTGAGGAGTTTGCATCCAACCACCCCGGCTTTCGGCAGTACGATCTGTGCGGCAGCTGGATAGATGCACTGTTTGAGACCTATGCAGAGTGGGAGCTGGCCCATCCTCGTCGCACCGAGGATGGTGCACGATCGGACGACGGGGTCTGCGTTGACGAGGGTCTCTATGCACCGCAATCAAAGATATATCCCGCTTCGGTGGCAATCGTCGACTATTCGGAAAGCATCGACTTGGAAGATGCAGCTCATTTTGTCGACCTTATGAGGCAGCGGGGTGTAGTCGCGCGCTTTGCGGATGTGCGCGACCTGCGGATTGGCAAAGGCGAGGGCGGTGCTAGGCGCCTGTGCGATGCCGCTGGTCCCATTGATTGCGTTTGGCGGCGCGCGGTGACCGGCGAGCTGTGGGATAAGCCGTGCGACGGACGCTCGGCCTTAATCGAGGCTGCCCAAGAAGGGCTTGCATGTATCGTCGGTGGTTTTAGAACGTGGCCGTGTGCGACTAAGACCGTATTTGCGTTTTTGTGGTCTCGAGCCGGGCAGTCCTTGTTGAGCCCGGAGGAGCAATCGTTTGTCCGGGAGCATGTGCCCTATACCGAGATTATGGACGAAAGCACCCAGTTGTCGAGATTTGCCGAAAAGGATCGATGGATCGTCAAGCCGTGCGGCGGCTACAACGCGGTTGGCGTTGTCGCCGGTTTGGATGTCACGGAACGGGAATGGTCCCAGGTGCTGGTTCGCGCTGCGGCAGCTGGGGCGATTGTGCAGGAGTATGCTCAGCAGTATCAGACTCCCTGCTTGCGCGGAACGCTTGTCGATGGGCCGCATCGAGGAGAGGCGCCCAAAGGACTTGTGGATGATCGTGGTTTTGCGCCCGCTTCTAATATGGAAGGCCTGTACCTGTATCGCGGCCGTTTTGCGGGCGTGTACACACGCGTCGGTTTTGCCAACACCATAGGGGAGTGGACGAGCCGCCTGAACGTTGCGAGCTTTTTTGAGGAATAGCCGTTTCTTGGGGCACCTTCCGTGGTTGCGGCGTTCGACGTGACGGGGAGATTTTGGCGAAGCCGGTGAGTCCAGTACTATCTGGCGTTTTTGTTGCGGGGCTGGGCGTACGTCTGAGCTGGAGTCCCCTCCATGCGCTACCATGACAGGCAACGAATTTGACGAACGACCCGCCGAGCTTGCCTCGGCGGGCTTTTGTCGTTGCAATGCCGGAGGAACAGCATGCTCATTCACCGTATAGCCGCGCAGCTCTACACTGCCGAGGCGCTGCAGACCGTCGAGGCCGGGCTCGATTCTGGCGAGGACGTGACGCTGGCCGTGTCTCAGTCGGGCCGAACGCTTATGGCGGCCGCCCAGTTTGCGCGTCGTCCGCGCCCCACGGTCTACGTCGTGAGTGGCGAGGATGCGGCCGATCGCGCCGCCCGCAGTTTGGCCGCCTATGTGGGCCTGGCGCACGTCTGCCGCTTTCCCGAGCGCAAGGACTACCCTTGGCGCGAGCAGGCGCCCGACGACGCCGTGGTGGCCCAGCGCTGCGAGGCACTGGGGCGCATCGTGCGCGGGGACAACTGCATCATGGTCGCCTCGGCCCGCGCGCTGCTGCGCTGCGTGCCGCCAGTCGAGAGCCGCTACTGGGAGTCGACGACCTTTGCGGTGGGCGAGGAGATTTCCTTTGACGAGGTGCCGCAGCGCCTGGTGGGCATGGGCTACACCAATGCCGGTGCCGCCGACGCGCCCGGCCTGTTCCGTGTGCACGGCGACACCGTCGAGGTGTTTCCCGCGCAGGAAAAGGCGCCCGTGCGCATTGAGTTCTTTGGCGACGAGATCGACCGCATCCGCCGCATGGTGAGTTCAACGGGCCAGACCATCGGCAACGAGGACAGCATCGAGATCTCCCCCTGTCGCGAGCTCGCACTCACCGACGACGCCGTCCACAACATGCACGTGGCGCTCTACCGCGCCAGCCAGGACGACAGCAAGTTGGCGGCGCTGCTCGAGATGGTGGATGCGCGCATCGTCACGCCCGAGCTCGACCGCTTCTTGCCGGTGATGTACGGCCAGACCGTGAGTCCGCTGTCGCATGTGAGCGGCAAGGCGCTCGTGGTGCTGTCCGAGCCGCGCTCGCTGTTCGACGATTGCCTGCGCGCCTACGAGGATATCGAGGCGCGTGCCGGCGAGGCGGGGGTCGATCGCCTAGATGGCTTGTACGTGCGTGCCCAGCAGCTCGACTTTGGTGCTCAGCAGCGCCTGAACTATGTGAGCCTCATCCGTGCCGGCGGTGCGGTTACGGCGGAGCTCAAGATTGAGCAGCCGGCCATCGCAGGCTCGGACAACCGTTTTATGACGCGTGTTCAGGAGGTCGTGGGCAAGCGCTACGCCTGCGTTTTTGCCATTCCCGACCGCGGCGCGCGCGAGTCGATGGAGCTCACCTTTGGCGATGAGGGCATTACCTTTGAGGAATCGCTGACCGCGGCGCCCGAAAATGCCGGCGCTATCGGCGACCGCGTGCGCGTGGCAGCAGCGGATTCCGCCGACCGTGCCGCACGCCAGGAGGCCCATGCTTCCATTCGCGAGCGTAAGGCCGATGCGCTCAACGCCCGCTCGCTCGAGGCGGGCGCCGCGCAGGCTGCCGCCGGCGCCGCCGTGCCCACCATCTCGCGCGGGCGCGTGACCTTTGTGGACGCTGCCCTGCCGCAGGGCGTGGTGGTGCCCGACGCCAATTTGGCCGTGTTCTCGATCGCCGACCTCAACGCCCGCATGGATGCCAACCGCGCGCGCAGTCGCCGCAAGGTTGACATTACGCAGATCACCTTCCCGTTTAAACCGGGCGACTACGTGGTGCACGCCACTCACGGCATCGCGCTCTTTAGCGAGATCGCGCGCCAGGAAGTGGGCGGCAAGGAGCGCGACTACTTTTTGCTGGAATATGCCGATGGCGACAAGCTCTACGTGCCGCTGGAGCAGGTTGACCGCATTACGCGCTACGTTGGTCCCGACGGCGATAAACCGCGCTTGACCAGGCTCAACACCGCCGACTGGACGCGGGCTACCAACAAAGCGCGCAAGAATGCCAAAAAGCTGGCGTTTGACCTGGTCGACCTGTATACGCGCCGCTCATCGATTGCGGGCATCGCCTGCCCGCCCGACACGCCCGAGCAGATCGAGATGGAGGAGAGCTTCCCCTACGACGAAACGCGCGACCAGCTGGAGGCTATCGCCGACATCAAGGCCGACATGGAGGCGCCCAAGCCCATGGACCGCCTGCTGTGCGGAGACGTGGGCTTTGGCAAGACCGAGGTCGCCCTGCGCGCGGCGTTTAAGTGCGTGGACTCCGGCCGCCAGGTCATGGTGCTCTGCCCCACGACCATTCTTGCCCAGCAGCACTACGAGACATTCTTTGAGCGCTTTGCCCCGTTTGGCCTGGAGGTCGAGGTGCTCAGCCGCTTTCGCACGCCGGCGCAGCAAAAGCGCGCACTCAAGGCGTTTGCCGAGGGCACGATTGACGTGCTGATCGGCACGCACCGCTTGCTTTCGGCCGACGTGAACCCCAAGAACCTGGGCCTGGTGATCATCGACGAGGAGCAGCGCTTTGGTGTGCAGCACAAGGAGCAGCTCAAGAACCTGCGCGAGCAGATTGACGTGCTCACGCTCTCGGCAACGCCGATTCCGCGAACCATGCAGATGGCCACGAGCGGCGTGCGCGACATGAGCCTGATCACCACGCCGCCGACCGGGCGCCGTCCCGTGATCGTGCACGTGGGGGAGTACGACCCCGACGTGGTGAGTGCGGCGATTCGTCTGGAAGTGGGCCGCGGCGGTCAGGTGTATTACGTGTCCAACCGCGTCAAGACCATCGACGATGCCGTGGCGCGCGTGCACGAGGCCGCGCCCGAGGCACGCGTGGGTGTGGCACACGGCAAGATGAGCCCGCGCGAGGTCGAGGAGGTGATGATCGAGTTCGCGACCAAGAAGATCGACGTGCTTATCGCCACGACCATCGTGGAGAGCGGCATCGACAACGCAACGGCCAACACGCTCATCATTGAGGACTCGCAGCGTCTGGGTCTGGCACAGCTCTACCAGCTTAAGGGCCGCGTGGGCCGCTCGGCCACGCAGGCATACGCGTACTTTATGTTCCCCGGCGAGCTGCCGCTCACCGAGGAGGCCACGGCACGCCTGACCGCGCTTTCCGAGTTCCAGGACCTGGGCAGCGGCATGCGCATCGCCATGCGCGACCTGGAGATCCGCGGCGCCGGTTCGCTTATGGGCGCCGAGCAGCACGGTAACCTGTCGAGCGTGGGCTTTGACCTGTTTACGCAGATGCTGGGACAGGCCGTGGCCGAGGCGCGCGGCGATGACGATGCCGGCGTGGAGGCGGCGAGCGTGGGCATCAACCTGCCGGCCGACTACTTCTTGTCCGAGGAGTACATGCCGGCGGTGGACCAGCGCGTGCTCGTGTACCGCAAGCTCGCGGCGGCCGAGGACCTGGAGAGTATCGACGAGGTGCAGGAGGAGACCGAGGCCGCGCACGGTGAGCTGCCGTTGGCGGGGCTTAACTTGTTCAACCGCGCTCGCATCCGCATTCGCGGCGAGCGCTTGGGGCTCGAGAGCGTCACGCTCAGCGGTGGACGCATTACCTTCCTGGGGGTTGACGTTCCCAAGAAGGTGGCCTTTGAGCTTAAGACCCGCTATGGCGCGGTGAACTTTCCCAAGAGCCGCAAACTGTCGGTGCCCTACAAGGCGGGTGCCGGCGCGGGCAGCGGCCTGGGTCGCGGTCTCGACGCCAGCGACGGCACCGGCCCCGTGGCCGCGGCACTCATGCTGCTGCAGCAATTAGGCACGAGCGACGATGACTAACAAGTAGGGGCGTGGCGGGGCATAGCTACCAGTTGTTCTTTGCCCCGCCACCTCGCAGGTTGATTCCAGCCCCATCGAAAGGAAAGCATGTTCGGATACATCTATAAGAAAGATGTCGCCATTATCGCGGCCGTCCTGTGCCTTTGTCTGCTCACGGGCTCGTTTTTCGATTATCAGATCTCGAGCGCGCTGTTCAACATCGGCAGCATGTACGGTCGCTTTGTCGAGGCGGCCGGCGAGCTGCCGTTCGAGCTGACGGCGAGCATCGCGGGCGTTATGCTCGTGCGCTCGGCACGCCCCGATTCCAAGGCGAGCAAGTGGCTCGCTGCGCTGGGCGTTTTGATCAACGTGGGTCTGGTCGGCTACGAGATTATCGGATCGCTGCGCGTCGGCGGCAAGCTTATTGCGTTTCAGCTGGTTCTGACGTTTGCGTTGGTCATCGCAGCCAACTTCATCGCCTACCGCCTCACGCGCACGACCGAGCCCGACGAGCTTACGCGCTGGGCGTTGATGGTGCTGGCCGTGTGGGTCGCTCAGGCCATCATCCTCAACGTCATTGTTAAGCCGTTATGGTCGCGCCCGCGCATGCGCGTGATCGAGGTCACGCCGGGGCTCAATTTTCAGCCGTGGTGGGTGATCGGCAACCCCGACAAGTGGGCCTATATCGCCGCCGGCGTGATCAAGGACGGGTTCAAGTCGTTTGCGAGCGGACACACGGCGCATGCGGCGATCGGCCTTATGCTCGCCGGGCTTCCCGCGGCAGCTTTTAAGGAAAAACCTTCGCGTCGCCGCGTGACCTTTTGGGCGGCAGCTGTGGTCGCGGCGCTCGTCGCCTTTGGGCGCATCGTGATCGGAGCGCACTTTTTGAGTGACGTGAGCTGCGGTTTTGCCCTGGTACTGGCACTTGAGTGCCTTACCGCGCGCATTGCCTATCCCAACGGCGTACAATAGCTCCGTTTGAGTCATCTGGCCGATACCCGGTAAGAGAGGATTGCCATGCTCGCGTTTAACAACGACTATTCCCACGGCGCACATCCGGCGGTGCTGCAGGCGCTCGTCGACACCAATATGGAGCCGCAGCCCGGCTACGGTACCGATGCGCACACCGAGCGTGCCAAGCGGCTTATCCGCGAGGCCTGTCAGGCTCCCGATGCCGACGTGTTTTTTCTGGTGGGCGGCACGCAGGCCAACGCGACGGTGATCGACATGCTGCTCGCGCCGTACGAGGGTGTCGTTGCTGCCGAGACTGGCCACGTCGCCTGCCATGAGGCGGGCGCCATCGAGTTTGGCGGCCACAAGGTGCTCACCATTCCCGGCTACGAGGGCAAGATGCACGCCGAGGACCTCGAGAGCTATATCCAGGTGTTCTACGAAAACGAGAGCTACGAGCACACGGTGTTCCCGGGCGCCGTGTACGTGAGCCTATCGACCGAGTACGGCACGCTGTACTCCAAGGCCGAGCTCGCGGCGATTCACGCAGTGTGCCAGAAGCGCGAGATTCCGCTGTTTGTGGATGGCGCCCGCCTGGCCTATGCGCTGGCGGCCGATGAGTGCGACATTACCCTGTCCGAGCTGGCGCAGCTATGCGACGTGTTCTACATCGGCGGCACCAAGTGCGGCGCTCTGTGCGGCGAGGCCGTGGTGTTTTGCGGCATGCACGCTCCGGCGCATCCCATTCCGCGCATTAAGCAGCACGGCGCGCTGTTGGCCAAGGGCCGCCTGACGGGCGTGCAGTTTGAGGCTCTTTTTACCGACGGCCTGTATTTTGAGATTGGTCGCCAGGCGATCGAAACTGCGCAGGCGCTTCGTCGCGTGCTGCACGAGCGCGGCTACCAGTTCTTCTTGGAGACGCCCACAAACCAGCAGTTTGTGATTCTGCCCAACGAGGACATGGCCCGCATTCGCGAG
Organism: Collinsella sp.; assembly: GCA_031295385.1. Lineage (GTDB taxonomy): Bacteria > Actinomycetota > Coriobacteriia > Coriobacteriales > Coriobacteriaceae > Collinsella. Next base: position 14,556 of record JAUMOL010000011.1, read on the forward strand.
CATGCCTCGATCGAGTACTGGGAAAAGTACGACGAGACCCACACCGTGGTGCGCTTTTGCACCAGCTGGGCCACGACGCAGGAGGACATCGACGCGTTAGCGGCGGTTCTGTAGCCTGATGTAATGACGAGGGGCCGCCTTGCGCTGGGTTTGGCGCAAGGCGGCCTTTGTTTTTGAGGGAGAAGGGTTGTATGACCGAGATGTCCGAGCCGACGATCCGCCTGGCGACGCCCGAAGACGCACCGGCGTTGCTTGCCATCTATGAGCCGTATGTGCGCGAGACGGCGATTACCTGCGAATACGAGGTGCCGAGCGTTGAGGAGTTTGCCGGGCGCATCGAGCGCACGCTCAAGCGCTATCCGTATCTGGTGATGGAGTTGGACGGGCGTCCGGTAGGCTATGCCTACGTGAGTCCGCTTAACAGCCGCGAGGCATACGACTGGTCGGTCGAGACGTCGATCTACCTGGCACGCGATGTGCGCCATGGCGGGCTGGGTCGCAAGCTGCACGACGCGGTCAAGCAATGCCTGGTCGCGATGGGCATCACCAACATGTGCGCCCTCATTGCCGTGCCGCACGACAAGGACGACGAGTACCTGACGCACAACAGTCAGGATTTCCATGCCCATATGGGGTATCGCCTGGTGGGTGCCTTTGACCGCTGCGCTCAAAAGTTCGGCCGCTGGTACGACATGTGCTGGATGGAGCTGGTCCTGGCCGAGCGCACACCCAACCAACCCAAACCAACCTGGTTCCCCGACCTTCCCAAACCTACCATTTAGGGACAGGTTTATTTTGGCCGCTTTGTAGCGTCAATCCACCGCGAGAAGTACGGATTCACGCGTCTTTTGATGCGGATGGGCTTAATTTGGCTTCGATTTGGGTCCGTTCGGCTTCGATTCGAACTAAGTGAGTAGACTTTTTGGCGCAGGTCGAGCACAAGGCGTATCTGCCTTAGTAAAACCGCAGGTCACAGAGGTGACAGTTTTTGGTGTGCTCGACAGGTCACGAAAAGTCTACTCACTTAGATTTGCGGTACTGGATATTCTGAGCAGGAACAGTTGAGCTTGGACGGCGCGTATTGCCAGGTGATGTTGGCATTTGTGCCATGCTGGCTTGAGATTTAATAAAACCGCAGGTAAAACGTTCATTAGGTACAGTTTGCCTCGTTTGGTGCGTTAGCCGATGGGTTCGGTGTATTTGGCGCGGTCGGTGCGTTGGATGCGCTTGGAGACATGGAGCGGGCGGCCGTCGGTGTCGTAGACGTAGTCGGTGATCAGGATCAGCGCCTGCCCGCGCTCAACGTTGAGCAAAAACGCCTCGTTTTGCGAGGCGTAGCACACCTCAAAGGTCTTATGCCCCTGTGCCGGCGCGCGATGGAACTCCTGTCGCAGCGTGGCGTAGAGCGAACCGTTGATATCGCGATCGATGAGCGTCTCGAAGCTTGGCGGCAGGTAGGTGGTCTCCAGGCACAGCGGCGCGTCGTCCAGGTAGCGCAGGCGGACAAGTTTGACGAGCTTGCTGCCCACGGCGGCGTCAAAGAACTTAGCTATGCTGCCGGCCGCCTTGGCAAAGCCCGAGTCCACGGTGCGCGTGGTGGGCTTCATGCCCTGGCCTTCGACCTGCTTGGTATAGCTCGAAAACACCAGGTTGTTCTCGTGGAGCGCGGGCGTGTCGGCCACAAAGGCGCCACGCCCGCGCTCGGTGCGCACCAGGCCCTCATCAACGAGCACCTTAAGGGCGTGGCGCACGGTGCTGCGCGACAGCCCCGATTCGTCCATGAGCTCCATCTCGGACGGCAGCTTGTCTCCGCGTGCGTAGATGCCGGCGGCGATGCGGTCGCGAAGCGTACCCGCCAAGCGCTCGTATTGGGCCAGTTTCTTTTTAGACGAAGCGTTCATGCGATCAACCTGTATCTAACTTGTATGCGTATCTAATCAAGCATGTATTCAATACAACAACAAAACCGCTGGTAGCTAGCTATCGAAAACCGCATCAGCAAAATTTCTAAGATAAATATAGCATACAACTAGTCGACATAACCAAAACATGTATGTAACTTGTATGCCATCGAGAGTATCAAACGAGAAGAAAGGCTGATGCACGATGACTACTCAGGAACAGGTTAAGGATGTCGTCTCCCAGGTTTTGGCTGACAAGGCAGACAAGGGCGGCATCAAGCGCGTCGTGTGGATTGGCGCCGGCGGATCCAACGGCGGCAACTATCCTGCCCAGTACTTTATGGAGCACGAGGCCACGCAGGTCGTGAGCTCCAGCTACACCAGCAACGAGTTCGTGCACGCCACCCCGGCCTACGTCAACGAGAACACCCTGGCCGTGGTCGTGTCCATGCGCGGCACCAAGGAGACCATCGTCGCCGCCCAGGTCGCCAAGGACCACGGCGCCAGCACCATCGCCATCTATGTCGACGAGTCCGGCCTTACCGAGGTCTGCGACTACAAGATCCAGTACGACAGTCTGGCCGTCGACGAGTCCTGCATGGGTCGCACCAACTCTGCCGTCGTGACCATGATTGCTATGGAGCTCACGCAGCAGACCGAGGGCTATGCCGAGTACGAGACCGCTATGGCCGCCTTCGACTTGGTCGACCCCATCTATCGCAAGGCCGTCGAGTACACCCGTCCGCTCGCTGCCAAGTGGGCCGAGCAGAACGCCGACAAGCCCTGCATCAACGTCATGGCCCAGGGCCCGCTCTTTGGTGCCGCCTACGTCTTTAGCATCTGCAACGTGCAGGAGATGCTGCAGATCGACTCCTGCACCATCAACACCTGCGATTTCTTCCACGGCCCCTTCGAGATCCTGGACAAGCGCACCTCGCTGTTCCAGCTCATCAGCGTCGGCCGCAGCCGCTGCAACGACGAGCGCGGCATCCGCTTCGTCAACCAGTACGGTGGCGAGCGCGTCTATCAGCTCGACGCCAAGGAGCTCGGCCTCAACGACATCAAGGACAGCGTGAGCGAGTACTTCAACCACCTGATCTTTGCCCCGATCCTCAACAACGTGTATATGCGCGCGCTTTCCGCCGTCACCCACAAGGACTACATGACGCGCCGCTACATGTGGAAGCTGGACTACTAGGGGATAGAGCGGCCTAACAGCTCGATGTCCTCATAAGTTGCGGTGGAATAGTTCCTGTTTGGGGGCTTGAAGCCTCTATTTAGGAACTATTTCACCGCAACCGCCAAGTAATCCGCTGGGGACGGAGGAAAACGGATCACTTAGGGACTGGTCTGAGTCACTGATCCGTTTTCCTCCGTTCCCAGCGGATCATTTTTCCGTTCGGCGATTTGTGTCTTGAAAAATGTATATAACGACTATAACGTAGTATGAAACATATTGGAAACAATACCGAGGAGGCTGCGTTGAAGAAAAGCAATCTGGGCTATGCGCTGGTGCTGATCGCCGCGCTTATGTGGGGCACCATCGGAATCTTTGTTAACGGAATATCGGCCCTGGGTGTTTCGTCTCAGAGCATGGCGGCCTTTCGCCTGTTGTCGGGTGCTGTCTTAATGGCTCCGGTCTTGGCATTTATAGGTTGCCAGGGAGGTGCTCGTGAGGGAAAAGCCTCGGGTCCCATGGCACTGTTCAAGGCAAGTCCTAAAGAGCTTGTTCCCTGCGCGCTTCTTGGCATTATCGGCCTCGCCACCGCTAACACGCTTTATTACGAGTGCATGGGCGAGGTGGGCATGTCCACGGCCTCGGTGCTGCTTTACACCTCGCCGGTGTTTGGCGTCGTGCTCGGCCGCGTGCTTTATCGCGAGGACGTGACCCCCAACAAGCTCGTCGCCATCGTCTTTAACATTGTGGGTTGCGTGCTCGCGGTGACGAGCGGCGACCTGTCCGGTTTCCATTTCTCGGCTTGGGGCGTCGTGTCGGGTGTGATCGCCGGACTTTGCGGTGCGCTACTGGCTGTGTTTAGTCGCATGGCCACCAAGACGCTGCATCCTCTGGCGGTGACGTTTTGGGGCTTTGTCTTTGGCGGATGCTTTATGGCAGTGCTTTCGGCTCCGTGGTCCGATGTGGCCGCGGCAATGTCCCCGCAGCTCATTCTGCTGTTCGCGGGCTTTGGCTTTATTCCGACGGCTCTTGCGTACATCTTCTATATGCAGGGCCTTTCGATGGATCTTGAGACGTCAAAGGTGCCGGTCGTGGCTTCGTTTGAAACCGTGGCGACCGTTTTGGTCGGTATTGGCATCTATGCCGAGCCCGCCGGCGCGATCAAGGTCCTGGGCATTGTGCTGGTGCTCATGTCCATCCTGATTATGAACACCGACTTCTCCAAGCTGCGCAACAGTGAGTTTGTCGGTCATGTCGTTGAGAGCGTGACCTTTAAGCCCAACGCGTGGTGGACCGAAAAATCTCAGGACATGGATCTGTTCCGCGAGCGCACCGGCATCGCGCTGGAGCCCACCGTGCAGGAAAGCCTCTGGTACTTCGTGCGATAGAGGATTGCGCGCAGGGTCTGACCTGGGGTTATCCAGCCAGCGCCGGCCTACCCGGCCCCAACGTTTCAAGTGCGTTAAACCCGTCAACGGTCGATTTTCACCCGCGAACGGTCGTTATACTAATTAGCAATATAAGCAACGTATAAGACATTATAATGAACACAATGAAAAGGAGGAGGCAAGATGAATCAGATCATTCTCGCATCTCATGGCGGCCTGGCCGCAGGCGCCAAAGACACGCTCGAGATGGTTCTCGGCGACGTGTCGAACGTCCACGTCGTGTCGCTTGCTCGTGACGACAAGGAGCCCATCACCAATAAGGTTGAGGCTATGATCGCCACGTTCAACGCGGACGACACCGTCTATGTGCTGACCGATATGCTCGGCAGCTCGGTCAACAACAACATGGTCGAGCTTTCCAAGAACGGCACGAAGTTCACGGTTGTCAGCGGTTTCAACATTCCGCTGGCGCTCACGCTCGCTATGAGCCCCGTCCCCGTCAAGGGCGCCGAGCTCGCGGCCCTCATCAACGAGGCCCGCACCGGTCTGACCAACCCCAACGCACCGGTCGAGGCTGCCGCGGCTCCCGCCAAGAAGGCCAAGGCGTCCCGTCACAGCTCCGGTCCCGCCAAGATCGTCCTCGCACGTCTTGACTACCGTCTGCTGCACGGCCAGGTCGTCTTTACCTGGACCACCAAGGTTCAGGCCGAGCGCATCATCGTCGTCGACAACGCTGCTGCCAACGATGACATCAAGAAGGGCGCTCTTAAGCTGGCCAAGCCCCAGGGCGTGCGCCTGAACGTCTTCACCGTCGAGCGTGCCCTCGCCAAGATGGACAAGCTCAACACCCTCGGCGAGCGCGTCATGTTCGTCTTTGGCAACACCGCCGAGATGCTGCAGTTCTGCCAGGGCTACAAGCTCGACGCCATCAACCTGGGCGCCACCGCCAACCACGACGGTGCCGATCAGGTCGGAGGCAAGGACAGCTCCGTCTTCCTCGACGCCACCCAGAAGGCCGACGTCAACCAGCTGCTCGACATGGGCATCAAGCTCTATGTCCAGCAGACCCCTACGTATCAGAGCGTCGACATCGACGCCAAGCTGTAATCAACCAGGCTTGTGCCTGACTGAAAGGAGAAGGGTATGAATACGTTCATCAGTGCGGTGCTCGTCGGCCTCGTCGGCGTGTTCTGCATGTGGGACTCCCGCCTGCTCGGTCGTCTTAACTTCGAGCAGCCCCTCGTTGGCGCTACGCTCGTCGGTCTGCTGCTGGGCGATGTGCCCACCGGCCTTGCCGTCGGTGCCGCCGTCGAGCTCGTGTCCATGGGCCTGGTGCAGGTCGGCGCCGCCGTTCCGCCCGATATGGTCCTGGGCGGCATCGTGGCCGCTGCCTTTGCGTGCCTGACCGATGCTTCTGCCGAGACCGCCATGACGATCGCCATCCCGGTCGCCGTCCTGGGTCAGCTCCTCGGCATCGTGTTCCGTTCCATCATCGCCGCCCTCACTCATGTGGCAGATAGCGCGATCGATAACGGAAAGTTCAAGACCGCCTACCGTATGCACATCTGCGCCGGCTCCGGTCTGTACGCTGTCATGTACTTCCTGCCGATCTTCCTCGCCGTCTTTGTTGGTACCGACCTGGTTCAGGCCATCGTCAACATGGTTCCCGAGTGGCTGTCCACTGGTCTTAACGTTTCGACCAAGATCATGACCGCCTACGGCTTGGCCCTGCTGCTCACCATGATGATCAAGAAGGGTATGACTCCGTTCCTGTTCATCGGTTTCCTGCTCGCCGCTTACCTCAACCTGTCCGTCATCGCGGTCGCTCTGATCGGTGTGTGCCTGGCTGTCGTCTTCATGGGCTTCAAGTTCAACGGTTCCCATGCAGCCGCCGGTGTCGATTCCGACTACGATCCGCTCGAAGACGACGAAGACTAAGGAGGAACACACTATGGCAACCGCAACCAAGGACGTGTCCCTGAACAAGAAGGTCAGCCAGTTCTTCTGGCGCTCCTGGGCCATCCAGGCCTCTTGGAACTACGAGCGTCAGATGAACATGGGCTTCCTCTACGGCATGGTTCCCACGCTCGATCGCCTCTATCCGGATGAGTCCGACCCCAAGCAGCTCGCTGCTAAGAAAGAGGCTTACCACCGTCACATGGCGTTCTACAACTGCACCCCGCAGACGAGCGCTTTCATCCTGGGCCTCTCCGCCTCTATGGAGGAGGAGTACGCCAAGGATCCCGAGAACTTCGATCCCGATTCGATCAACGCGGTCAAGACCTCCCTCATGGGTCCGCTTTCCGGCATCGGTGACTCCTTCTTCCAGGGCACCATCCGCGTTATCGCCTTTGGCCTGGGCGTTCAGCTGGCTCAGCAGGGCTCCATCATGGGCCCGATCCTGGCCATGCTCATCTCCATCGTCCCCTCCGTGCTGATCACTTGGTTCGCAGCCAAGATGGGCTATCAGGGCGGCCACGAGTACCTGGGCAAGCTTCAGGGCGGCGACCTCATGGAGAAGCTCATGTATGTCTGCGGCATCGTGGGTCTTATGTCCGTGGGCGGCATGATCGCTACGCTGATCGGCGCCACCACCCCGCTGCAGTTCGCTGAGGGCACCGTCGTTATCCAGGACATCCTGGACGGCATGATGCCCCAGATGATCTCCCTTGGCCTCACCGGCCTTATGTACTGGCTCATCAAGAAGAACGTCAACACCGGTTGGCTTCTCGTGATCGCCATCGTGGGCGGCATCGCCCTCTCCGCGGCCGGCATCCTGGCCTAGTCGCGACCAAGCGTCTAACCGCTTTCCCCCGGGGGCCTGCCTGGCATCCCATACCCCAGGCAGGCTTCCATTCCCAAAATGCGACAATGGGACAGTCCCCTTGTCGCATCCTCAACGGGCCGGCGACTCGGTCCAAACCACGGTAACCCTGCGAGCGCCCGGCAATGTGGCGCCGCAAAAATCGAAAGGAATGTGTCAGATGTACGAGATCGACCTTAACCTCCCTAAGCAGATCGTCGCTGACGTCCTGTCCAACCACGAGATCCACAGCGTCGCCTTCGTCGGCTGCGGTGCTTCCATGTCCGACCTTTACCCCGCCAAGTACTTCCTGGCCAACAACACGGACAAGCTGAACGTTCAGATCTTCACCGCTAACGAGTTCAACTACGACACGCCTTCCTGGGTCAACGAGCACACCTTCGTGATCACCTGCTCCCTCGGTGGCTCCACGCCCGAGACCGTCGAGGCCAACAAGACCGCCAAGAAGCACAACTGCCCGGTCGTCTCCCTCACCAACAAGGCTGGCTCCGCTCTGACCGTCGACGCTGACTACGTCATCGTTCACGGCTTCCACGCCAACTTCGCTGCCAAGTGCGAGAAGCCCGGCTACGCCATCGCTCTTGCTGTCGAGATCCTTCAGCAGACCGAGGGCTATGACCACTACGAGGACATGATCACCGGCCTCACCAACGTCTTCGAGCTCTGTGAGAACGCCGCTCAGCACTGCAAGAAGCTCGCCAAGAAGTTCGCCGAGGACTTCAAGGACGACAAGATGATTTACTTCATGGCTTCCGGTGCCTCCGAGAAGATGGCTTATTCTCACGCCGCCTTCCTGTTCACCGAGATGCAGTGGATCGACGCCGCCGCCTACAACACCGGCGAGTACTTCCACGGCCCGTTCGAGGTTTCCACCGAGGGTAAGCCCTACGTCTTCTTCATGTCCGATGGCGCTACCCGTCCGATGGACGCCCGCGCCCTCACCTTCCTTGAGCGCATGGGCGCCAAGGTCGCTCTGATCGACTCCAAGGACTACGGCCTGGCTGACGCCGTGCCCGCGAGCGTCGTCACCTACTTCAACCCGCTGCTGCACCTCGCCGTTATGCGCGAGTACGGCAACCAGATCGCCGAGGCCCGTCAGCACCCGCTGACCATGCGTCGCTACATGTGGAAGCTTTCCTACTAATCACAAGTAAGTAGACCTTACGGGTTGATTGAGAGGGGATGGGGTTTGCGCCCCGTCCCCTTTTTTGCTTTGGGGGGCGTGTCCGTCGCGCCGCAAAATCCCAGATAAAACCTACCAAAATTAACCTGACCCTTTTTGCAGGTGGGAGGAGATGCGTATGATCAAGGCAGTGCTGTTTGATATGGACGGCGTGCTGGTCGATACCGAGTGGTTCTACAACCGTCGTCGCGTGGCGTTTATGGAGGAGAAGGGGTTCCACTTTGACGAGATCCCCGATCTTTCGGGGTCTAACGAGCCGGCCATTTGGGAGGCGCTGGTGCCCGACGATGTTGAGCTGCGCGAGCGTCTGCGCGTGGAGTACAAGCAGGTCTATAGCCCGGACCATCCCGTTCCGTATGCCGAGCTGCTCAACGAGCAGACGGAGCCGGTGATGCGCGCACTGCACGAGCGCGGCGTGAAGTGTGCCATCGCGAGCTCGTCTTATCGTGAGCTCATTGACGAGCTGGTAGAGATTGCCGGTATCGCCGATGTGCTGGACTACACCATCAGCGGTCACGAGTGCAGTGCGTTTAAGCCCGACCCCGAGATCTACCTGCGTGCCATGGAGGCGCTGGGGGTGGAGCCTGCCGAATGCCTGGTTATCGAGGACTCGCCTTTGGGCATCGAGGCCGGCAAGCGCTCCGGCGCCCGCGTCCTGGCGCTGCGTCCGCACGAGGGCGTCAACCTCGATCAATCGCGAGCCGATGCCGTTATCGATAATCTGACCGACATTTTGGCCGCTTTGTAGTGTCAATCCGCCGCGAGAAGCACGGGTTCAAACGTTTTTTGCGGTGGACTGGCTCAATTTGGTTTCGATTTTGATCCGTTTGGCTTCGATTCGGGCTAAGTGAGTAGACTTTTTGGCGCAGGCCGAGCACAATGCATATCTTTCTTTGTAAAACCGCAGGTCACAGGGGTGGCGGTTTTGGGCGTGCTCGGCAGATCGTAAAAAGTCTACTCACTTGTAATTTGGGCCTTTGGTCGTGGGGGTTGCTGGTCCCGCTTTGGTTGTCGAGGGAGGGTGAATTGAAGCACCCTCGCACGCTCCGTGCTACAATCGCCGACATGCCTCACAACTACATCTGCCTTCGAAAGGAGCCCGCGTGGCGAACGCCATCGATCAGCTCACGGACCGCGTGCTCATGCTCGGCCGTCTCACCATCGTCCGCCGCGCCATTACTGCAGTGGCGGTCACAATTTCCGCCGTTCTCCAGACATTTCTGATCCAGGCATTCATTCAGCCCGCCGACTTGCTTCCGAGCGGCCTCACCGGCGTCGCGGTCCTGCTCGACCGCGTTACCTCGCTGGGCGGCGTTCACATCGACATCTCGCTCGGTATGCTCGCGCTCAACATCCCCGTGGCGCTCCTATGCTGGAGCGGCATTAGCAAGCGCTTCGTCATCTTCTCGATGATGCAGGTCGTGCTCTCGTCGCTGTTCCTCAATGTCTTTCACTTCGCGCCGTTTTTAGGCGACAAGATCATGCTCATCATTTTTGGCGGCGTGGTCTCGGGTCTGGGCGCTGCCATCGCGCTTAAGTCCGGCGCATCCACCGGCGGCACCGACTTTATTGCGCTGTGGGTTTCCAACCACACGGGCAAGACCATCTGGGGCGTCATCTTTGGTTTCAACTGCTTTATCCTGGCGATCTTTGGTTTTATGTTTGGCTGGGACAAGGCGGCGTATTCCATCGTGTTTCAGTTTATTTCGACCAAGACCATTGACAGTTTCTATCGTCGTTACGATCGCGTGACGCTGCAGATCACGACGCGCAAGGCGGACGAGGTCATGACCGCCTATGTTGACCATTTTCAGCATGGCATTAGCTGTGCCGAGGTCATTGGCGGATACAGCCGCGAGAAGATGTACCTGCTGCACGCCGTTGTATCGACCTACGAGAGCCAGGACATTATCAAGCTGGTGTGCGACATCGATCCCGGCGCCGTGATCAACGTGTTCCACACGCTCAACTTTGTGGGCGGCTGGTGGGGCGGTCATGTCGACGAGCCCATGCCCACGGCCGTACCCGATCCCGACAAGCCCGCACGCATGGCCAGCAGGCAGGCGCGCCTCAGCGAGCAGGACAGCCTGCAGCAGGACGACGGCAAGTAGGGTTTTGGCATTTTGCCGGCCTGGCGCAATCCTGTCCGCCTGAGCCTCCCGAAAGCCTCGCTGCTTTCGGGAGGCTCTCGTTTGCCCAGATAAAACCTACCAAAATGAAGCTGTCGCTTTTTGGTAGGGAGGGTGTATCGTTTTATCAATATGAGGTAACATGAAACTAGACGTTATATACGTATTAGTTATTTCGATATTCCGATAAGAGTGATTAGATATGCCTGCGCCCAAAAATGCACCGCTTTACCAGCAGATTTACGACGAAATCAAGGATGCGATCGAGAAAGGTGTTTATGCACCCAAGGAGCGTATTCCGTCCGAGCTTGAGCTAGCCGAGCAGTACGACGTGAGCCGCATTACGGTGCGCCGCGCCGTCGAGGAGCTGTGTTCCGATGGCTACCTGGTTAAGCAGCAGGGCCGTGGCACCTTTGTTTCCACGCCGCACATCAACCGCCAGTTCCACGCCTCGACGCTGCAGACGTTTACCGCGCTGTGTGCCGACAACGGCATGAAGGCGGGCGCACATGTGGTCGATCGCCAGATTGTGCCGGCACGTCAAAACGAGATGGAGTTCTTTGGCCTGCAAAAGGACGCGCTGCTGCTGCATATTAAGCGCGTGCGTACAGCCGACGGCGAGCCCATCTTTGAGGAGAACATCTTTGTGCCGTTTGACGCCTACCGTGAGCTGTTGACGGCCGATCTTGAGGACAAGTCGATTTTTGCCGAGGTCGAGCGTGTTGGCGGAACGCCGATTGTCTCGGTTGGCTACCGCACGGTCGAGGCCGTTCGTGCCAATACCGAGCAGGCGGCCGAGTTGGGTATTGCTCCGCACGATCCCCTGCTCAACCTGCGTGCCAGCTTTACCGGTCCCAATGGCGAGCCGGTCCTGATGGGTAAGCAGTACTACGTGGGATCGCGCTACGTTATGGTGATGTAGGGTTGGTTCCGCCGTTCTGACGAACGGCGGACCGGCCGACGCTGCAAGCCCGCCAGAGCGGCAATCTGCCTTTCAGCTTCGGCGGCATGACCAGAAGGTCAATGCCGCCTCGTTTCAAGGCACCTTGCTCGCTCTGGCGGGCTTTCGCTGACATTGCCAAAACATCGGCGTTGCTGGGCCGGCACTTGGGGACGTTCCTTTTAATATGAGCAGGACATTGTCAAGAGGCAAAATCGGGCCTGGCCCCAACGATATGGGGTCAGGCCCTCTCCCTATATCAACCCGTCCGCGGCGACCTCGGCGTGTCTTCCCGACGCTCGTCTTTGCAGTTTAATATCCGCCCGCGGCGATCTCTCGCTGGGCAATCCGTTGCTACGGCTGAGGCTTCTTCGTCGAACCGACAGTCTGTGCACGCGTGTGGCGCCCTGGGCGCTCGCAGAAAAGGGACCTGAGGTTCGCCTCAACGGCTTCGGATCAAACCGCTTCCGGGGTGACTGGCTTATTTGCGGGGGACCGGCCCCCTATGCGCCCTCCGCCATGAGTCCGACCGCCCACACCCAGCAGGCGAGCTCGCGCGCCGTGGCCACGTTCGCCTTGTTGTTGTGGACCCCGCGCGCGAGCAGCGCCTCCCGCCTCTCGACCAGCCTCCGCACGCCCTTGGCGGCATGCCTGCGGGCGACCCGGTCCGGGGCCTGGCCCCTGGCGAGGTCCTTCGGCCGCCCCGAGCACGTCAGGTAGTGCCACGCGGCCTCGACCAGCGCCTTCCTCAGGTGCTTGTTGCCCGCCTTGGTGATCGCGCCCCTGCGGTCGCTCTCCCCGCTGGAGTGCTCGGAGGGCGTCAGGCCGACCCATGAGGCGAACGACCGGGCGTTCCCGAACCTCGAGAACTCGCCGGCCTCGAACACGAGGTCGGCGGCCGTCGCGGTGTCGACGCCCTTGAGGCAGCGCGGGGAGTCGACCCTCCTCCTCCACCTGGGCCTGCGGGCCTCGGCCTCGACGAGCCCCTCGAGCCTCGCCTTCTCCTCCGCCGCCCGCCTGACCGCGTCGACGTAGTAGGCGAGCACGTCGTTGTCGGCCCCCTCCGCGAACCTAATCGACTCGATCCAGGACCAGTGCGCCCGGGTCCAGTTGCCCTTCCTGCGGCCGGTGGGCGTCCTCTCGTCGAAGACGAGCCCGTGCCTGAGCAGGAACTTGGAGAGCCGCTGCTTCGAGCGCGAGAGGTCGTCCCTCGCGTCCTCGAGCGCCCTGGTCAGGTCGCGGGCGGCCTCGCACTCGTCGTCGGGGACCCACACCTCGACCACGTTGCCGACCGACAGCATGCGGGCGAGGAACTCGGCGTCGTTGCGGTCGTTCTTCCTGCGCCTGTCCGCGCTGGGCTTGATCATCTTCGAGACGGCGCCGACCACGCAGTCGACCCCGAGGCCGGAGAGCCTCTTCTGCAGGTCGAACCCCGTGACCCCGGACTCGTACACGCACCTGGCCTTTGGGTCCACGGACCGCACCCACTCCGCGACGGCCCCGGCGTCGTAGCCGAAGGTCGCGCAGCGCACCTCCCCGGTCATGACGTCGAGGGAGACTGCCTTTATCGAGCGGGCGTGGACGTCGAGTCCGACGAAGGTGGTAGTATCGAGCATGGGAGCCCCTTCCATGAATGCGGCGTGGCCGCCGCGGCTGAATTAGACACTCACCATTGTCGGCCTAATCCGCGGTCTTTCATGCAGCAGGGGCTCTCAATGTTTTTATGTCCTGCTCATATCGTCTGTGCCGGCACCTGGGGACACTCCTTAGTCGTTGGGGACGTTCTTAAACGACTGGTCATTCAAGAACGTCCCCAATGACTACCTGCAGAATGAGCGTGGCTGACAGCCGTGCGGCACCGGTCCGCGTGGCGGCGTATAATCGGCGGCAGATGATTCTGACGTTAGGAAACCATGACCGATAGCATGCAGCAGATGGCGCTCGACACGCTCGGCGCTTATTTTGGCTACACCTCGTTTCGCCCGGGGCAGGACCGCATGGTCGATGCGATCCTTGCCGGCCGCGATGCGCTCGGCGTTATGCCCACAGGCGCCGGCAAGTCCATTTGCTACCAGGTGCCTGCGCTTATGCTGCCCGGCATCACCTTTGTGGTGAGCCCGTTGCTGTCGCTTATGGAGGACCAGACCCGCGCGCTGCTCGCGGCGGGTGCGCGCCCCAGTTATCTCAACTCCAGCCTTACCCCGGCTCAGCAAAACACCGTGCTCAAGCGGGCGCGCGAGGGCCGCTATCAGCTTATGTACGTGGCACCCGAGCGTCTGCTCGAGCCGCGCTTTTTAGCCTTTGCGCAGGAAGCCGCGGCGGACGGTGGCATTGGCGTGCCGCTCGTGGCCATTGACGAGGCCCACTGCGTGAGCCAGTGGGGCCAGGATTTTCGTCCCGCTTACCTGCAGATTCGTGAGTTTATCGATTCGCTGCCGCGGCGCCCCATCGTGGCGGCGTTTACCGCCACGGCGACCGAGCGTGTACGCGCCGATATCCAGCAAATGCTCGGCCTGCAAAACCCGGCGACTGTGGTGACGGGCTTCGATCGCAAGAACCTCTACTTTGGTTGCGAGGAGATGGGCGACAAGGCCAAGACCGCCTGGGTGCGCGACTACGTGATCGCGCATTCGAGCGAGAGCGGCATCGTGTATTGCTCGACCCGCAAGACGGTCGACGCGTTGGCCGCGGAGCTTGCCGAGGCACTGGGCCCCAGCGGCATTCGCGTGGGCCGCTACCATGCCGGCATGGGCAACGACGCCCGCCGCCAGAGTCAGCGTGCCTTTATCGACGACGACATTCAGGTGATGGTCGCCACCAACGCCTTTGGAATGGGCATCGATAAGCCCAACGTGCGCTACGTCATCCACAACAACGTGCCCGAGAGCATCGAGGCATACTACCAGGAAGCGGGCCGCGCCGGCCGCGATGGCGATCCGGCAAGCTGCCATTTGCTGTGGAACGGCAACGATTTCCGTATGCGCCGCTTTCTGATCGATCGCGGCGATGCTGCCGATGAGGCGCTCGACGATGAGCAGCGCGCGTGGGCGCTCCAGAACCGTTATCGCCTGCTCAGCCAGATGGAGGGCTACTGCAATACCACCGGCTGCCTGCGCGAATACATGCTGCGCTACTTTGGCGACGAGGCTGCGGCCGAGCATGCGGCAGCCGCCGCGGGCGGCACGGCAGACGACGCCGAGGGCTGCGGCAACTGCAGTAACTGCCTCACGCAGTTCGAGGTCGAGGACGTCACCGATATGGCCCGCGCTGCCGTGCGCTATGTGGCCACGCGTCCCATGCGCTTTGGCAAGTCGCTGATCGCCGATGTGCTCCACGGCGGCAACACCGAGCGCATTCGCCAGATGCATCTGGACGAGGACCGCGGCTACGGTGAGCTGTCGAGCGAATCGGTCGGGCGCATCAAGGACATCATCGGCCAGCTGTGCGGCCGCGGTTATCTGGCAACCTCGCAGGGGCAGTACCCGGTCGTGGGGCTGGGCCCGCGTGCCATCGAGGTCGAGGATGAGGCGTTTGCCTTTACCGTTAAGCGTCGCGCGTCCAAGCGCAAGGCCTCGGCCCGCGCCCGCCGTGCGGTGGATCTGCTGCGCGAGGAGGCCGAGCTGGATCAGCGCCCGCGCGTGGGCGACGATGCCGAGCTGTTCGAACGCCTGCGCGCCCTCCGCAAGGAGATTTCGACGGAGTTGGAGATGGCGCCGTATATGGTCTTTTCCGACAAGGCCCTGCGCGGCCTGTGCCGCCTGCGTCCGCGGACGCGCGACGAGCTCATTCAGGTCAACGGCATTGGCGAGAAAAAGGCTGACGCCTTTGGCGAGCAGTTTATGGCGGCGATTGAAGAATTTGAGTCCGAGCATGCGCGGGATGGAGCGTAACGATGGCATTCGACGATAAAACCGGCCGCGCCGAGGTGTCCGCCGTGCCGCTGTACCAGCAGGTCATGGACGACCTAAAGGGCGAGATCGCGCGCGGCGTGTACCCAGCCGGCTCGCGCATTCCTTCCGAGATGGAGCTCGCGAAGTCCTACGGCGTGGGGCGCATCACCGTGCGCCGTGCCATCGAGGAGCTGTCGCGCGCGGGGTATCTCAACCGCCAGCAGGGGAGGGGTACCTTTGTGTGCGCTCCCAAGCTCAAGCGCAAGATTCGCCAGAAGGGTGACGTCCAGAGCTTTACTGAGGGTTGTGCTGCCAACGACATGGTGCCGGGTGCGCGTCTGGTGTCGCGCACGGTGGTTGCGGCGACGCACGAGGATGCGGCGTTCTTTGGCGCGGAGCCCGGCTGCGAGCTTATCGTGGTCGAACGCGTGCGCACAGCCGACGGCATCCCTGTCATGCTTGAGAACAACGCCTTTGTGCTCGCCGACCATCCCTACCTGCAGACGCTTGCCGACAAGGACCTCACGGACAATTCCATCTTTGCGCTCGTTGCCGAGCATTCGGGTCGCGCGCCGCTCAAGTCCGACCCCTGCACCGTGGAGATTGCGCTTGCCGATGCTCAGGCGGCCCCGCTGTTGGAGGTGCCGGTCGGTGAGCCGCTCTTCTATATGGAGGCGTACTTTACCGATGAGGACGAGCGCCCCTTGCTGCTCGGCCGCCAAAAGATCGTGGGCTCGCGCTACGTCTTCGACATCTAACGTCCACAGATAGAACAACATAGAACAAATTTGCTAAGATGACTTCACGGGCGTTGTTGCACGTGTTATAAATAGGACAACATAGAACGACAGCAGGTACGAGCCGTCGTCGCTCAAAGCCGCCGCACAAGGAGGGGCATCACCATGAACGCACATGATCTGGTTCAGGAAATCATCGAGCGCAAGGGCAAGATCGAGAATGTCTTTTGGATCGCTTGTGGCGGTTCGATGATCGACCTGATGCCGGCCAACGAGCTGCTCAAGCGCGAGGCCACCACGTTTTCCTCGACGGTCTACACGGCACGCGAGTTTTGCCTGATGGCCCCCAAGAGCCTAGGGCCGAAGTCTCTCGTTATTGCATGCAGCCACAGCGGCAACACGCAGGAGGTCGTCGACGGCTGCGAGATGGCGTTGGCCGCCGGTGCCGAGGTCGTTGCCCTCACCGACTGCGAGGGCTCCAAGATCGACAACGGCAAGTGGACTACCTGGGTCTACCCCTGGGGCGAGGGCGTGCCGCAGGCCGAGGTGCCGCAGGGCATCGGCGCTCTGATCGCCGCCGAGCTGCTCGACCAGCAGGAAGGCTACGAGGCACTCGCCGACATGTACGAGGGCCTCAAGCAGATGGATGCGCTGCTGCCCGCCGCCCGCGAGAAGGTCAACGCCGAGCTGGGCGCCCGCTTTGCCGAGCTCTGCCAGCAGCACAAGTTCTTCTATATCCTGGGTTCCGGCCCCAACTTTAGCCAGACCTACGCCATGGCCATCTGCTCGCTCATGGAGATGCAGTGGCAGCACTGCTGCTACATCCACTCCGGCGAGTACTTCCACGGCCCCTTCGAGGCCACCGAGCCCGGCGTGTTCTACTTTGTGCAGCTTGGCGCGGGCGAGTGCCGCCCCATGGAGGAGCGCGCCCTTGCGTTCCTCAACACGCACACCGATACGATTATGGTGCTCGACGCGCTTGAGTACGGTGTGGGCGACGTGCCTGCCAGCGTGCGTTCGTACCTGGAGCCGATCTTCTTCTACAACATGAGCTGCGAGCTGCGCGCCGCCCGCGGCAAGGTCTTCGACCACAGTCCCGAGGTTCGTCGCTACATGGGCATCGAGCAGTACTAATATACCGGGAATAACCTCTCACGACGGGGTCTGCGCTGCGCGCGGGCCCCGTTTTGCGTTGTGGCAGCCGGATTCGTGTCTGCGCGAAAACGAAGGTGAATACTTTTCCGCGAAGTGAACGACCTATTTTGGACCCCCGAAGCATCCACACTTTTTGACGCCAAAACTGCAGGGAAAACTCGACGAAACCGCAGGAAACGGCGTCCGAAAAGTGTCGATGCTTCGGGGGCTCGTTTTTACTCGTTCACTTCGCGGAAAAGTATTCACCTTCGATTCGCAAGGGCACTGCGTGAGTAAAAAAGGCGGGCCGCGCGGGGGATTTCCGGCGCGGCCCGCTTGGTATCGCGCTTAGATTCGCAAGGTTGCGGCAGCCAGCGGCCTACTTTGCGTCGTAGGCCTCGGCGTCCCACCAGTCGAGCTGGGCAATGTTGTCGCGGATGTGCTGGCAGCTCTTGTGGAAGCCCTCGAGCTCGTACTCGGACAGGTCGAGCGTGTAGACCTCCTCGACGCCCTCGGCGCCGATCACGCACGGCAGGGATGTGAAGATGCCCTCCTCGCCATACTGGCCGGTCATGAGCGTGGAGGCGGAAAGCACGGCGTGCTCGTTGTGCAGCACGGCGGCGCAGACGCGCGCGGCGGAGTTGGCGACGGCGTACTCGGTGCACTGCTTGCCTTGGTAGGTCACATAGCCGCCCTTGCGCGCGAGCTCCTCGACCTCCATGTGGTCGAAGGCGTACTTGTCGGGGTTTTCGGCCTGAAGCTCGTTGAGGCTCTTGCCGGCGATGGTCGCGGCCTTAAAGGCGGCCAGCTGGCTAAAGCCGTGCTCGCCGATCATGTAGGCGTCGATGGACTTGGGGCTCACGCCGACCTTCTTGGAGATCTCGGTGCGCAGGCGGGCGGAATCCAGGCCGCAGCCCGAGCCGATGATCTTCTTGGGATCGTAGCCGGTCAGGTGCCACAGCTCGGTGCACACGACGTCGCAGGGGTTGGAGATGCTCACAAAGATGCCGTCGAAGCCGGCGTCGACGATGCGCTTGGCAAAGGAGCGGGCGGCGTCGGTGGTAAAGAACAGCTCGCCGTCGCGGTTGCCGGCGGCCAGCGCGACCTTGCCGGCGGCGTTGACGATGACGTCGCAACAGGCCAGCTCCTCGTAGTGGTCGTAGCAGTTGACGATCTTGGTGTTGTACGGGACAAACGAAAGGGAGTCGCGCAGGTCCTGGACCTCGGAAGTCACCTTGGCCTCGTTGATATCGCACAGGTACAGCTCATCGGCAATGCCCTGCATGAGCAGGCTGTTGGCGACATGTGCTCCTACGTGGCCCTGGCCGACCACACCGATCTTACGCGTCTGGTACATATATGTATCCTTCCGGCCGAGTTTTTCGCGTCGAACCATTGTAGCGTCCTGCTACCACTTTGCTAGGCTAAAGCGTCGCAGATTTTTGGGACATGCCTTAATCTCTACTTTTGGAGTGATTTGGCCGCTGACGGCATCGCTGGGCGATGTGCTCGCGCGGATGGGGCCGCTCGTTGTACCATAGCTGCAACTGACTCGTAAGGAGCATCCATGCCCATTCGTATTCCCGACGCCCTCCCTGCCGCTGCGCAGCTCGAGAGCGAGAACATTTTTGTCATGACCGAGTACCGCGCGCTGCACCAGGACATCCGTCCGCTGCGCGTGCTCATCCTCAACCTCATGCCCACCAAGATCGCTACCGAGACGCAGATCATGCGCAAGCTCTCCAACACGCCGCTGCAGGTGGAGGTGGACCTGCTGCGCACCAAGACGCACGAGGCCACGCACGTAAGCGCCGGCCACCTGGAGACGTTCTACCG
Source organism: Collinsella sp. (assembly GCA_031295385.1). GTDB lineage: Bacteria > Actinomycetota > Coriobacteriia > Coriobacteriales > Coriobacteriaceae > Collinsella. The sequence goes on from JAUMOL010000011.1 coordinate 33,695, forward strand.
CACGTTCGACGACATCCGCGACATCCACTATGACGGCCTGATCATCACGGGCGCGCCGGTGGAGCAGATGCCGTTCGAAGAGGTCGACTACTGGCCCGAACTCTGCCAGATCATGGATTGGTCCACCACGCATGTGCACTCTACGCTGCACATTTGTTGGGGCGCACAGGCCGGCCTGTACCATCATTACGGTATCCAGAAGCACGACCTGCCGGCAAAGGCGAGCGGCGTGTTCGAGCATTATCTGGTGAAGCCTCAAAGCCCGCTGGTGCGCGGCTTTGACGACCGTTTCTATGCCGTGCATTCGCGCAACACCGATGTGCGCCGCGAGGACGTGGAGGCCGAGCCGCAGCTTGAGGTCGTGGCCGTGTCCGACGAGGTGGGCCTGTACATCGTCAAGTCGACCGACAGCCGTCGCTTCTTTGTCTTTGGCCATCCCGAGTACGACACCGACACGTTGCGCCTGGAGTACGAGCGCGACGTGAAGCGCGGACTCAACCCGGAGGTGCCGGCGCATTACTTTCCAGGTGACGACCCCACCGCCGAGCCGCGCAACGTCTGGCGCAGCCAGGCTCAGTTGCTCTACACCAACTGGCTCAACTACTACGTCTACCAGACCACGCCCTACGACCTAGCCCGCGCCGGCGAGGAGCACTAGGCTACGGCTGCTGCTGTGCCGGCGGCGTGACGAGCGTGGATATCCGGACGGACGAGCGTGGATTTTCGGACGTTTACAAATCGAGCGTGGATAATCTCCCACTTTTGGCTTGAAACTAGGCTCAAAACGGGAGATTATCCACGCTCATTTTTTAGGCATGTAGATGCCGATGGCTCGGCTAAGCGACGGTGCGTGCAGAGACAAAGTCGCATTTGGCGTAGTCTTGAATCTCGACGGGTTTTTCTTTCTGATAATCCGATGGACCAAGGCCTCAAAATGTGGAGACAGGGACCTCTCGACAACCGCCCTACCTGCAGATATAAGCCATCAGCCTAAAACGTCCAAAACCGTCAAGCATTTGGTCAGCGCCTGGACGGTATTTGGTCAGACTTCGCATGAAACCGTCTGGTACGTTTGCGCCGTTCCAAGATTTGGGAGGCGACATGGGAAACATGACGGCGAATCAAAGGCTTGCAAGCCACATTAAAGCATGCGAACAGCAGATGAGCTGCGTGTACGCGCGCACGGCGGCGGAGGCAAAGCAGATTGAGCGGCGGGCGGAGGTGGGAAGTCTCGAAGCGGTCATGCCGGGGCTGTATGCGCGTCCGGAATACTGGTCCGAGCTCAAGTTTCGGCAGCGTTATCTGCATCGGGTGCGGGCGCTTGCGCAAAAGAACCCCGACTGGACATTTTGCTCCTATACGGCGGCTGTTATCTATGGCCTTTCGGTTTCGCATGCCAATTTGACGCACATCCATATCGCCGCGATGCCAGCCCAATCGACGACGCCGGGCTCTCAGGTCATTCGTCATCGCTATGCTCATCAAACACGGGCCACCCAGATGGATATCGCCGTAACCGATATCGATCAAACGATTACGGATTGCTTGGTCGATGCATCGTTTGTCGAGGGGCTGATCATCGCGGATTCGGCGCTCCATGAGCAACTTTTGTCGAAGGAGCATCTCGTTGAGACTGTTGACAAGCTTGGCCTGAATCGTCGCGGTGTTGTGACGGCGCGCAGGGTTGCACGATGTGCCGATGGGCTGTCGGAAAGCGGCGGCGAGTCCAAGGCGCGTGCCCTGATGATCGAGCGCGGCTGGCAGACGCCGGAGTTGCAAGTTGAGCTGTTCGACCCGGTTGAGCCGGGACGACCGTATCGCGTCGACTACTTGTGGCGCGTGGGCGACCGGCTGATTATCGGGGAGTTCGACGGATTTGTTAAAAGCGAGAAGGCGGCGGAGGAGGGCAAGCTCGCGAAGACGCAGTTCGATGAGCGCCAGCGCGAGTCGAGGCTTTCGCTGCTTGATAACTGCAAGATCGTGCGCTTGTGCTGGGATGATCTAAGGGATCCGACAAAGTTCGATCGCAAGCTCAAGGTCGCCGGCGTGCCGCGTGCGTGCTGAGGCAGTTGCAGAGCGTTTGGCTGCACAAGCGTGGAAAATCGGACGGACGAGCGTGGATTTTCGGACGCTTGTTGAATGAGCGTGGATAATCTCCCGTTTTTAGCTCGTAAGGGGGCTCAAAGTGGGAGATTTTCCACGCTCATCTTGCGGGTGCGATACAGCGGCGGCTAGGCGCTGACGATGTGGGACAGCGGCAGGTCGTGCGCATCGGTGGGAACGTGGTCGACGCGTTGCTCGTCAAAGGCGATGCCGACGACCTGGCATGTTGCCGAAAGCGTGGGCAGGTAGCGGTCGTAACAGCCGCCGCCGTAGCCCAGGCGCGCGCCGGTGCGGTCGAAAGCCACGAGCGGCACGACAACCATGTCGAGCTCGGCGGCGGGCACGATGGGGAAGTGGTCGCTGTCGACGTCCGTGGCTGCGAAGGCCCGCGTAGGGTGGGCGATAAACGGGGCCTCGGACGCATCGCCGGCAGAGACTGCCCGCATGCACATGCGCTGGCCGCATGCGGCGGCGTCGCTTGCCGAGAGCATGCACGGATAGGCTACGCGCCAGCCACGCGCGGCGGCCGCGGCGGCAAACGCGGCGGGGTCGACTTCGGAACCCATCGCGGCATAGACGGCAACGGTGCGTTGCCCCGCAGTGCCGCTGGACTTCATCAGCTCAACAAGCCGCGCGCATACAACAGCAGACTTCGCCGCCCGCACATCCAAATCAATCGCATCGCGCCGGGCAATCACCGTCCGCCGCAACTCAGCCTTGTCCATCCTGACCCCTCTTCTAAACCTGCCAAAAAGGGACAGGTTTATTCTGGCAGGTTTTATCTGGGCAAACGTCAAAACCACCACAAAGGTGCCTGTCCCCTTCGTGGTTGTTTTGGCCTGTGCGTTAATGCTATAACGCTGCAGCGATCGCCTCAGTCACAAACTTATTGAGTGACTCACCCTTCTTTGCCGCCGCCAGCGCCGCTTGCTTGTGGAGCTCAGAGCCCGTTCTTACGTTGAACGACCCCTTAAAAGCCCGCTCGGGTTCCTTGCCCTTCTCGGCGCAAAACTCAAGGTAATCGTCGACGGCGTCGTGGAAGCATTGCTCCACTTCTTTAACCGTAGAGCCTTCAAATACGATTGCGTCCCTAATGCCGGTGACCATACCTGTTAGCACATGCTGTTCGGCATCGAACTCAACGGGGGCGAAATAGCCCTTGTATGCCAAAACGTTACTCATGACTACCTCCGACATCTTGCAGAAATCGAACGATGTTTCGAATGGTCCCCGCTGTCAATTCGTCAGATGGATGCGGCGCGTGCATTACGAACATCCTGCCATCTGATGGCCTGTAGAAGCGAACGCGCGATCCGGATGTCTTGCCTTTGTTGTCCACTTCAAAGCCATATGAAGCCATGGCTTTTAAAAAATCGGTATACCGATACGTCGAAGGGCAGCTAAGCAGTTGGGCGATGAGTTTATCGGCCCGCGTCATCCCGCCTCACATTCTGCAACTATATCCTAGTTGCAATTTAAGTCTGATGCAAGCGCCCCTACTATAGAACATGTGTACGTATAGAACAAGTATTCGAATCAACACAAAGACACCTGTCCCCTTTGCGGTGGTTTTTGCTGAAGGGCGGGTGTCTGCGGCGGTTTATCTCGATCTGTAACAGTAACTCGGCATAAATGGGCCTAGCTGTTACAGATCGAGACAAAGAGCCGGCGCCATTCGGAAACGTCTCGATCTGTAACATCTGGAGCCGATATTGCCGCCTAGATGTTACAGATTGAGACGAAACCGGCGGGACGGGCTGAGCTGCCCCGCCCAAGCGGCGGAAAAGAAAAGGTAGATTTTCAGGCATGTCCCAAAAATCTACCTTTGTGCGTTAGGCCAGCAGGTCGACGACGTTAAAGCCGGCATTGCTCTTGGCGATGACGTCGCGGCCGCCAAAGACGCAGGTGGGTGCGACGGCCGCAATACGCGTCACATCGGCGCCGAGCGAGCGAAGCTCAGCGGGCGTGGCCGCGAGCATCTGGGCGCGGCGCTCCTCGCGCGCGTGCGGATCGAGCCCAGCCAGGTAGGTCGTATTGCGGCGCTTGGTGAGCGCGTACGGCTTCACGGGCGCGTCCATGCCGCTCACGCAGCTCACGATAAAGCCCTCGAAGGCGGCCTCGTCGGGCTCAAAGCTGCCGAGCCATGCGCCCGCGCGCGCCACGCGCTCAATCGAGGGGTCGATTGCCGGGTCGCGGTAGGTGTAGAACGCCGTCTGACGCTCACCGGCCGCGCGGAATCCGCAGCCGTACGCACCGCCCTTCACGCGGATCTCGTTCCACAGGTAGTCGTAGGAGAGCGCGTTGGCGGCAACCGCCCAGGCGCCCGTCACGTCAATGCCCAGGCGACGCGGGTCGCACGCGCTTGCCGCAAAGCAGATGTCGCTGGGGATGACAAAGGCCTCGTGGCGGTCGCGCGGCGTCGGCACCACGAGCGCGTTGCGGCCGGCATCGGTGCCGTCGCCAGCGCCCAGTCCCAGGTCGCCCGCGGCATCCCAGTACGCGTCAAAGTCCTCGTCGCTGCCGGTAAAGCTCGCCATGCAGCCATCGGCCACAAAGATGCGGTCTGCCAGCGCGGCAAGCTTGGCGCGCAGGTCGTCCAGTCGCTCGTCAAAGTGCTCGAGCAAATCGCGCAGGAACAGGTAGAAGTCCACGCCCGAAAGCTGCTCGCGCACCACGGCCGAAGGTGAGCTGTAACTCATCGCGCGACCGAGCGCCGCCGAGTGTCCGTTGTTGATAAAGCCCTGCTCAAGCCCAATGCGAATCTGCGTGAGCACGTCGCGAACGCGGTCGGCGTCGGCATCCGCCAGTAGCGTGCTCGACCACACCTCGCGCGGCAGGCTCGCCAGCGCGTCGATCTTCTCGGACAGGGCGCCGGCGCTCACCAGCAGGTAGGGGCGCACGCCGTCCACGTCGGGCTGCGTCATGACCTCGGTCGTAAAGCTTAAAAAGCCCAGCTTGCCGGCGAGCAAGTTGTCGAGCTCCTCGGCCGAGTGCTCGCGCGTGGGCAGCTGCTTGAGCAGGCGGCAGAGCAGCGTCACGTAGGGCAGGTCCTCAAATGCGACGCAGCTCAGGTCGAAATACTGCATGGCGTAGGCCAGGCGGTTGGTGGGGATGCCGTGGCGCAGACAGGGGATGGGCGCGGTCGTGTCCACAACCAGCGGCGGCTCGGGACGCGCCTCGCCAATGTCGGATACACGCAGGCGCGGCAGCGTGGCCTTGTCCTCGGGCGTGTCCTCGGCCTCCTGCGCGGCACGCAGCGCGGCCGTGCGCTCGACCACGTCCGCCAGCTCGGCATCGGTCATGGCGTCGCGCTTGGTAGCCAGCTCGGCAGCTTCGGCGCTCTCCGCACCCTCGGCAGCGTCTACCGGAACCAACTCGACCAGCGCCATGTGATCGTTCTGGAGCACGAGCTCGCGCAGAAGGTCCTCAAAGTAGCTGCCGTCCAGCTCGCCACGCAGCTCCTCGTACACCGGGCCGTACTTGAGCGCCAGCGTCGCGGCGTCGTCATCGTAGAGCCAAGTGCTCAGCGCGTCGCACGCAATGGCCACGCCATCGGCGATGCCATAGTCGCGCTGGCGCAGGTCGTATTCGTTGCTGCTGATGATAGCTTCCAGGCGCTCGCGCGGAACGCCGTGCTCGCACAGGTCGCGGCAGGCGTCCTGGAATACGCGACGCAGCTCGCGCGCCACGCCGGGCTGCGCGTTCTGCAGCATGATGAGCTCGTAGGGCTGCAGGCTCTCGGCCGCGGTGTAGCTCACCACGTTGCCGCCCAGGCCGGCGGCCAGAATGGCCTTCTTAACTGGTGCCTCGTTGGAGCCCAGCAGTGCCTCGAACAGGATGTCCGCCGCGATTGTGCGCTTGCGGTCGAGCGCGCTGCCCAGCACCAGGCCCAGGCCCACCAGGGCGTTCTCGGGCGTGGTGGCCATCTCGACACGCTTATACTCGCAGGTCACGGGCGTCTGCGCATCCAGCTGATTGGGCGCCAGCGTGGACGGGTCCTCGCCGGCGGCAACGGCTGCGTCCATGCGCCGACTTGCGGCACTCGGCTGCGACAGATAGCGCTCGTCCAAAAAGGCCAGGGCGCGGTCCACGTCCAGGTCGCCGTAGAGCGTGATGTAGGAGTTGGAAGGATTGTAGTGGCGCGCGTGCGTGTCCAGGAACTGCTCGTAGGTGAGCGCGGGAATCGCGCGCGGGTCGCCACCGCTCTCGTGCGCATAGGCGGTGTCGGGATAGAGCGCGGCGTTGACGGCGTCGTCCAGCACACTCATGGGGTCGGACAGCGCGCCCTTCATCTCGTTGAACACCACGCCGTTATAGCGCAGCGTGCCCTCGCGCAGGCTCGCGGAGCTGTCGCTGCCCTCGCTCTCGGCGCCCTCTGGCAGGTCCAACTCGTAGTGCCAGCCCTCCTGCTCAAAAATGGTGGGCTTAGTGTAGATGGCCGGGTTGAACACCGCGTCCAGGTACACGTCCATCAGGTTGTACAGGTCCTGCTCGTTGGTGGTGGCAACGGGGTAGATGGTCTTGTCGGGGTAGGTCATGGCGTTGAGGAACGTCTGCATGGAGCTCTTGATCAGGTCGACAAATGGCTCCTTGACGGGGAACTTTGCCGATCCGCACAGGACCGAGTGCTCAAGAATATGGAACACGCCGGTGGAATCGGCCGGCGGCGTCTTAAAGCCAATGGCAAAGGCCTTGTTTTCGTCGTCGCACGCCAGGTACAGCAGGCGAGCGCCCGATGCGGTGTGGCGCAGCACGTAGGCGTCCGAGTCGAGCTCGGGCACGGTCTCGCAGAGCTCGACGGCAAAGCCGTGGCAGGTGGTACCGGGCACCAGCAGCGTGGCAGCAGCGGCGCGCGGGTCGGTTGAGGTGGTGGGCATATGCAGTCTCCTTTGACGCCCCAGCGGGGGCGAATCGAGTCGAATCCTCGAGAGTATACCCATATGGAGCGCGGCTCTGCAGCGAACTGGAGACGATGTGGGTGGACTAGCCTAGCTAGGTTGATAACGAATGCTGCGGGTAGCCGCTGCACCCCGCTAAAGTGAAATAACACCCCGTTTACCGAATCATTTAGGAAATATATGGACTCCTAAAAAGTTCTAATACAATATAAGTAATCTATCTATAAGCTGCTGATTCCTTGCAAAGGTATGGTTGATATGGTTGAAGCAAATAGCGTTGTCCCCCTGTACAAACAGATTGTCCGTGCGCTTTCTGATTCGATCGCCAACGGCACGTACCGCCCGGGAGATAAGCTCCCGACCGAGGCGGAGCTCATCGAGCAATTTGGCGTGAGCCGAATAACGGTTCGCTCCGCAATTAAAGAAATGGAAGATGCTGGGCTTGTTGAGAGGGCCCGCGGCAAGGGCACGTTCGTTTCGTCGGACACACAGATGTATGCCGCGGACGATCGTGAGAGCTTTACCCATTCGTGCCAGCTTGCGGGAAAACAGGCGTCTACCAGGGTTCTCGCAATGGGCTGGGACTTCCCAAGCCTGCGAGACGCGAAGTTCCTGGGCGTAGACGATATCCAAAAGGTATTGCGTAGTCGTCGTCTACGCCTTGTGGATGACAAGCCCACGATGCTGGAAACCAATAGCTATTCCGCTGCGCTTTCTTTTTTGGAGCATGAGTCCCTCGAGGATTCGCTGATGGCGGTACTCGATCGCCAGGGAATCAAGATGGGCCCCAACACGCGTACGCTCGAGGTCTGCTATGCGAGCGAGCTCGAGGCGGCATACCTTAACGTGGAGCTGGACTCCCCTTTGCTCCTGTTTGTCGACAGGCGCTATGCTCCAAGCGGCGAGCCGCTTTTCATCTCCCGTCAGGTGTACTGCACCGAGCGACTGAAGTTCTACTTGTAAATTAGAGATAGATTGGTCGATTTACCGACTAATTGTTACCGTTCGCGGATTTGGAAAATTGACACACCGCGCAGGGGTAGATTGCTAATATACTTTGTTATGACAATATAGTACGTCTTATTGATATTGGAGAACTATGAATAAGATATTGCTAGCGAGTCATGGTTATCTCGCCCAAGGTATGAAGAGCTCTCTCGAGATCCTGATGGGCGCCAACGACCGAATCGAGTGTCTGTGCGCCTATGTCGATGACGACACGAGGGATGTCGCAGCGCTTATCGATGCTTGGATGGAGTCGAAGGACCCTGCCGACTCTTGGTTTGTCGTGACTGACATCTTTGGTGGCTCTGTAAACAACGAATTCATTCAGAGGCAGACTGCCGGATCGTTTACGTTGATCACCGGAATGAACTTGCCGCTGCTGGTGGAAATGGTTACACAGCTGGACTCCCTGGATGCGGACAAGGCCAAAGCCGCGGTCGAGGGATCACGTTCGTTTATCATGCTTTGTGAGGCGGCGGACATGCTCGCCGATGTCGAAGAAGAAGAGTTCTAGCTCAAGCTTCAACGAATAATTCAACCCTGTCATTACCTTTATTACGTGTGGAGATGATTTTGATGATTAAGCTTACGAGGGTCGATTACCGATTGATTCACGGCCAGGTCGCCATGTCTTGGACGCATGCGCTGGATGTCGATTGCATCCTGTGTGCCAGCGATGCCGTGGCAAAAGACGACATGAGAAAAGCCGCTTTGAGGCTCGCCCGCCCCAGCGGCGTTAAACTCGTCATCAAGGATGTTGACGCTGCTATCGAGGCGCTCAACAGCGGCGTTACCGACAAGTATTCGCTGTTTATCATTGTCGAGACGATCGAGGATGCCTATCGCCTTGCTAAGGGTTGCAAAGACATCAAGGAGATCAATTTGGGCGGAACTCGAAAGTCTCCCGAGACCACGCTTCATCCGACCCCCGCGATCTTTGCGACCGAAACCGATGCCGAGCATATCCAAGAGCTTGTGAACGATGGCGTGGTTATCGAAATCCGTCAGGTCCCCAATGACTCAAAGGTGTTTGCCAAGGACGTTTTTTAGCCGAAAACATGTTGGTGTTCGGTTTTTATTGAACCGATGCTCTATGTCTATGCCCGCCGATCATTTGATCGGCGGGCTTTTTATTAAAGAAAAATTAAAAAAACCTGAAATAGTTCTTGCATAGTTAGTTATATAAAGTATTATAACGTCATGGGATGAATGAAGGGTTCATCCAAGTGAGTTAGGAGTAAGGGATGTTCAATTTCGATGAGCCTCGTTACGAGAAGGTTGTGAGCGATGCCCTCGCTCTCCGTCCTCAGATTGAGGCTGCCGTGGACAAGGTCTGCGAGCAGGGTTATTCCAACATCTTCTTCATCGGCTGCGGCGGCACCTGGGCCCACACGCTCCCGATGAAGTATTGGGTCGAGACCACCACGGCCGACGTCGACGTCCACTGCGAGATTGCCGCTGAGTTCCTCGCATGCCCGCCCAAGACCTTCAACAAGGACTCGGTCTGCGTCTTCTCCACCCGTACCGGCACCACCCCCGAGATCATCGAGGCCGCCAAGTTCTGCCAGGAGCAGGGCGCCCGCACGCTGATGTATGTCTCCAACGACAACACCCCGGCCACCGAGTACGCCGATTACAAGTTCTTCAGCTTCGCCGAGGACGACGTTCTGTGCGAGGCCATCTACACCTACCAGATCACGCTGGTCGCCCGCTTCCTCAAGAACGCCGGCGCCTTCCCCAAGTACGACACCTTCATGGAGGAGTTCGGCAACATCGCTCCGTACCTCATCAAGGCCAAGGACGCTCAGGACGAGCGCTGCGCCGCCATGGCCGAGGACTTCAAGGACACCGACTACCACATGGTGATTGGTTCCGGCATGCTCTGGGGCGAGGCCTACGACTACGCTATGTGCATTCTCGAGGAGATGCAGTGGATCAAGACCAAGTCTATCCACGCCGCCGAGTTCTTCCACGGCACCATCGAACTGTGCGAGGAGGGCACGAGCCTCATCATGCTCTACGGCGAGGACGACACCCGTAAGCTCATGGACCGCGTGGACAACTTCACTCACATGCTCGCCGACGAGAAGGGCGTCCATGTCCGCGTGAACAAGTTCGACACCGCCGAGGTCGAGCTGCCGTTCAGCGACCCCGAGTTCCGCAAGATCGTCTCCCCGATGGTCACCTACACCATCACCGAGCGTCTGAGCTGCCATCTCGAGCACGTCCGTAACCACCCGCTCACCACGCGTCGTTACTATCACCAGATGAACTACTAATCCTCTCAAATTGCTGCGGTTGTCTGCAGGCGAGCTGCGCAGAATGCCTCGCCTGCAGACCCGTTTCTGGGGTTGATCGAAATGGTTGTCCAGTATCTTCTAGTTGCACTGGTCGCATTTATTGCGTCCATGGACGAGCAATTATTTGGCATTACGATGCTTGGTCGTCCGCTGTTTACGAGCCTGTTCGTTGGCTTGATCCTTGGCGATGTCCAGCAGGGCGTTATCGTCGGCGCTGCTTTGGAGTCCATGTTCATGGGCGCCATCATGGTCGGCGCGGCGGTTCCTCCCGAGGTCTATGCCTCCGGCGTGCTTGGCTGCGCGTTTGCCGTCATTACGGGTACGGGCACGGCAACTGCCGTCGCGCTCGCCCTTCCCGTCTCCGTCTTCCTTCAGGTGTGGCGCAACTTCTGCTACGCCGTTCCGGGTGCCTTTGCCTGCAGGAAGATTGAGACCGCTCTGGCAAATCGCGATCTTGCCAAGGCGAACCTGTACCATCTGACCGTCGTGCCGCTGTCGATTGGCATTCCGTCTGCACTGCTGGTGTTTTGCTCGCTGTTCTTTGGTGCCGACCTCATCAACAATGCGCTCAACGCGATTCCGCAGTTTGTGATGGACGGCCTCAACGTTGCATCCGGCGTCATGGTCTGCATCGGCTTCGCACTTCTTATCAGGACCATGGGCGATAACAAGCTGCTTCCTTGGCTGTTCCTGGGATTCATTATGGTCATCTACCTCAAGATGGACGTTATCGGCGTCGCCGCAGCTGCCATTTGCGTCGCACTGCTCCTGGCCTTCCGCGAGGGCTCGTCCGGTCCGCAGGCGGTTGCCGAGGATGAAGAGGAGGACTTCTAATGGCTACCCAGAACACCGACCTCAAAGAGGCCAAGAAGGACGCGATTATGACTCCCGATATGTATCGGAGCATGTTCCTTCGCCAGTTTACGAGCCAGTGCTCGCAGTCGTACGACAAGATGATGGCAATGGGCTTCATGTACACCATTCAGAAGCCCCTGCGAAAGATCTATCCCAACGACGACGATTACTATGCGGCGCTCGATCGCCATACCGAGTTCTTTAACATCACGCCTCATGTGCTTCCGTTTGTAGCCGGCCTAACGGTTTCGATGGAAGAGCAGGCGGCCGCCGATAAGAACTTCGACACGTCCTCGATTAACGCCATGAAGGTCGGCCTCATGGGACCGCTTTCCGGCATTGGCGATTCGTTCTACTGGGGTACGTTCCGCGTGGTCGCCGCCGGCATTGGTATTGGTATCGCTTCGACGGGCAACCCGCTCGGCCCCATCGTGTATGCGCTCATCTACTCCGTGATTAACTTTGCAACGCGTATCGTCGCCGCCCATCTGGGATACGACCTGGGAACCAAGTTCCTGCAGCAGTCCGAAGAGAACAACCTTATGTCTCGCATGACGCATGCTGCCGGTGTCCTCGGAATGACCGTCATTGGCGCGATGATTGCGGCGCAGGTCTCGCTGTCCACTGCTTTGACCTTTGATGTGGGTGGTTCGGAGATTGTCCTGCAGGATTTGTTCGACTCGATCTTCCCTGGCCTTCTGCCCTTGCTGGCAACGTTCGCTTGCGTTGCCCTCTATAAAAAGGGTGTCAAGACCATTTGGATTATTATTGGCATCTTCGCGATCTGCATCATCGGAACGGGCTTGGGAGTGTTCGCGGCGGCGTAAAGTTGACTGCTATGCTCGCGCGTTGGATAACTAACTGACCGTTTGAAAACGGGGCTCGGCGTAAGGCCGGCCCCGTTTTTTGTTTGAGGGATTTTCCGACCGTCCAAAAATCCACGCTCGCCCATCACCTACGTATCTCTCATTTCTCATTTGTCACTAATACGAGAGATGGCACAAAGACGAGAGATGATTACGAGAGATAACTGAGCAGCAAAGAGACAAGAAATCACGGCATTGTCTCAATATCGATTGTTCTACCAGCAAAAACATGTTTAAATGAAACAGATGGCAGATATCTTATCTCTCATCTTTCACTCATCTCTAATACGAGAGATAACAGAGAGACAAGAGATAATTACGAGAGATAACTGAGAGACGAAGGAAATCTATTCGCGGCATTCTCCGCCGGACCGAGCGAAAGGACGTGCAGATGAACGAAAACGAGCTGACCGGTCTGCTCGAGTCTTTAAGGCGCATGGGCTCGGACGATCTTAACGTCGAGGTCAAGGAGAGCGCCACGACGCTTTCCCGCGACGTATGGGAAACGGTTAGCGCATTCGCGAATACCGCCGGCGGCATCATCGTACTCGGAGTGAGCGAGCGCGCGGGCTTTGTCCCGGTTGAGAACTTTGAGACCGAGAAGGTGCTCAACCAATTTGTCGCAGGCATGGGTGATGCCGGCGGTCGCGGAAAACTGGCCAATCCGCCCAAATACACCATTGAACGCGTGGAGCTCCAGGACACCGTGGTTCTGGTCATCACGATTGAGGAGCTCGACCCGTCGAGCAAGCCTTGTTATGTCATAGAGCGGGGCGCTCAAGGCGGCAGCTACAAACGCATCGATGACAAAGATGTTCCGCTCTCGTCGACCGAGGTTTTGGCACTGTCATCGTATGAACGGACGAGCCCCAGTGGTCGCGATGCAGTACCCGGCGCGGTCGCAGGCGATCTTGACGAGGCCCTGGTCGACCGCACGATAGAGCGTGCTTTCTCGCTGACACCCCGTGCAATGCGCGGCGCGCCGGACAAGAAAACGAAGCTGGAGCGCCTGAATTTCCTCGACTCCCAGGGCAATGTTACTAAGGCCGGGCTCCTGGCCGCGGGTGCCTATCCTCAGCAGTTCTATCCCAAGCTCTTTATCGATGTGGCGGTCTATGCCGGAACGCAGAAGGGCGCGGCGGGGTCGTTGAGGTTCATGGACCGTACGATCTGCGAGGGAACGTTGGGCGAAATGATCTCGGATGCCGTCGCGGCAATCGCCAAGAATTTGCGGCGAACCTCGACGATCCAAGGCGTCTCGCGTGTCGACTCGCTGGAGATTCCCGAGGAAGTCCTGCGCGAGGCAATCGCCAACGCCGTAATCCACCGAGAATACGGAGATCGGTTCTGTGGGCAGTCGATCGCTGTTGACGTCTTTGATGACCGTATCGAGGTGACGAACCCCGGCGGCCTATACGGGGGAAAGACTCGCGAGAACTTGTTTGACGGCAGCTCCCGATGCCGTAACGCGACGCTCGTGAAACTCATGTCGATTGTCCCGCTGCCGGATGGCGCAGGTTCGCCGGCTGAGGGCAATGGCTCGGGCATCCCGATGATGATCGATGCCATGCGCGCGCATGGTCTGGCCGAGCCCCTGTTCTGCCCGGGGTTCGATCGGTTCAAGGTCGTACTTTACCGTTCAAAGATCGAGCCGGTCGATCATGGCGGGGGCTTAATTGTGACGGCACTCAAACACTACGGCGAGCTGGGGACGCGTGAGCTGGCAGAACGTACGGGGCTTACAATTTCCCAGGTAAGGTCGCGCGTCAACGCGCTCATTGCTCAAGGCGAGCTTGAGCCCACGGCGCCGGCGACGAGCCGCAACCGCAAGTATCGACTGTCAGAGCGCGTGGAATAAATGCGCTAGTGGACGAGGCGACCCAATAATCGACCCTCGATTGGCGCCCACTAAGGTAAAGCGGTTGTTGCTCAGTCGACGGTGATGCTGAAGACTCGGCTTACGCCGGCATGGCCACGAACCCGTCCATCAAGAACAGCCTAAGAACCAGCTTGATTACATTTCCCGGTTTGACTTCTGCCGCGTCAAAGACGTGGCGCTCGGCGAGCTCGCTGCAGTATGCATAGATGTCGCGGATAAGGTCCGCGCCCGAAAGCGTAAACATGTAGCCTGCGTCCGAAAGCGCATTGGGCGCGGCGGGCAACTTGGCCATGTGGCAGAACGTTTGCAGGTCGGGCGCCATAACATTCTGGTAGTCGAGGTGGCCGCCGGCATCCTGTTCGGCAAGCTCCAATTGGCGCACGAAATCCAGCGCCGCTGCCAGCACAAAGCTCGGCGTAGGCGCGTTGACGTCCTGAGTGGTCGCCACGAGCCTGCCCGCCGCCTGCGTGACAAGCCAAGCGACCTCGCGCTGGCAACGCACGGCCTTGCGCGTAACCGGCTTGATGGACGAAGAAGAAACGCTCCCCTTAGGCGGATTCGAAGCAGCCATAAGACCCTCCCATGAACAATCCGGCCCAACAAGCCCGGATGAAACACGTGCTACATCAGTATACAGGGGAGTGGGGTGGCGGGGTACGAGCGCGCCAGCGGCAAACCGAGAGCATCAACGATGTGCCGATCACGGAATGAGATCTCGTAATAATTGACTCTTGGTCATATTATTGAGGGGCATGACTCGCGTTCGTATGGTTGTAGGCGCTGGCGATGAACGACATTGACCTTGCTGTTCCGTTGATGGATGGACCAAGCTATGACCGTGCCTGCAGTCTTGTGCCTTCTGAATACGTTGAGGCATGGGAGTGGTTTCTGGGTGAGGAGCAGCGCGGCGGCGTTTGGACCAGCCTCCCGCACCACACCAAGGAAGATAGCCCTCAGTATCAGTATCGTTTGAGAATTGGCTCGGACTTCTTTCCCGTAACGCGGGATTCAGGGATCTTCTGGCCGGGCCAGGATCGGGTGAAGCAAGATCCCAATAAGATCTTTGCGCTTTCGGTCCATAACTCTAAAAAGAGCTTCTACACCGATGTGCCTCCGCTCTATTTGGATGATGGTACGTGGGTCATTAAGTATTCGGTTCAAGCGCCGGGTACCGTTGGTTTTCGAGACCAGAATTACAACCGTAAAATGCTCAACTGCATGGAATGTGGCGTCCCAGTCGGAGTCATATTTGCAACCGAGGTGGGCTACAAGGTGCTCGGCCTTGCGTTTGTTGAGCGGTTCGAGCCCGAAAACGGATGGTTTGTTCTGCACGGTCCTGTTCATAAAGGCGGACCGGACCCTCGTTTTGCGCCCGACATGAGTTATCTGAAGCACATGCCCGTCGATATAGAGTTTGCCGGACAGGGTACGACCGACGACGAAAAGGTCCGCTATGCGTTAAGGCGCGAGCGATTGGGGCAGCAATGGTTCCGCAAGCAGCTCGTTGCCGCCTATGACGGCCGTTGCGCGGTGTCGGACTGCGGCGTCAGCGAAGCTCTGGAGGCCGCACATATCGAGAATTACTCGGGACCCAAATCGCAGGTTGCCAGCAACGGCATTCTGCTTCGGCGCGACCTTCATTCCCTATTTGATGCTCACCTGATTTCGTTTGAGCCTGTTTGCGGCGAATATCGGCTGTGCGGATCGTACCTGCTGGATAAGACCGACTACGCTTCCTTTGCGGGTGCGACGCTAAGGCAGCCGAATGAGCGTCAGTGGCGACCCAATACGGTGTTTCTTGAGGCCCATCGCATTGAGTTCGATCGCTCGGAAAAGAAGCGTGAAAAGGCGGGGCTTCTGCCGTATTAGCGTATTTGGCTTTGGCATTCTTTGACGATCGTGTTGTTTGATCGGATCGCGTGGCGATGCAATCTCGCGCCCGCCCGCCGGTGCATGCTCTTCCTGATTTGTATAGCGAGAAGGGGCATGTATGAGCTGGCGAGGCGATATTGCGATGGGGAAGTACGGAAAACTGCCGTGTGCCCTTATCGACAACAATATGTTTCCGAGCGTAGAGGTTGATTGCGGGTCGTTTGTCGTCGCCTGCCCTTGCTGCGGCTCGCAAATACCGTGTCTCGACATTCGGTTCATCGATGCACGTGACAGGTTCAGCGACGAAGTGAGGAAACGTACGGGCGTTCATATGCCGGTGTATCCGGAGAAATGCCCTGTTTGTGGCCTCGATATCGTGTACGACGCCGGCGACGAGGGATAGGTGATGCGGAGGAGTTGGCTGTGAGTGTCTTTTGCCTCTACAAATAAATCCCCTCACCGAGTTGCTTGTGGAACTCGGCGTGATGGTCGCGTGCCCAGGTAAAGAGCGCCTGGTCAAAGTCGGTACGCGTGGCCGGGACGCCAAAGACGCCGGCAACTTCGACGCGTATAAACTCCAGTGCCGGCAGCTTGTTGATGGCAGTGAGGGCAAACGGGGACGAGGGCTCCTCGAACAGATAGCGGCTGCCTTGCAGCGCGTCGCAACTGGTGCACGTGTTGCCGAGCGACGGGGCTTTGGAGGCTCGCGCGCCTACGGGCTTGTAACCGCAGCGCTTATGAAGGTAGTCGCGGATCTCGCCCGGTACGCAGCCAAGAGCGGGCACGATGGCGAGTGCGTTGGCGTTGGCCGTGTCGATGGCAATGTACCCGGCTTCGTTGGGCGCGTGCGCGATGGCGATGCTCTCGTCGTTATCGGTTCGATAGGGAATGCCGAAGGCCGCGACCGAGGTCTCTTTGTGACACTTCCAGCACTCGCGCTTGCCCAGTACTAGATATATATACGGCGCTGAGGGGTCGGATCGGTCAACACCGGGCAGCCACTCGGCAAAGGGCTCGGGGTTGACGCCGCTGGGTACATACCAGATCTTCTTGGTCCGGTCCCATTTGGCGCCCAGCGCCTTGGCTTCTTCTTTGTGCGAAAAGGGGACATCGAGCTCGGTGCGCATGGTGGCTCCTTGGTGCTGCAGGTGTAAGTGGCTCAAGGATACCGCAGGGCGCAGACATCGCGGCGTTTTGCTGAGGAGTTGCGGCTCGGATGGGTTCGAGACGCGTTGGCCTCGGCCTCGGTGGCTATTGACGCGGTTTTGTGTATGGGCAGGGTGGTTGCTTGGGCGGTTGGAGCTGCCAGCTGATTTGGCGACATAAAACAAAACAGCCCAGAGGACATAGCCTCTGAGCTGCGAACATTTGGTGGGCGTTAGAAGATTTGAACTTCTGACCTCTTCCGTGTCAGGGAAGCGCTCTCCCCCTGAGCTAAACGCCCGATCAAGGGTGCGCAAGTGCGCAAGGGATAATATAACGGAGCCTGAACTCGGTGGCAAGAACATTTTTAAAAATCGCTTACATTGTGGAATTCGGGGGCTTTGTCGTATCCATTTCAAAAGAGCCTGCTGCCGCGATTTGGCTGTCGCATAATGCAAGGCCATTGCGGTATCGAGCTATGGAAAGACGCCTGCGGAATTGTCCTACCGATAAACGGACAAGCCTCCAGCTGGTGACTTCGCCGTGGTAAGGTAAGCCGAATTGTTTCCAGGCTGTTTCGGGGGAGTGGAATGAGCAAAGAGTGTGTCGAGCAGGTCGAAGGCGCAGGGGCTTCGGTGCCGATGACCGATATATCGAACATTGATGTGCCCGAGGGCACCGACGAGCTCAGCCGCAACACCCGTCGCGCATGGCGCGACCGCCTGAACAGCGCTTCGACGCGCAAGATGATCACGGGCGTCTTGGCTACGCTGGTGGGCGGTTCGTTTTGGGGCTTCTCGGGCACCAGCGCGAGTTTTTTGTTCGATACCTACCATGTCGATACGCTGTGGCTTATGAGCGTGCGTCAGATTCTCGCCGGCCTGCTCTTTATGGCTGTGGTTGTCACGCGCGACCGCGCACGCCTGGTCAAGCTTTGGACGACGCCCGCTGATCGCAAGCAGCTGCTGCTCTTTACCGCTTTTGGCCTGCTGTTCAACCAGTTTTGCTATCTTTCGGCCGTGCGCCTGACGAACGCCGGAACCGCGACGGTGCTCCAGTGCCTGCAGCTCGTTATCATCATGGGCTACGCCTGCGTGACCGATCGCCGCATGCCGCGTACTCGCGAAGTCATCGGCATTGGCCTGGCTCTGGGTGGAACCTTTTTAATCGCCACCGGCGGCGACCCCACCAGCCTGAATATCTCGCCGCTTGGCCTGGCAGCAGGTCTTATGTGTGCGGTCAGCGCCGCGTGTATGGCGGTGATTCCCGCCAAGATCCTGCCCGAATACGGCAGCCCCATCGTCACGGGCTCGGCAATGCTCACGGCGGGCGTGGTCTCGTGCGTCTTCGTGCAGCCCTGGGCGCATATGCCGGCGCTCGACGCTGCCGGCATCGAGGCGCTCGCGGTGTTCGTGGTTATCGGCTCGTTTTTTGCTTACATGCTTTATATGCAGGGCGTTAAGGACATCGGCTCGGTGCGCGCGAGCCTCATCGGAACTGTGGAGCCGGTTTCGGCGACCATCACCAGCGCCGTTATGCTGGGGACGGTGTTTTTGCCGACCGACCTTATCGGCTTTGTCATGATCATCGTGATGATGTTCCTTACGGTGTAGCTAGCGCCGCCGCCAAGACAGAAAAGGTGTTGTGCCGCATTTTCGCCAATTGACGTCCGTGTCTGGAGTTTAGCTGTCGATGCTCAAAATGCCATAAACTAGTAACGTTATGGACTTTTTCATTGCGACTCAATTGCGAGGATTTCTTTATGGCTGGTAATCACTTTAAGGGCAGCGATAGCGGCCGCCCTGCAGTTCCGCCGCGTCCGAACGGGGCTGGTAAGGCCGGCACGCCGGGCGGCGCTGGACAGGGCGGTTCCGGTAAGCGCGTGTCCCCGGGCGAGACGGCGATGTTTACCGCTCTGTACGAGCAGTCTCAAAAGGCAAAAAAGACCGGCCGTGCAAGAGGGAATGTCTTTGCGGACGGTGCAACCTCCGCGTCGCAGCCGAGTGGGGCTCCTTCGGTACCTGCGAACAACGCAGGTGCTGCCAACGCTGCGAATGGCGCCGGCAACGTTAATGCCGGCAAGGCCGCCAACAATACTCCCTCTGCCGGTGGCGCGGGGCTTACGGGTAACCTTGGCACGATTTACACCGGCGCCTCCGAGACTGGCACGTTCGCCCGCCTGGATGATAGCGGTGCCGAGTTTGCGGGCTCGGGTTCCAAGGAAGATTATTACGATTTTGGTTTGAACTACGGTAGCGACGCTTCGTCGAGTTCGACCTCTGACGGTCTGGTCCGTCATCGCCATCGCAAGGGCGAGCGCAAAAAGCGTCACACCGGCGCCATTATTGCCGCTGTGGTCGCGGTGCTTCTCGTTGCGCTTGGCGCAAGCGGCTTTATGCTGCTTAACTCGGCAAAGACCGTAAAGAGTGAAGCGAAGGAGGCTGTCGAGATCGTCGGTGGCCTTAAGGACAAGGTCACGTCGGGCGATTTTTCGACGCTGCCTGACGACGCGAAGAAGATCGATGAGCTCTGCAACAGCATGAAGGCGGAGACCTCGAGCCCGCTGTGGACGGCGGCTTCGTTTATCCCGGTGTATGGCAGTGACATCAACGCAGCCCGCACCATGATT
Source organism: Collinsella sp. (assembly GCA_031295385.1). Lineage (GTDB taxonomy): Bacteria > Actinomycetota > Coriobacteriia > Coriobacteriales > Coriobacteriaceae > Collinsella. The sequence goes on from JAUMOL010000011.1 coordinate 53,245, forward strand.
GATGCCCTGTCCGATGTCTCGAGCAACGCGCTGGTTCCCATGGCCGATAACCTCTCGCAGGCCACGCCCGGCAAGCTGTTCCAGGACGGCATGATTAACGTGTCCGCGCTGCAGGCGGTCGCCGATTCGCTTTCCAGCAGCTCGAAGGTGTTCAAGAGCGCCAACGAGAAGGTTCAGGGCATTGGCGATACTCATATTTCCCAGGTGACCGAGCTGGTCGATAAGGCCAAGGACGGCTTTGCCACCCTCAACGGCGCGGTTGACGCGGCGGAGAAGGTTGCCCCCGTCCTTCCCCAGATGCTCGGCGCCAACGGCCAGACGCGCAACTACCTTGTGTACGCCATGAACAACGTCGAGATTCGTGCCTGCGGCGGCTTTGGCGGTTCGCAGGGCCTGATTTCGGTCACCGACGGCCAGATGTCGATTGGCGAGTTTGTTCCCCGCATTGGACTCAGCGAGGATGAGGCAGTCGAGAGCGTCGACGAAGAGGATGAGGCGCTGTTCGGCAACCACAGCAACCTGTACAACTCGGGCAATACCTATTCGCCTGATTGGCCCCGCAACTCGCAGCGTGTCGCCGCGCTGTGGAAGTCCCAGTATGGGCAGGACGTTGATGGCGTCGTCGGCATCGATCCGGTGTTCTTGCAGTACCTGCTGGGCCTTGTCGGTAATGTCTCGCTGCCTGATGGTACGGTCGTCGACGGCACCAACGCGGCGAAGGTTCTCATGCACGATGTGTATTGGAACTATCCGGTCGAGGAATCGGACGGCATCTTTGCGGCTGTTGCCAGCGCCGCCTTCGACAAGATTCTCGGTGGCATCGGTGACGTCGACGTTACAAAGCTTGTCGGTGCATTCGAGCGCGGTGCCGAAGAGGGCCGTCTGATTGCTTGGATGAGAAACGATGATGAGCAGAATGCCATCAAAGAGACAGGCATTGACGCTTCGCTGCCCGATCCGGATGATCCGAGTGCCGATCCCGTTGCCGGCGTTTACTTTAACAACCTGAGCTTCTCCAAGCTCGACTGGTATCTGAACGCCGACACTCAGATTGGTCAGGGCATCAAGAACGGTGACGGCACGTGCTCCTATCGCATCACCGTTACCCTGACGAACATCATGACGCAGGAGGAGGCTGGCAAGCTGCCCGACTACGTTGCGGCGAGCGCACCCGATGCCGCGCGTGACGACGAGCGTCTGAATGTCTCGTTGTTTGCCCCGACGGGTGGCAACATCAGTGACCTTACGGTTGAGGGTACCCAGTTTGGTCTTGGTGCCGCTACGTGGCATGGAATCCCCTTCTATTCGGGCACCGTTGACCTGCATGCTGGCGAGACGACGACGATCACGTATACGCTGACCACGTCGGCCGAGGCGGGGGACAAGCCGCTTACGCTGCGTCAGACTCCTACATGCCAGGCGGCTCGCGACAGCGCGTCGGCGTAGGGTTTTTCTGGTAGCGCAGATAATCGAGTATCATTTTGGGGCGGACAGGCAATCTGTCCGCCCCTATTTTGTAAGGAGAGCGCATGAAGTACTTTGGCACCGACGGATTTCGCGGCGAGGCCAACGTTGGGCTGACGGTAGAGCACGCTTATAAGATCGGCCGCTTTGTGGGCTGGTATTACGGCGCCAACCGCGAGCGCAAGGCACGCGTGATCGTGGGCAAGGACACGCGTCGCTCGAGCTACATGTTCGAGGCGGCGCTGGTGAGTGGCCTGGTCGCGAGCGGTGCGGACGCATATATGCTGCACGTGATCCCGACGCCGGGCGTGGCGCATCAGACCGTGGAGGGCTGCTTCGATTGCGGCATCATGATTAGCGCGAGCCACAACCCGTTTTGCGATAACGGCATCAAGCTCGTCAACAGCGACGGCTTCAAAATGGACGAGGACGTGCTGGAACTCATCGAGGATTACATCGATGGCAAGGGCGAGGTGCCGCTGGCCACGGGCAACCAGATCGGTGCCACGGTGGACTATATGCAGGGCCGCAACCGCTATATTGCCTCGCTCATCGCGAGCGCGAACTTTTCGCTGCAGGGCGTCAAGATCGGCTTGGACTGCGCCAACGGCTCGGCGTCCTCGGTGGCCAAGCCGGTGTTCGACGCGCTGGGCGCCGATGTGCGCGTGATCAACGCCGCGCCCGACGGATTTAACATCAATGTGGACTGTGGCTCCACGCATATGGAGCGCCTACAGCGCCACGTAGTGGAGCAGGGCCTGGACGTGGGCTTTGCCTACGACGGCGATGCCGACCGCTGCCTGGCCGTGGACGAGCGCGGCCGTGTGGTCGACGGCGATCAGATCCTGTACGTGTGCGGCGTGTACCTGAACAAGCACGGTCGCCTTTCGGGCGGTACCGTGGTGCCGACGATCGCCAGCAACTTTGGCCTGGTCAAGTCGCTGGAGCTTGCCGGTCTGAGTGCCGTGACCAGCGGCGTGGGCGACCGTCACGTGTATGCCAAGATGCGCGAGGGCGGCTACAGCCTGGGCGGCGAGCAGACGGGCCACACGATCTTTGGCGATATCGAGCGCACGGGCGACGGCATTATGACCTCGCTGCGCGTGATGGAAGTGATTCGCGCCGAGCGCGAGACACTCTCGCAGCTCACGGCTCCGTGCAAGCTGCTGCCGCAAGCGCAGGTTGCCGTGCGCGTGGCCGATAAGGACGCTGCGCTTGAGAACATGGGCGTGCAGAACGCGATCGCCGAGGCCGAGGCCGCGCTGGCGGGCGAGGGCCGCGTGCTCGTGCGCAAGAGCGGAACCGAGTCGGTGATCCGCGTGCTGGCCGAGGCTCCGGACCAAGCCGCCGCCGACGCCGCCATGAAGCGCATCGCCGCCGCACTCGAAGCTCTGTAGCTACGCGGTTTTACCAAACCGCGTAACTGCTCGACGCTGCAAACGGCCCCAAGCGGCAACCTGACGTTCAATTTCAAGGGTGCGACCAGAAGGTCAGCGCCCTTTCATTTCACGTCACCTTGCTCGCTTAGGGTCGTTTTCGCTGACGTTGCCAAGACATTAGCGTCAACGAACTAGTCATTGGGTGAAAAAAGGGGACGCTGCGGATTGGTTCCGCGGCGTCCCCTTTGCGTTGGCGTGTCGGTTATGCCTTACAGCTCGTAGAGCGTGGTGAACTTGTCCTGCAGGTAGCTGCAGTAGTAGCGGGCATCGAACGCCATGCCGCAGGCGCCCTTGATGAGTTCCGGCGCGTCCTTGGCGCGGCCCCACTGCCAAATGTGCTCGCCCAGCCAGGCACGGACGGGCGCCAGATCGCCGCTCGCGCAGGCACCGGTAAGGTCGACGCCATCGCGGCACATGGCCGGCACGAACATGGCGTCGTAGGCGCTGCCCAGCGCATAGGTGGGGAAGTAGCCAAATGAGCCACCGCTCCAGTGCGTATCCTGCAGGCAGCCGCGCGTGTCGTCGGGAACGGGAATGCCCAGGTACTCGTCCATAAAGCGATTCCAAAGCGCGGGGATGTCCTTGGCCGTGGCCTCGCCGGCAAACAGCATGCGCTCGATCTCGTAGCGCACCATAACGTGCAGCGGATAGGTGAGCTCGTCCGCCTCGGTGCGGATCAACGACGGCTGCGCGATGTTCACGGCGCGGTAGAGCGTGTCCTCGTCCACGCTGCCATAGACCTCGGGCGCGTGACGACGCAGCACCTCGAGCAGCGGACCCATAAAGGCGCGGCTGCGACCCACGGTGTTCTCGAAAAAGCGGCTCTGGCTCTCGTGGATGCCCATGGAAGTGCCGCCCTCCAGGCAGGTGCGCGCATAGGCAGGATTGACGCCCAGCTCGTACATGGCGTGTCCCGCCTCGTGGATGATGCTGTAGACGTTGGAGATGCAGTCGTCCTCGTAGATGTGCGTGGCGATGCGCGCGTCACCCACGGCAAAGCCCTCGCTAAACGGGTGCTCGGTAAAGGCAAGCGTGGTGTCGTCCAGGTCCAGGCCGACGAGCTTCATAAGGTCGAAGCTCATGGCGCGCTGGGCGGCCTCGGGCACGCGGGCGTGCAAAAAGTCGGCATCGGGCTGCTGGCCGCGCTCGCCGATGGCGTGCACGAGCGGCACGACGGTGGCTTTGACCTCGTCGCAAAACGCGTCGAAGCTCTCGGTGGAAAGGCCGCGCTCGTACTGGTCGAGCCAAACATCGTATGGGTCGCGCTTGGGGTCCATGAGCTCGGCCTGATGCTTAAGTTGGGCGACGATTCTATCCACATAGGGCTCAAAGCTCGCCCAGTCGTTGGCCGTCTTGGCCTTGTGCCACACGGCGTCGGCCTCGCAGGTGAGCCTGGTCCAGGCCTCGGCCTCCTCGGTAGGAATAACGCTTGCCTCGCGTTGATCGCGGCCGAGCACGCGGATCTCGTCGAGCAACTGCGGGTCGTCTACGTGTCCGCCTGCAACCGTCTCGCGCGCTAACGAGCGTACGAGCTCAACGGACTTCTCGCTGGTCAGTAGCTTGTGATGCTCGCCGGCAAGCGTGCCCATGGCGTCGGCACGGGCGGCAGCACCGTTGGCAGGAGCAATCGTCGCTCCATCGAACTCGGCAATCTTGAGCAGGTACTCGCGAGTCCACAGCTTGCCCTCGAGCTTGCGGAATTTTTTGACGGCCTTATCGACTTTAGCGGCCTTGACGCCCTTGGCAGCCTTTGCCACGGCGGCCTGGGCCTTCTTATCGAGTTTCTTTCCCATACCGTATCCTTAATCTCGCAGGCCGAGCGCCTCGGGTGGGCGCGCGGCCAGTTTGCACAGCTACCTGCCTTGTACCCAGCGCGAACAAAACGGAACGCGGCGATGCGCTCGCAGAATGTGTTATCCTATAGCCCAATGCGTTGACGGAGAGGGTTTTGCCCGTCGCGTCGCCGGCAAGAGAGGGAAGGTCATGGGCTGCAAGCCTTCCTGCGGTGGCAAGGGCCAAGCGTTCACTCCCGAGCAGCAACCTCAACGGGCACGCGGCCAGCGGCGGCAAAGCCCCAGTAGGGAAGTCGTGAGCCTCGCGACAAGGGGCAAAGAGTGGGCGCGGCGGGCCAGACATCCGCCGGGTCAAACAAGGTGGTACCGCGGAATTCAACCGTCCTTGGGCAATGCACATGCCCGAGGGCGGTTTTTTGTTACCGAACCGGGCCGCGTTTTCGCAACGTCAGACGGCGGCAGCCGCCTCGGCAAGCGGGGAACGCGAGAGACGAAAGGGAAGACATGAGTCTGATTGATGATCTGGTCAAACTCGAGGAAGAGGCCAAGGAGCTCGTCACTAGCGCCGACGACGCCGCCAAGCTCGAGGCTGCGCGCGTTGAGCTGCTCGGTCGCAAGGGCCGTATCACCGGCCTGATGCGCATGATGGGCAAGCTCGCCCCCGAGGATCGTCCCATGATGGGCAAACGCGCCAACGAGATGCGCCAGCTGATCGAGGGCATGCTCGACGAGCGCACCACCGAGATGAAGGCCGCCGCCCTCAAGCACGCACTCGAGCACGAGGCCGTCGACATCACGCTGCCGGGCATCCGTCCGCAGATCGGTCACCAGCACCTGATCAAGCAGATCATCGAGGAGGCCGAGGACATCTTCTGCGGCATCGGCTACACCGTCGAGTCCGGCCCCATGGTCGATACCTCCTACTACAACTTCACCGCGCTCAACGCGCCCATGGATCACCCGAGCCGCTCGGCTCGCGACACGTTCTATGTGGTCGACAACAACCCCGGTAGCGTCGCGCACCCCGAGGCTCACGCCCACGGCGAGTCCGACGTGCTGCTGCGCACCCAGACCTCGGGCGTGCAGATCCACACCATGGAGTCGCAAAAGCCGCCCATCTACATGATCTGCCCGGGCACCGTCTATCGTCCCGACACGGCCGACGCCTGCCACCTGCCGCAGTTCAACCAGATTGAGGGCCTGGTCGTCGACGAGGGTATCACCTTTGGCGATCTTAAGGGCACGCTCGACTACTTTGTTAAGTGCATGTTTGGTGAGGATCGCAAGACGCGCTATCGCCCACACTTCTTCCCCTTCACCGAGCCTTCCTGCGAGGTGGACGTGAGCTGCCACGTCTGCGGCGGCAAGGGCTGCAACTTCTGCAAGCACAGCGGCTGGATCGAGATTCTGGGCTGCGGCATGGTCGACCCCAACGTCCTGATCAACTGTGGCATCGACCCCGAGAAGTACACCGGCTTCGCCTTTGGTATTGGCGCCGAGCGCGTCGCGGCACTGCGCTACGACCTGCCCGACCTCAGAACTCTCATGACGGGTGATATGCGCTTCTTGAATCAGTTCTAGGCTGCGGCCTGCCCAAGCACGGCACCTCGGCGCTCATTCGTCGCTTGCGTACCAAAGTACGCGGCGCTCCTCTTTCGGGCCGATCTGCCGCACTTGGACAACCCTCGCTTTGTAAGGAATGTTCACAAAGTTGAAGTTTCCACCTGCATCTCTTCGCAGGCTTTCAGTATGAAAGGAGAGCTAGATGCGTGTTTCTTACGACTGGCTCAAGACCATGATCGATATTCCGGAGGATCCCAAGACCCTTTCGGACGAATATATCCGTACCGGCACCGAGGTCGAGGCGATTGACACCGTGGGCGAGTCCTTCGACCACGTGGTGACTGCCAAGGTGCTCACCAAGACCCCACACCCCGATAGCGACCACATGTATGTGTGCTCGGTCGACGTGGGCGACAAGAACCTCGACCCCGACGGCAATCCCGCTCCGCTGCAGATCGTCTGCGGCGCGCAGAACTTCGAGGCCGGCGACCACATCGTCACGGCCATGATCGGCGCCGTGCTTCCCGGCGACGTCAAGATCAAGAAGAGCAAGCTTCGCGGCGTCGTGTCCATGGGCATGAACTGCTCCGCGCGCGAGCTCGGCCTGGGCGGCGACCACTCCGGCATTATGATCCTGCCCGAGGATACGCCCTGCGGCATGCCGTTTGCCGAGTACGTGGGCTCGAGTGATACCGTGCTCGACTGCGAGATCACGCCCAACCGCCCCGACTGCCTGTCCATGATCGGCATGGCCCGCGAGACCGGTGCCATCTTCGACCGCGATTTCCACGTTGAGCTGCCCGCTATCAAGGCGGAGACCGGCCGCGCGACCGACGACGAGCTTTCCGTCGAGATTGCCGATGAGGGCCTGTGCGACCGCTACGTCGCCCGCATCGTGCGCAACGTGAAGGTCGGCCCGTCGCCCGACTGGATGGTCAAGCGCCTTAACGCCCTGGGCGTGCGCCCGCACAACAATATCGTCGACATCACCAACTATGTGATGATGCTCACCGGTCAGCCGCTGCACGCCTTTGACCTGGACACCTTTGCCGAGCGCGATGGCAGGCGCCGCGTGGTGGTTCGCGCCGCCCAGCAGGACGAGAAGTTCACGACGCTCGACGGCGAGGAGCGTGTGCTCGATGCCGGCATGGGCCTCATCACCGACGGCGAGCGCCCTGTGGCGTTGGCCGGCGTTATGGGCGGCATGGATTCCGAGATCGAGGACGATACCGTCGATGTGATGGTCGAGAGCGCCTGCTTCAACGCCGGTCGCACCTCGCACACCAGCCGCGATCTGTCGCTGATCTCCGACGCCTCCATTCGCTTTGAGCGCCAGGTTGACGAGACCGGCTGCGTGGATGTTGCCGACATTGCCTGCGCGCTGATTGAGGAGATCGCCGGCGGCGAGGTCGCCCCCGGCTATGTGGACGTGTTCCCCGTGCCCAAGACCATCGACAGCATCAAGCTGCGCCTGGCCCGCGTGCACGCCATCTGCGGTGCCGACATCGAGTCCGACTTTATCGAGCGCTCGCTCACCCGCCTGGGCTGCACCGTCGAGCGCGACGGCGAAGACTTTATGGTTACCCCGCCGAGCTTCCGCCCCGACCTGCCGCGCGAGATCGATCTGATTGAGGAGGTCCTGCGCCTGTGGGGCATGGGCCGCGTGACGGCGACCATCCCGGCTGCCAAGAACCACATTGGCGGCCTGACCCGCGAGCAGAAGCTCACCCGTAAGGTCGGCGAGATCCTGCGCGCCTGCGGCCTCAACGAGACCACGACTTTCGGCTTTGCCGCCCCGGGTGACCTGGAGAAGATCGGTATGCCCACCGAGGGCCGCGGTTGCCCCGTGGTGCTCATGAACCCGCTGGTGGCCGAGCAGACCGAGATGCGCCGCTCGCTGCTGCCGGGTCTGCTGCAGTCTGTGGCCTACAACGAGGCCCACGGTACGCCCAACGTGCATCTGTACGAGGTCGGCAGCCTGTTCCACGGTCGCGAGAACGCCAGTCTGCCCAAGGAGACCAAGTCCGTGGCGGGCGTGCTTTCGGGCCAGTGGAGCGAGCAGTCTTGGACCATGAAGTACCGTAAGCTGCGTTTCTTCTTTGGCAAGGGCATCGTCGAGGAGCTGCTCGCCCAGCTGCGCATCGAGAAGGTTCGCTTCCGTCCCGTCGAGGGCGAGGGCTATGCCTTCCTGCAGCCGGGTCGTGCGGCCGAGGTTCTGTCCGGCGGCACCGTGCTGGGCTGGGTTGGCGAGATCCACCCCAAGGCGCGCGAGGCCATGGGCATCGACGAGGTCGTCGTTGCCTTTGAGCTCGACTTGGACAAGCTGATCAAGGGCGCCCGCAACCAGGAGAACTACCGCGAGTTCTCGCAGTACCCGGCCGTTGAGCACGACCTTGCTATCGTGGTCGACAACACTGTGACCTGCGAGGATCTTGAGCGTCGTATTACGAGTGCCGGCGGCAAGCTGCTCGAGGGCGTGCGCCTGTTCGACGTCTACCGCGATCCCATCCGTATCGGTGCGGGCAAGAAGTCCATGGCCTTTGCGCTTACGTATCGCTCCGACGACCACACGCTCACCAGCGAAGAGGTCGAAAAAGCGCACCAGAAGATCGTCACCAAGGTGTGCAAGGGCGTAAACGGCGAGGTCCGCGGCTAGGTCCTGCGCTGGGGTATGGGTCAGCGGTGGCTGCTGCCGAGTCCTACGTGACTGCTATGCCCGGTATAAGGCACCGTTGAGCCTGCATATATGACACGCGCATTACATAACGGCGTGCTGCTTTGTCGGCAGTGCGCCGTTTTGCTATGATAGCCCGCGTCGTGTTACGAATCTGACATTACGTAACACTGGAAAGGTGATTCAAACGGCGTTGCAATTCCGTGCGCCGATAACCGGGAGGCGTGCATGCACATTCCAGATAATTATCTGTCCCCGCAGACCGATGCCGTCATGGCGGTGGCGATGGTGCCCGTTTGGGTCCACTGCATCAAGAAGGTGCGCGCCACGCTCGATCGCGAGCACATGGCTTTCCTGGGCATCTGCGCCGCGTTCTCCTTCTTGCTCATGATGTTCAACGTGCCGCTGCCCGGCGGCACCACTGGCCACGCCGTTGGTGGCGCACTCATCGCGCTGCTGCTGGGCCCCGAGGCTGCTGCCATTGCTGTCTCGGTCGCGCTGGCGCTGCAGGCGCTGCTGTTTGGTGACGGCGGCATCCTGTCCTTTGGCGCTAACTGCTTTAACATGGCCTTCGTGTTGCCGTTTGCCGCAGCCATCGTGTTCCGCGCGCTTAACAGCCGTTTGCACGACAAGAGCTGGGGCACCTCGGTTTCGGCCATCGTAAGCGGCTGGGTCGGCCTGTGCCTGGCGGCCCTGTGCGCAGCAATCGAGTTTGGTATTCAGCCGATGCTTTTCACGAATGCTTCGGGCGCTCCGCTGTACTGCCCCTTCCCGCTGTCCATTGCCATTCCGGCCATGATGATCCCGCATATGTTGGTAGCCGGCGTGGTCGAGGGCGTGGCGACTGCCGCGATCTACGGCTTTATCAAGAAGACGGCGCCGAGCGTTATCGTCGGCCCCGAAGCCGCCGATGGACAGCTTGCTGCCGAGGGCGCTGCTGCCAAGAAGACCTCGCTGGTCCCCACGCTCATCTTGGTTGCCGTGCTTGCCGTGGCCACGCCGCTGGGCCTGCTGGCCACGGGTGACGCCTGGGGTGAGTGGGACGCCGAGGGCGCCGCGACCGCCGTTCAGGAGGTTGGCGACGACAGCCTGCAGGCTTCGGTCGGTCTCGACACCCCGACCTTTGCCGATGCGCTGCCTACGGGTGATTACCTGCAGGCCTATTCCGAGGAGCAGGGTCTCGGCTTTGCCGGTCAGGCTGCCATGTATATCCTGTCCGGCGTGATTGGCGTGGCGGTGCTCACCATCGCATTCCGTCTGATCTCGCTGACGGTCAAGGAAAGCGGTGCTCATGGCGATGGTCGAGCTGCCTAGCTGGCTTGCGGTCGAGCAGCGTTACGAGCCCACGGGCGCTCGTCATCGCGTGATGCAAAAGAACGTCCTGCACCTGGCGAGCCTGCTTGAGCGGGTTCGCCTGGGTGGAGGCGCGCACGAGGGCGGGTCGATGGTCGACCGCGCCCTTTCTTGCGTTTCGGCTCCGGTGCGCCTGGTGGGGATATTCGTTTGCGTCCTGTGCGTGTGCCTGACACAAAGCCCGCTGTACCTCATGTTGATGGCGGCCATTGCGCTGGTGCTCGTTGCCGTGCGTCCCGTACGCGGGCTGCGCGCGACCTTTGTGCCGGCGCTTGGCGCCGCGGGGCTCGCAGTGGTTTTGGCGCTGCCTGCCCTGCTGCTGGGTGCTTCCGCTACGGGCGCCATGCTCAAGATTGCGCTCAAGACCTTCATTAATGTGTCGCTGGTGCTGGGCGTTTCGTGGACCCTCACGTGGAGCCGCATGTCGGCGGCGCTCAAGATGCTGCATCTACCCGACGAAGTTATCTTTACGTTTGATATGGCGCTCAAGCACATCGAGGTGCTGGGTCGTACGGCGCACGATCTGTGCGAATCGGTCATGCTGCGCAGCGTTGGCCGTGCGCCCGAGGGATTTTCGCGTACCGATTCGATCGCGGGTATCATGGGCATGACCTTTATCAAGGCGATGAAATGCAGCCGCGCGATGGACGAGGCTATGCTTTGCCGCGGCTTTGCCGGTGCGTATCCGGCTCCCGCGCGCGCCAGGTTTGGCTGGCGCGATGCGGCCTATGCGGCCGGCGTGGCGCTGCTGACAGTGTTGTGCGCCGTGCTGTAGGCGCTGCTGGTTCCGACTGGGGATGCAAATGGGGAAGGGCGACGTTTTGACGATCGATATGAATAGTGCGGCGGGCACGAACGGTGTGGGCGGCGCCGAGGTCGTTCCGCTCATCGAGCTGCGCGACGTGGTGTTCTCCTACGCGGGGCATACGGTTGTCGATGGCGTGTCGCTGCAGGTCGATCGTGGTGAACTCGTTGCCCTGCTCGGTCCCAACGGCTGCGGCAAGACGACGATTATGCGTCTTATTAACGGCCTTGAACTCGCGGACGCAGGGGCATACCTGTTTGACGGGCACGTGGTCGATGCGGCGTATCTGAAGGATTCTGCTGCTGCTCAGAAGTTCCACCAGCGCGTGGGCTTCGTATTCCAAAACGCCGATGCCCAGCTGTTCTGCGCCACGGTGGGCGAGGAAGTTGCTTTTGGTCCCGCGCAGATGGGTCTGCCGGCAGACGAGCTCGAGCGCCGCGTGCGCGATGCCATGGGGCTGTTCCAGGTTGCCGACCTTGCCGACGCCTCTCCCTATCAGCTCTCGGGCGGGCAAAAGAAGCGTGTTGCGCTGGCTGCGGTGGTGTCGATGAACCCGGATATCTTGGTCCTCGACGAGCCTACCAATGGGCTCGACGAGGATTCATGCGACATCGTGGTCAATTTCTTGCTGGCTTATGTCGCGGCGGGTAAGACGGTCTTGATGAGCACGCATCACCAGGATTTGGTGCGACGCCTGGGTGCCCGTGCAATCTATATCGATCGATATCACCATGTGGTCGAGGCGTCTTCGTCGTCGTATGGAACCGAAAGCGGTGCTACGGACTAGTTGCTGCGTAGAGCGTGCGTAGCCGTCCGCGCGGCTTTGCCGTGATGGTATAGTTATCCAGGTTTTTTATGGGGGTGGCTATGCCAAGCTGGAACATTCATATCGCTCAGACGGAGCGTTTGCTGGAGCGCACCGGTGCGCTTGCCAATAGCGTGCGCGACCGCAATGCCTTTTTGTTTGGCTGCGTGGTTCCGGATATCTTCGTGGGCTATATGGTCCCTGGCATCGCCGATCCCATCCCGTACCGCTTTACGCACTTTGCAAAGCCCGAGCCTATCCCTAAGCCTCGTGAGCATGAGTTCTGGGATACCTATGTGGCACCGTTGCTTAAAAGTTCGCCCACCGGTGCGCCAGCCGCGGCGACCTCGATTATCGAGGAGCGCGAGCGACTGAATCGCGTGCACTATCCCCAGCGCTACAGGGATGCCGAGCCGGTTGTCGGTCCCGGCGCTCGTGAGTTCTCGCTTGCGTCCGAGGACGTGGCGCAGTCGTTGCTCGATTTGACGCTGGGTGTCTGGTCGCATCTGGTGGCCGATACCGTGTGGAATACGCGCGTGAATCAGTACCTGGAGGCGCACGGCGGCAAGCCGTGCGAGGAATTCCGCATTAAAAAGCAAGGCGACTTTGACTGGTTTGGCAAGACGCTCGGCATTGTTTCGATTCCGCGTGCGACCGATCGCCTGTATACCGCTGCGACGCGTTTTGGGCAGTATCCCATCCATAAGGAGTATGTGCTCAAGACCATCGGCGTTATGCACGAGATCGTGCGCGAAAACCCCGGCGAGCCCGACCATCCGCCATACCGCCTGCTGACCGAGGAATTCTTCGACGAAACGTTTACCGAGGTCATCGAGCTAACTGAGGCGGGATTTGCCGCCCGCGTCGCATCACCCGGTGTGCCCGCTCTGCCCCTGATCGCTAGCTGTTAGCCGGCCGGCTTGACGGTGAACAGTTCATCCCAATTGACCAACAGCTCCCGCCGCAGGGCGTCTTCGGTGGTGCGCTCGGCATCGGAGAGGCTTGCGACTGAACGCAAATCGATGAAGCGGCATATGAAGAAGGTCTTAAAAAGGGCCCGGAAGGCAATGCCTTCCGGGCCCTTTGCAATGCAAATCTGCTTGCAAGTACGATTTAGCGCACCTGAGCGACGTAAGCGACGTTGGTCGAGGAGACCTTGTCCTCGAGCTGGACGCTCATGCGGGGATCGCCGGCGGTAGCGACGGTCAAATCGCCAGTCTTGACGTAGCCGAGCTCCTTAGCGGTCTCGATCGCCTTGACGATCGTGCCGTTGACGGTGCCCTGGGTAATCTCGGCCTGGTGCGGGATGACGCCCCAGTACATGATCATCTGCTGGACGGCCCACTCGTGGCGGGAGAACGCGCAGATCGGCATGTTGGGACGGAAGTGCGAGATCAGGCGAGCGGTACGACCGGTGGTCGTCGGCACGGTGATGCACTTGGCGCCAACGGTGGTGGCCATGTTCACAGCGGACATACCCACAACGTTGTTGACGACGCGGGTGCCGTGAGCGTCAGCCGGAACCTCGAGCGGAGCGTGAGCCGGGAGGTACTTCTCGGTCTCGAGAGCGATGCTGGCCTGCATCTTGACGGCCTCGACCGGGTACTTACCGGCAGCGGACTCGCCAGAGAGCATGACGGCGTCGGTGCCGTCGTAGATGGCGTTAGCGACGTCGGCAACCTCGGCGCGCGTCGGGCGCGGGTTCTGCTGCATGGAGTCGAGCATCTGCGTAGCGGTGATAACGGGCTTGTAGGCCGCGTTGCACTTGGCGATGATCTCCTTCTGGATGTGCGGAACGAGCTCGGGCTTGATCTCGATGCCCAGGTCGCCACGGGCGACCATGATGCCGTCGGAAGCCTCGAGAATCTCGTCGAAGTTCTCGACGCCCAGGGCGCACTCGATCTTCGGGAAGATCGTCACGTGCTCGCCACCGTTCTCGCGGCAAAGCTTGCGGATGCCGCGGACGGACTCGCCGTCACGGATGAAGGAAGCGGCGATGTAGTCGATGTTCTCGGTCAGGCCAAAGAGGATGTCCTGACGATCGCGCTCGGTGATGGCGGGCAGAGAGATGTTGACGTTGGGCATGTTGACGCCCTTGCGCTCGCCGATCAGGCCGTCGTTCTTAACGACGCAGGTCATGTCCTGGCCGTCGACGGACTCGACCTCGAGGGCAACCAGGCCGTCATCGATCAGGATGAGGGAGCCCTTCTCGACCTCGGAGGGCAGGGCCAGGTAGTCGAGGGAGATGTGCTCAGCGGTGCCGTGGAAATCCTCGGACGTGGGCTGAGCGGTGACGACGATCTTGTCGCCGGTCTTGACGGCAACCTTCTTGCCGTCGACCAGAAGGCCGGTGCGGACCTCGGGGCCCTTGGTGTCGAGCAGGATGCCGACGGGCAGACCGAGCTCCTTGGAAATACGACGGACGCGCTCGATGCGACCGTGGTGCTCGTCGTAGGATCCGTGCGAGAAGTTAAAACGGGCGACGTTCATGCCCGCCTTGATCATCTCACGGATGGTCTCGTCGCTATCGCAGGCGGGACCCATGGTGCATACAATCTTAGTGCGCTTGTACATTCAGACCTCCATCTGACATCGTCTTGCGCTGATAGATAAACCATAAGAAATAAAACTGAGTTGATTATAACGAAATGGCGACCGAATACCCCAAAAAATCGACCGTATGCCGAATTAGAAGTTCATTTTTTGCGGAAAAACGGTATATGCAAAAACTTTACCAACCGTTCTAACCGCTGCTATCTGGGCGATATTTCAGTTTGATGATGCGCCGAAGAAAAAACGTTTTATCAATGTTGAGCATCACACGGCCTGCACCGTTGCTTATGGACCATATTTCCAAATGGATTGTTTTGGCTAGACGCGTTGCTTTGGGGTACCATAGCTCCACTATCAACTGCCGCTCAGCACGGCAGCCTTGATGAGCCCTTGCCCTTCTCCTGGGAATTATGATCGGGCATCAATCTGCTGAGTGGCCCGAATCCCAGGAGGGGACTCTATATGCAAAAGGAATACCTGTCCGCCGCGGCGGAGGTGCTCAGCGACCAGGGTGTCGATGAGAACCTCGGCCTGAGCGACGACGAGGCGTCGTCGCGCCTCGCTAAGACAGGCCCTAACAAGCTCGAGGAAGCCGAGAAGACGCCGCTGTGGAAGCGTTTCTTTGAGCAGATGGCCGATCCCATGGTCATCATGCTGATCGTTGCCGCCGTCATCAGTGCGCTCACGGGCATGGTCAAGGGCGAGCCCGACTTTGCCGATGTCGTCATTATCATGTTCGTCGTTATCGTCAACTCGGTGCTGGGCGTGGTCCAGGAAGCCAAGAGCGAAGAAGCCCTCGAGGCCCTGCAGGAGATGAGCGCGGCGCAGTCCAAGGTGCTGCGCGACGGTAAGCTCGTGCACCTGCCGAGTGCCGAGCTCGTGCCCGGCGACGTGATCATGCTCGAGGCGGGCGACTCCGTCCCGGCCGACTGCCGCGTGCTCGAGAGCGCTACGATGAAGATCGAAGAGGCCGCCCTTACCGGCGAGTCCGTGCCCGTCGAGAAGCATGCCAACGTGATCGAGCTCGCCGCGGGCACCGATGACGTGCCGCTCGGCGACCGCAAGAACATGTGCTATATGGGTTCCACCGTTGTGTACGGCCGTGGTCGCGCCGTCGTGGTCGGCACCGGCATGAACACCGAGATGGGCAAGATTGCCGGCGCCCTGGCCGAGGCCAAGGAAGAGCTCACGCCGCTGCAGGTGAAGCTCGCCGAGCTCAGCCGCATCCTTACCATTATGGTTATCGTCATCTGCGTCGTCATCTTTGGCGTCGACATCATCCGTCACGGCGTGGGCAACGTCCTCACCGACCCGACTGCCCTGCTCGACACCTTTATGGTCGCCGTCTCGCTTGCCGTCGCCGCCATCCCCGAGGGCCTGGTCGCCGTCGTGACCATCGTGCTTTCGCTCGGCGTGACCAAGATGGCCAAGCGCCAGGCGATCATCCGCAAGCTTTCTGCCGTCGAGACCCTTGGCTGCACGCAGACCATCTGCTCCGACAAGACCGGCACCCTTACCCAGAACAAGATGACCGTCGTCAAGCACGAGCTCGCTGCGCCCAAGGAGAAGTTCCTGGCCGGTATGGCACTGTGCTCCGATGCCCAGTGGGACGAGGAACTGGGCGAGGCCGTGGGCGAGCCGACCGAGTGTGCACTCGTCAACGATGCCGGCAAGGCTGGTCTTACTGGCCTGACTGCCGAGCACCCGCGCGTGGGCGAGGCCCCGTTCGACTCGGGCCGTAAGATGATGTCTGTGGTCGTCGAGACCCTGGACGGCGAGTACGAGCAGTACACCAAGGGCGCGCCCGACGTGGTGATTGGTCTGTGCACCCATATCTACGAGGGCGAAAAGGTCGTCCCCCTGACCGAGGAGCGTCGCGCCGAGCTCGTGGCCGCCAACAAGGCCATGGCCGACGAGGCCCTGCGCGTGCTGGCGCTGGCAAGCCGCACTTACACCGAGGTCCCGAGCGACTGCAGCCCCGCTGCGCTCGAGCACGACCTGGTCTTCTGCGGCCTATCCGGCATGATTGACCCTGTCCGCCCCGAGGTCGCCGACGCCATCCGCGAGGCCCACGATGCCGGTATTCGCACCGTCATGATCACGGGCGACCATATCGACACCGCCGTGGCCATTGCCAAGCAGCTGGGAATCGTCACCGATCGCAGCCATGCCATCACCGGTGCCGACCTCGATCGCATGAGCGACGAGGAGCTCGACGCGCACATCGAGGACTACGGCGTGTACGCTCGCGTCCAGCCCGAGCACAAGACCCGCATCGTCGAGGCCTGGAAGTCGCGCGACCAGATCGTGGCCATGACGGGCGACGGCGTCAACGACGCCCCGTCCATCAAGCGCGCCGACATCGGCGTGGGCATGGGCATCACCGGCACCGACGTCACCAAGAACGTTGCCGACATGGTGCTTGCCGACGACAACTTCGCCACCATCATCGGTGCTTGCGAAGAGGGCCGTCGCATCTACGACAATATCCGCAAGGTCATCCAGTTCCTGCTTTCGGCTAACCTTGCCGAGGTGTTCTCGGTGTTTATCGCCACGCTCATCGGCTTTACCATCTTCCAGCCGGTGCAGCTGCTGTGGGTGAACCTGGTCACCGACTGCTTCCCCGCGCTCGCGCTGGGCATGGAGGATGCCGAGGGCGACATCATGAAGCGCAAGCCGCGCAACGCCAAGGACGGCGTCTTTGCCGGTAATATGGGCCTGGACTGTGTGGTCCAGGGCTTGATCATCACTGTGCTGGTGCTGGCGAGCTTCTTTGTGGGCGTGTACTTTGACATGGGCTACATCCACATCGCCGATATGATCGCCGGCAATGCCGACGAGGAAGGCGTGATGATGGCTTTCATCACGCTCAACATGGTCGAGATTTTCCACTGCTTCAATATGCGCAGCCGTCGTGCGTCGCTGTTTAGCATGAAGAAGCAGAACAAGTGGCTGTGGGCTTCGGCCGCGCTGGCGCTGGTGCTGACGGTGATCGTGACCGTGCAGCCGACGCTTGCCGAGATGTTCTTTGGCCCCGTGACGCTTGAGCTCAAGGGCGTTATCGCCGCGCTGGGCTTGGCCTTCCTGATCATCCCGCTGATGGAGATCTACAAGGCGATCATGCGCGCGGTCGAGAAGGAGTAAGTTAACCTGTCCGGGCCCGCCCCTGCGTGTTTTCTTCTTCGCTGGTCCTCGCGCTTCGCGCTGCGGGATCGCTCAGAAGAAAACACTCCCGGGGCGGGCCCTGTGGTATCCTTGCTGGCTTTCTCGCGCGCGGATGAAAAAGGGCTGAGGGAAAGTTTGTGAGCTGGTCGGGCTTTGCCCGGCCAGCTCTATTCAAGACTTTAGTCCGCTGGCCGCGCAGCGGCCAGCTTTGAACCACCCGCTACGCGGGTGGAGACAAACGGCTTTACAAAGCCACCCCTCCGACCGATATTGACGATTGTTCAGGCCGTCAAGAATTCGAGTCGAAGGGGTGGTCGCCATGGCCCAGAAGGCCTACAGCCTTTCCCACACG